>NZ_JBVVQY010000035.1:0-45256 GCF_055811615.1 Mesorhizobium sp. WSM4807
ACCCCCTCGCGCACAATGCGCAAAACTGTTCGCGATGTCCTCGCACACCTGTTCGCGATGTCCCCAGTCCAAACATCCTTGTGGGAGAAGGTGGATGGGCGCGCAGCGCCGAGACGGATGAGGGGTGTTGGAAGAAACGAGGCGACGAAAACTGCAAGCGTGTTGCCAAGCTGGAGCACCCCTCATCCGACCGAGCTTCGCTCGGCCACCTTCTCCCACGAGGGGAGAAGGAAAAGACGCTAACCCTTAAAATCCTTCGCCAACAAATAAAGCTCCACCGACTCATCCCGCGAGGCCGGCGGCTTGACGTGATGGACCGAGCGGAAATTCTGCTTGAGCCTGGCGAGCAGCTCGTTTTCGGCGCCGCCCTGAAAAGTCTTGGCGAGGAAATGACCGCCCGGCTTCAGTACCGAAAGCGCGAAATCGGCCGCCACCTCGCACAGATACATGGTGCGGATGTGATCGGTCCGGCGATGGCCGGTGGTCGGCGCCGCCATGTCGGACAAAACGATATCCGGCTGGCCGCCCAGCGTTTCGGCGAGCTTTTCCGGCGCCTGCGGGTCGAGAAAATCCATCAACAGCACCGGCGCGCCGGGCACCGCATCCATCTGGAGATAGTCGATGCCGACGACATGCGGATGTTCGGCCGTCGATTTCGTCCGCGCGGCGGCGACCTGGCACCAGCCGCCGGGCGCCGCGCCAAGGTCGATGACCTTCATGCCGGGCTTGAGCAGATGGTGCTTGTCGTCGATCTCGATCAGCTTGTAAGCCGCGCGCGAGCGGTAGCCGTCGGCCCTGGAGCGCTGGACATAAGGGTCGTTGATGTGGCGCTGCAGCCAGCGGCGCGACGATTCCTTCAGGCCGCTTTTCTTCTTGATCCGCGTCTTCAGCACGCGAATGCCGGCAGAGCCTGGTTTTTCCGGTTTCTTGGTCATTGCTTGATTTCTTGTTCGAGCATGATCTTTTCCGAACCGAAGGTCAGCGTTAGCGAAAACCGGTTGCCACTTTTCGCTGACGCGGTCCTTCGGTTCGGGATCATGCTCTGCCACGCCCGTTGTTGCGCCAGACGCCGTCGTCGGCCATCAGTTCGCTCAATATGCCCTCGCGCAGGCCGCGGTCGGCGACGCGCAGCCGCTCCGACGGCCACACCGCGCGGATTGCTTCCAGGATGGCGCAGCCGGCCAGCACCAGATCGGCGCGATCGGCGCCGATGCAAGGGTTGGCGACGCGCTGCTGGAAATCCCAGCCGACCAGTTTTTCGACCATGCGGTCGACGCTGTCGCGGTCCATCCACAGCCCGTCGACGCGGCGGCGGTCGTAGCGTTCCAGGTCAAGGTGGACGCCGGCCAGGGTCGTCACCGTGCCCGAGGTGCCGAGCAGGTGGAATTTCGGGCTGGCGAGCACATGGCTCAGCCGCTCGCGCCCGTCAAAGGCGTGCAGGCGCACGGCCACATCCTCGACCATGGCGGCAAAGATCTCGCGGGTGACGGCGCGGCCGCCGAAGCGCTCGGCCAGCGAGACCACGCCGACCGGCAGCGACGTCCAGGAGACGATGTGGTTGGCGAGCCTCGGCGAGCGGTGGCCGGTGAGATCGATCAGCGCGATTTCCGAGGAGCCGCCGCCGATGTCGAACAGGACTACGCCTTGCGTGTCGCGGTCGACCAGCGAGCCGCAACCCGAAACCGCCAGCCGCGCCTCGGTCTGGCGGTCGATGATCTCGAGTTTTAACCCCGCCTCGCGCTCGACGCGGTCGAGGAACTCGGCGCCGTTTGCGGCCGTGCGGCAGGCCTCGGTGGCGATCAGTCTTGCCTTCCTGATCTTGCGGCTGCGCAATTTGTCGCCGCAGATCTTCAGCGCCTCGACCGCTCGGTCCATCGCCGGCTGCCCAAGCCGGCCATTGGCGGTGAGGCCCTCGCCCAGCCTGACGATGCGCGAGAAAGCGTCGATGACGCGGAACTGGCCATGCCGCGTCGGCACCGCCACCAGCAACCGGCAATTGTTGGTGCCGAGGTCGAGTGCGGCAAACACCGGCAGTTCCTGCACCGGCGGGCGGCGGACATCCTGCTCCGGCCTGCTTGGCGCAGCTGACGGCAAAGCCGCGACGATCGCCTCGGGCGGCCGGCTGGCTGGAACGCTGCCGGCGGGCGCCGACAGTCCGGCCGCTGCGAGGTGAGCGTCATCGCGCACAAAGACCTTGCGGCCGCGCCGACGTTTTCGCCGCTTCCTGGTCTTGGCCTTCTGATTCTGGCCATTCTGATGCTGGGACGCGTCGCCTGCCTGTCCGTGACCGGACCAAGGCTGCACCGGGCGGCCATTGTGCCGGCCGGCGGGTGGGCTTGCCTGGCCCGAAGGCGGCGGCGAAGCCCTGGACACGCCCACTTCCGGCGCGCCGGCGCCGGTGTCGTGGTCTTCCACTTCAGTTCCTTCCGGCGCCGCGCGAACCGGAGACCGGACGCAGCAGGCGCTTTCACGTGTTCTAAGTTGCCGCCAGACTAGCAGCGCCGGGCCGGATCACCAAGACATGAAATGCGTTCGCGGGAGGGGCGCTGAGATGGTGACCCATTCTCCCCTTGTGGGAGAAGGTGGCCGAGCGAAGCTCGGTCGGATGAGGGGTGCTGGACGGATCGCGGCGTTGAAGACGTAATCACTTCAAATTATTCGCTTTTTTCAAGCCGAGTTTCTTCCAACACCCCTCATCCGGCTCGGCGCTGCGCGCCGATCCACCGCCCGGGGCGAGTCACGGGCCTCGCCCGCCCTTCGGGCCCCACAAGGGGAGAAGGGAAGGCGCCAGCGCAGCGGCGCGCCTTCGCGGTTGAATAGCCGGCTTCGATAAGGCATTTCTGAAATAGCGGGAATGGACATTCGGAATCGCGGGCAGTTTTCCTGACGCGAACCCGGAAAGGGGCAACGGGGCTGCAGCGCATGATCGTCACGCCATGAACTGGAGGCGCTATTTCTGGCCGGTCGTCGGCGCTGCGGCGGTCGTCTTCTCGCTGTGGCTGCTGCTGCATGAGCTGCGCGGCATTTCGCTCGACGACGTCTGGGACGGCATCGTCGCCATCCCTGCCCGCGGCTGGGTGCTTGCCGCGCTGAGCTCGGTCATCGCCTATGCGTCGCTGGCCGGCTACGACCACATAGCGCTCCTGCATATCGGCAAAAAGGTCTCTTGGTTGTTCGTTACCCTGTGCTCCTTCACCACCTACGCGCTGTCGCACAATATCGGCGGCTCGGTGTTTTCCGGCGCGGTGATCCGCTACCGCGCCTACGGCACAAGGGGGCTAACTGGGCAGGATGTCGGCGTCCTGGTGGCGATCTGCTGGATCACCTTCGTGCTGTCGACGATCTTCGTCTCCGGCCTCGTGCTGGTCTTCGAGCCTGAAATCATCGACCGGTTCTCCGGCGTACCGCACCATGGCCTGACCATAGCCGCGGGCCTCGCCATGCTGCTGCTGGTGGCGGCATACGTCTTCGGCAGCTGGCTGCATCTCAGGCCGCTGAAGATCGGCAGTTTTCAGGTCCATTATCCGGCGCTGCCGATCGTCGCGCGGCAATTGCTGATCGGCCCGATCGAATTGCTGGCAGCGGCGGCGATCATCTTCTTCGCCCTGCCGGCGGCCGGCAATCCCGGCTATTTCGTCGTGCTCGGCATTTTCCTAGTGTCGTTCTCGATCGCCCAGATCTCGCATGCGCCGGGCGGGCTCGGCGTGTTCGAGGTCGTCTTCCTCGCCGGCCTGTCGCACATGGACCCGGTCGGCGTGCTGGCTGCACTGCTGGTGTTCCGGCTGTTCTACCTGATCATCCCGCTGGTGATAGCGCTCGGCGTCGTGCTGTATTTTGAGCACTCGCAGCTCGGGCGGAGTGAGAATTGAGGGGCACCGCCCCTTCTTCCTTCTCCCCTTGTGGGAGAAGGTGGATCGACGCGCAGCGCCGAGCCGGATGAGGGGTGTTGGACGGAACGCGGCGATGCCAAGCTGGAACACCCCTCATCCGACCGAGCTTCGCTCGGCCACCTTCTCCCACAAGGGGAGAAGGGAGAGCCCACGAGACAAGCGGCTCGCCCCGGAATGGGCAAGAGTGAGGGCAAGTCAAAACCTGAAGCAATTGCGCTGATTGAAGGGCTGGGCAGGCTTGACTATTTTCCGGCGGCGGCTACAAGGCACGCGCGGCGCCATCGCCGCCCTGCCCGCGCGGTTTTCTTCAACCGCGCCTGCTGGGGAATAGGTTAACGGTAGACCCACGGACTCTGACTCCGTTAGTCCTGGTTCGAATCCAGGTTCCCCAGCCAAGTAATTTCAAGCACTTAGCTACCAAAACGGCTAAAAACCATGTTGCTAAAGGCGTGTAACGAACAGCAACATAAGTCATTGATTTGTAACGATTGGTAAGGGTTGCGGGAAATCGCGATAGCAGCATGGAGCGGGCCGTTCCACCTCATTACATCAGGTCTTCAGCAACCCCGTCAAATTTCTTAAGGCCTGCGCTTGGACGCTTTCGCTTAAGAAGTCCCTGTTCAGATGCGGCCGCCTTGAAAGCAGCGAACGCAGCTTGGTGACTGCAATGTCCGGCCAGGCATTCCTCGATCATTCGGATTGCTTCAAGCCGGGACGGCTTTTCCATGAGTGGCCATGGTTGCTGAAGCGCCATCTCGGCGTCCGCTATCGAAGCGACCACCATCGGCTTGTTATTTAGGTAGACTGTAATCGGAATAAACGCCGCCATTTTTATCGCTCGCCAGGATTAAGGCGGTTAAACGCGAAGGCCATGGCGGTGGTTGCGTCATCGCGACTAACGCTGCCGATCGCATCGCGGACATGTCGCGCGCGGATCTACAGATCATCCTGCGTCGCGCCGCATTGATGCTCAGGAACGTCTCAGGCGTGCCGCTTGAGCCCGCAACGGAGGACGCGCTCAATTCCATCGCGGCTGAAATGAAAATTGGTCGGTCCGACCTCATTCAGATCGTGCTGCGCGAATGGCTGGAAACCAACGCCTATCTGCCTGTGCGCACGATAGACGAGGAAAGCGATACGGACGGCAACGCGTAGGCTGGGGCGCGACCTTTATGCCTTTATGTAGAAGACCCGCCGCTACATTTGCGAAGCGACGGGCCTCCACCCCATTCCCCCATACTTGACCTGCAATTGCGGTGCCAGACGTATTGACCCATTGCGAGGCACCTTATGGCTTCAACACA
Organism: Mesorhizobium sp. WSM4807; assembly: GCF_055811615.1. Lineage (NCBI taxonomy): Bacteria > Pseudomonadati > Pseudomonadota > Alphaproteobacteria > Hyphomicrobiales > Phyllobacteriaceae > Mesorhizobium > Mesorhizobium sp. WSM4807. Next base: position 5,195 of record NZ_JBVVQY010000035.1, read on the forward strand.
GCGGAATTACCGCCGAGCCGGGAACGCTTGCTTGTCTCGTGGGTTGAGATGCAGGAGATACAGGCGTGGCCAAGAAGCTGTCCATCGCCGGAATATTGCGACTTACCTCTGACCAACTGAAGAGGATCCGGAAACGCGTCGCCAATGGCGGTCACGTGGACCAGATGCAAGAGGTCGATGCCCTGGTGGGCCTCGCTAAAGAAATGGCCGACCGGCAACTAGCCGGGTTAGAAAGCCCGGCAGATGAAAACGATGGCTCTGTGCAAGACGGTGACGATGCAAAGGATTGAGCGTGGCGCCGGCCACCCCCCGCGAGCGACTGACCGTCGCTCACAAAATCATCCCCGAAATCGTTCGGTGAACCACGCTTTTTGCCACCCACCACCTTCATCGGCTTATGGGTCATCAGGCGCTTCGGCAAGTGCTCGGTGTGCACTTCAAGCAGGGGCTCGTTAATTCCTTTAGGCGATGGCGGGGTGCAGACGAAGGATTGTCATTGAAGTGCCCCACCAGGAAAGCCGATGGAATCTGTGTTATCCGATCCTCGTTCAACGGCATGTGCGATTTGTTTCAGCATCGCATGAGCCGCGCCAGCCGACATGACGAGGCGGCACACAATCACGTGTTCGAACTTTCCACGCTCGTAGATCGCTCGCTGCCGGCTGTAAAATATGCACCGGAAATTCCCGTCTCCCAAATTTTCCATGTCGGCCATCCCTGAAATGAAGACATCGGGGATGATGGCCGTTTCGACTAAGTCCATGATGGGATCGGTCATGATGCGTCTCCCCAATTGCCCCCAATTGCCGGGTTCCAACACCCGGCGTTGCTGACACCTGCAATTTTTGCAGGCTAAGGGAGCAACTGTCGTTTGATCAACTTGGAGATTGGGGTAGCCGGCACCTGCAATGGGAGAAGGATCTCGCATGCCGCATCCGCCTTACTATATTAGCAGTAGCGCATGAAGGGATTAGAATGCCACCCCAGCCGGCGCCGCTCTCGTTCCCCTCACGCCGGTTAGGCCCGGCGGCCCGCTGGTCACCCCCGATAGGCTGTCGGGCCGTCCTATCAAAAGCGCGGTGTTGACCAACGTGAGACGAGATCCAACCAACAACCCCGGCAACCGGCATCAAGGGCAGGCGCCACGGGCCGCCGGCCAACGACGAAGCAGGGCATTTCCAGTTCTGCCCCGTCTGTGGCCAGACATTCGACATGCGTGACCTCGGCCAGCTGCTCCACCATGCAGAGCCGTTGCCGACAGAACAATAGGTTCCCTCACAGTGTTCGTTCGAATGATGCTATTCCGTTGCCTTGAGCGCAAGTTTTTGGTCAGGCCACTACAGCGCCTCCTCTTACGCTCGCTGGTGGTCAAGGCCCAGCGGCCTCCAGCTGCCAGTCCCCCTCGCAACCAAGCCGCTGGGCCGTCTCCGCTAGAGGCAACGCGCAAGGCGATGCTGGCGCCGTTTGCGAGGGAGGCGCCAAATCGCTGACGGATTCCGCGGAAAAGGCACTGAAACAAGCCGTAGGCCGTCTTGGCGAAGCCCTGACCAATTCGGAACGGGTTCGCAGCGGCGTTTGAGGAGGTCGACCGACGATCCTCCGACGCCCCTTGATGATTCATGGGGCTCCTCGCCCCATCAGTTACGCACCGTAATTTCCCGCCTCACGCGGCTGCGTCAAGCCCTTGCGCCGGCACATAGTTGAGTATCGGGCCTAGCCAGCGCTCGACCTCAGCGAGCGGCATGCACTTGCGGCGCGCATAGTCCTCGACCTGGTCGCGTTCGACCTTGGCGACGCCGAAATAATAGCTTTCGGGATGCGACAGGTAGATGCCGGACACGGAGGAGCCGGGCCACATCGCAAAACTCTCGGTTAAGCTGACGCCGGCATTGCGCTCGCCGTCGAGCAGGCGAAACAGCGTCGCCTTCTCGGTGTGATCGGGCTGCGTCGATAGCCGGCCCCGGACGGATGCCGCGATAGGGTTCGCCGATCAGCTCGTCCGGGGCCGGGTCTCATCGGGTGCATGGGCGCCCAGAACTCCTCTGCCGTGATCGGCCAATCTCCAAATCCTAAGACTCAAGCGAAGCGCTACACTGTGACGTGAGGCGTATGCGCTTATACTCTACCCAACCGGAGCGGTTCATCCAAAATCCGTTCCGTGCGCAAACGCCGAGATCGAACAAAGGCCTTTAGTCCGTCGGAATCCAGCGCATGCCCGAAGGCATGGCCCTGCAGTATGTCGCAGCCCAAGCTCTTGAGTATCCGTGCGTGCTCCGTCGTCTCGACACCTTCCGCTACGACCTCGATACCCAGGGACTTGCCGATTTCAATGATCGACGAGACGACCTGCCTTCGTTGCGGCGATTTGACAATTGGGATGACCAGTTGGCGATCTATCTTCAGCCGGCGAGGCTGCAGCTTGAGCAAGCTGACTATAGAGGCGTAGCCCGTACCAAAATCGTCTATTTCTACGTCAATACCGAGCTCTTTTATCTGCTCAAGGTTCCAGGTAACAAAATCATCATTTTCGTCAAGGAAAATTGACTCAACGAGCTCGAATGCAACTGCTCCCTTCTTGATATTTAGTTTCCTAAGACTCTTTATGAGTTCCTCATCCTGAAGGCGGCGTGCCGAAACGTTGACTGACACCCGCGGGATGTGAAGATTCGCAGCAGACCACCCTTCGAGATCCAAAAGCGATTGCTCTAATATGTTTCGATCGATGATCGAGACGACATTCAATTCTTCCGCAATCCTTAGGAAGACGTCGGGCGCCAAAATCCCCTTCTCCGGATGTCTCCATCGCGCCAACGCCTCAACCCCAACAATTTCAAGCGTTTTTGCGTCAAATTGCGGCTGGTAGAAGGGAATGAACTCGTTGCGCTCAAGGCCGCCGAGAATTTCGTCGGCAATCCGTTTTGTGTCGACGATTTCGCTTTGCATCGCCTCGGTGAAGAATTCGTATCGATTGCGCCCACGCCTCTTTGCTCGGTAGAGCGCGATATCAGCGTTAACCAGCAGGTGTTTGGCTTCGACATCTTTTCCGTTATCGACTGCAATTCCCACGCTCACGCCAAAACGGCATCGATGGCCCTGATAGTAGACCGGTTCTCGCATCTGGCTGATGACGCGGTCAGCGAGCAGCCCCAGTTGCTTGATATCGTCATGCGCCTCGCACAGCACGATGAATTCGTCTCCTCCGATCCGAGCGACGAATCCCTCACCATCGACCTTGGATCGGAGGACAGTTGACGCGTGAACAAGCATTGCGTCGCCTGCGGCGTGGCCAAGCGTATCGTTGATGTGCTTGAACCGATCCAGATCTATGTGAAGCAGTGCCGCATACCCGCCGGCGCGCCTAGCGTTTGCAGCGTAATCTTCCAGCACTTGGTCGAGGTAACGCCGGTTCGGCAAACCAGTCAGCGAATCGTGGAGCGCAATGTGCTCTATGCGCGCCTTGGCCGACTCGAGTTCTGCATTTTTCGACTCGGAAAGCTGTTTTGCGCGAACCAGGTCCTTGTTCAGCAGGACATCGGCTGTCACATCCCATTCGGCGCCAATCATTTTTGGGGTGTCGTTTGCGACCCGGTAAATTATCGCCTTGGATCGGACATGGCGAATCTCGCCATCCGGCCGAATAATCCGGTACTCCGACAAATATGGCCCGCCGCCGGCCATCGCGCTGTCGAAATCGGCGTGGGCGCCAGCCAAATCATCCGGGTGGATTGCTCCTGCCCAGTCCAGGTAACCGCGGCGCTCCCCAGTTGGTTTGCCGTATATTTCATTGACGCGGTCGTCCCACGTAAGTTCGTTGGTCGCGAGATCGTGTTCCCAAACGCCAATAGCCGACGCTTCCAGAGCGAGTTCCAGGCGTCTCGACAATCGACTCAGTTCCGCATAGTTGCGCTGTCTCTCGCCAATCAGGCGACCCGTAACCAGGAATGGGATCACAACCAACGCCCCGGCCACTGCCATGATTGCGCGCAAGAACCACGCGTTGTCGGGCGTCGAAGGCCAGCCGTTTTTAGGAATGGCTGCGATCCGCCACGAACCGGACGGGAGCAGAACGTCGGCTGTCACCGGATTGCTTTTGCCGACGCGCTCATTGCCGAAGAATTGATCTCCACTTGGACCGAGAGCGTCCTTACCGATCAGCGCTATGTCAATCCCGAGATCATCGTCAAGCAGGCCGCTCGCCTTATAAAGGCGCTGAACGTCGACAACGGCCGAAATGATGCCCCAGAACCTTTCGGTGTTGCCCGCACTCCGTACAAAAACCGGGATACGACCGACGAAGCCTCGCCCTCCCTGCCTCAAGTCGACGGGACCGGCAAGAATTAGCTCGCGCTCGTCTCGCGCCCTTAGCGCGGCCACACGCTGCCGCTCGTCCTTGCGGTAATCGAGGCCTATCGCCTTCTCGTTGCCCTCCATCGGGTACATCAGGGAAATGACCAGATCGGGCGCGCCGGCAATATTCTTCAATTGCGAGCCCCTGCCAAACAGGTTGCTCGCGAGCGAGGCGAAGCGTTGCTGTCCCATATAGGGCTCAGTCACGACCGCCGCGACCAGCCCCTGCACCAGTTGAAGGTTTCCGTTGATGTTACCTTCAAGCTTGGCGCGGATAAGATTGACCTTGGCCAGGACATCCGCACGGGCGGCTTGATCCGAGACGACTTTGTTCTGGTGGTCCGCGAACGCTGCGCCAACGGCAATAACTATCACCGCCATTGCCGTCGGGATATTTGCCGACGAGAAAACAGCCTTCTTAATACCGCCGAACCTAGCGCGGAAAAGAGCCAATAGGCGATTCCTCAGCTGCTATTCAGGTTCTCGGGCCAACCCGAGTAAGGAATATTAGCTATCAATATTTAATTTTGACCTTCACTGGGTCCTAAAATCTTTGCACTTTCCAGCCGCCTGAGGTCGCCGGAGTGGTTGACACGGACCTGCGGCTCCGGCTGACACCTTAGAACTGCTTGCAGTCGCTGAAGGTGCATGGGTTCCCCCTCGGGCGATCGACTCGACCGCCGCTGAGAGCAGGAAAGCTCGGCGATCCCCACCGTCGAGGGATAACCGTGCTCACCTTTCCGGCATCAGATCGACAAGATGACAATGCAAAACGGGATCAATCGTAGGACTAGTGGCCCTCAATCGCCTTGGGGGTAACCAGGTATGGTATCTTGCCGACGCTACGCTTCGTCGCGCCAATGGAATAGGCCATTGGGATCTTGGGAGAGTTCTCTGGCAAGCCGTACATATCCTTGCCGGCCCTCACGGCAAATGAAAAGTGCTGCCACGAAACCGTGTCATGCTCATTGAGAAAATCCAGCGTCAGCCCAGCTGAAATCAGCGCGTTCACCACGTCACTGACCGGATGAATCCACTCATAGTAGCGCGGATGTTTCAAGATGCGGTCGTCACCGGTATAGGTGAGTTCCTCGTTCCATGCGAGTGGTCGAGCTATTGGCGTTCGCCAGTCGTGCTTGAACTCCAGCGCCGCAGCCTTGCGGTCACACTGGAACATCAACGGGTGGCCCTCGGCCAGATAGAGCCGGCCGCCGGGCCGCAGGAGATCGGCAACCACCCGCGCCCAGCGGAACACGTCGTCCAGCCAGTTTACCGAACCCCAGGTAACGTAAGCGATGTCAAAGGTTCGGCCGAGCGCCTCGACTGCCTCGAACAGTGGCGCCTCCACGAAGCGCACATTAGTGCCTGCCTTTGCAGCGAAATCCCGCGCCGCTGCGATCGCTGTCGGTGAAAAGTCGAGGCCGGTCACGCTGCCCGCGCCCAGATTCTTCAAGCTGATTGTGTCGAGCCCGATATGACATTGCAGATGGACGATATCTTTGCCGAGAATGTCACCGACCTCGCGCGTTTCCAACTCATAGAGATTGGATCCGCCTGCCAGCACATTTTCTATGTGGTAGCTGCCCGTTGTGTCGGTCGAATGCAGCTCGGCCCGATCATCCCAATTAAGGCGGTTCGCACCCAGAAACGGTTCCAAATTGCCCCCCTGCCGAGACTAATATTTGGTAAACAGAACGTTAATATACTTTGCAGCTAAAGTGTCGCGCGTCAATCCGAGGCGGGAGCCGGTGCACCACCACCGCTGCAGGTCGGGCTCACCGCCGCCCTGGCCAAGGCGGACGTGCCAAACCTCATCGTGTCTGTGCAGAACGAGCGCGCAATCAGGACAAGGCTGCTGTCATGGAGGTGCCGGCTCCTCGCCCTATCAGCCCCGCGACGCGATTTCACGCAGCCGCATCCAGCCCCTCCGCCGGCACATAGTTGAGTATCGGGCCGAGCCAGCGCTCGACCTCGGCAAGCGGCATGGCCTTGCGGCGCGCGTAGTCCTCGACCTGGTCGCGTTCGACCTTGGCGACGCCGAAATAATAGCTTTCGGGATGCGAGAGGTAGATGCCGGACACGGAGGAGCCCGGCCACATGGCAAAGCTTTCGGTCAGGCTGACGCCGGCATTGCGCTCGCCGTCGAGCAGGCGGAAAAGCGTCGCTTTCTCGGTGTGATCGGGCTGCGCCGGATAGCCGGGCGCCGGGCGGATACCGCGATAGGGTTCGCCGATCAGCTCGTCCGGCGCCAGAGCCTCGTCCGGCGCATAGGCCCAGAACTCCTTGCGCACGCGTTCGTGCAGACGCTCGGCGAAGGCCTCGGCGAAACGGTCGGCCAGCGCCTTGACCATGATCGACGAGTAATCGTCGTTCACCCGCTCGAAACGCTCGGCGATCGCCGCCTCCTCGATGCCGGCGGTAACGATGAAGCCGCCCAGATAGTCGGCCCTGCCGCTGTCCAAAGGCGCGACGAAATCCGAGAGGGCGACGTTCGCCTTGCCGTCGCGCTTGGTCAGCTGCTGGCGCAGCGTGAAGAAGGTCGCCAGCTCCTTCGATCGCTTATCGTCCGTGAACAGCCTGATATCGTCGCCGACGGCGTTGGCCGGCCAGAAGCCGATGACGCCCTTCGGCGCGAACCATTTTTCCGCGATGATCTTCGCCAGCATCGCCTGGGCGTCCTCGAACAATTGCCGCGCTGCCGGCCCTTGCGCCTCGTCGTCGAGGATTTTGGGGTAGCGCCCCTTCAGCTCCCAGGTCTGGAAGAACGGCGTCCAGTCGATATAGCGCGCGAGCTCGGCCAGGTCCCAGGCTGCGAAAGCTTTCAAGCCGAGGAAGGACGGCTTTGGCGGCGCGTAGGCCGACCAGTCGATCCTGTGGGCGTTGGCACGCGCCTTGGCGAGCGGCAAGCGCTGCTTGTCGGCTTCACTGCGCGCGTGCGCATCGGCAACCTTTTTGTATTCGGCACGAACCTTGTCGACATAGCCGTCCCTGGTCTCGTTCGACAGAAGTGCCGACACCACGCCGACGGCGCGGCTGGCATCGGTGACGTAGACCGTCTGGCCCCTGATATAGCGCGGATGGATCTTTACCGCCGTATGCACGCGGCTGGTCGTCGCGCCGCCGATCAGAAGTGGAATGTCAAAACCTTCGCGCTCCATCTCGGCGGCCATGTGAACCATCTCGTCGAGCGAAGGCGTGATCAGGCCGGACAGGCCGATGATGTCGACCTTTAGCTCGCGCGCCGTCTGCAGGATCTTCGCCGCCGGCACCATGACGCCAAGATCGATGATCTCGTAATTGTTGCAGGCCAGAACCACGCCGACGATGTTCTTGCCGATATCGTGGACATCGCCCTTCACTGTCGCCATCAGGATCTTTCCGGCTGTCTGGCGCTCGCCGGTGTCGATGCCATTGGCGGCGTTCGCCAGCTTCTCCGCCTCCATGTGCGGAAGCAAGCCGGCAACGGCCTGCTTCATGACGCGGGCGGATTTTACCACTTGCGGCAGGAACATTTTTCCCGCGCCGAACAGGTCGCCGACGACATTCATTCCTGCCATCAGCGGACCTTCGATGACATGCAGCGGGCGCTCGGCGGCAAGCCGTGCTTCGTCCGTGTCCTGGTCGATGAATTCGGTGATGCCGTTGACCAGTGCGTGCGAAATGCGCTGCTCGACGGGCCAGTTACGCCAGGCGAGATCGCGCTCCTGCGCCTCCTTGCCTGCCGTGCCCCTAAAACGTTCGGCGAGTTCCAGCATGCGTTCGGTCGCCGTTCCGCCACCCTTCGGCTGCCGGTTGTTGACGACATCCTCGCAGGCTTCGCGCAGTTCCGGATCGATGGTGTCGTATACGGCAAGCTGTCCGGCGTTGACGATGCCCATGTCCATGCCCGCCTGGATAGCGTGGTAGAGGAACACGGCATGCATGGCCTCGCGCACCGGCTCGTTGCCGCGAAACGAGAAGGAGAGGTTCGACACGCCGCCCGAAATGTGGACATGGGAAAGGGTCGCGGTGATCTGCCTGGCTGCTTCGATGAAGTCGACGCCGTAATTGTTGTGCTCGTCGATGCCGGTGGCGATGGCAAAGATGTTCGGGTCGAAAACGATGTCCTCGGGCGGGAATCCGGCCTGCTCGGTCAGCAGCTTGTAGGCGCGGGTGCAGATTTCGACCTTGCGCGCCTGGGTGTCGGCCTGGCCGTCCTCATCGAAGGCCATGACGACCACCGCCGCGCCATACGCGCGGACGAGCTTCGCATGGTGCAGAAAAGCCTCCTCGCCTTCCTTCATGGAAATGGAGTTGACCAGCGGCTTGCCCTGCACGCATTTCAGGCCGGCTTCGATGATCTCCCATTTGGAACTGTCGATCATCACGGGAACGCGGGCGATATCAGGCTCGGCGGCGATCAGGTTGACATATTCGATCATCGCCTTCTTCGAATCGATCAGGCCTTCGTCCATGTTGATGTCGATGATCTGCGCGCCGTTGGCGACCTGGTCGCGGGCGACGTCGAGCGCGGCGGCATAGTCGCCCGCCGTGATCAGCTTCCTGAATTTCGCGGAGCCGGTGACGTTGGTGCGCTCACCGACATTGACGAACGGAATCTCGTCGGTCAGCGTGAACGGCTCGAGCCCCGACAGGCGCATCTTCGGTTCGATGTCGGGAACAGCGCGCGGCGGATATTTCTTCACCGCCGCTGCGATGGCGCGGATGTGGTCCGGCGTCGAGCCGCAGCAGCCGCCAACGATATTGACCAGGCCGTCGCGCGCGAAATCCTCGATCTGCGCGGCCATGAATTCCGGGCTCTCGTCATAACGGCCGAATTCATTGGGCAGGCCGGCATTGGGATAGGCACAGACAAAGGTGTCGGCGACGCCTGATATTTCGTCCAGATGCGCACGCATGGCTTTGGCGCCCAGCGCGCAATTGAGGCCTATCGTGAACGGGTTGGCGTGACGGACCGAATGCCAGAACGCCGTCGGCGTCTGGCCGGACAGCGTGCGGCCGGACAGGTCGGTGATCGTGCCGGAGATCATGACCGGCAGATGCACGTCTTTCTCGATGAAGATCTCGTTGCAGGCGAAGATCGCCGCCTTGGCGTTCAGCGTATCAAAGATGGTCTCGATCAGGATGATGTCGGCGCCGCCGCCGATGAGACCGCGCAGCTGCTCGCCATAGGCGAGGCGCAATTCGTCGAATGTCACGGCGCGGTAGCCCGGATTGTTGACATCCGGCGACATCGAGGCGGTGCGGTTGGTCGGCCCCAGCGCACCGGCGACGAAACGACGCCTGCCGTCCTCCTGCTCAGCCCTCACCGCCGCCCGGCGCACCAGCCGCGCACCGTCGCGGTTCAGCGCGTAGACCGCGTCCTCCATGCCGTAGTCCGCCTGGGCGATGGAGGTCGAGGAGAAGGTGTTGGTTTCAAGAATGTCCGCCCCGGCGATGGCGTATTGATAGTGAATCTCCTCGATCGCCTTGGGCTGCGTCAGGATCAGCAGGTCGTTGTTGCCCTGCTGATGGCAGGCGCACTCCGCGAATTTGTCGCCACGGAAGTGGCTCTCGTCGAAGCCCAGGCCCTGGATCTGCGTGCCCATGGCACCGTCGAGGATGAGGATGCGCTCGCGCGCCGCGCCCGTCAGCGCCGCAAGGACTTCCGAGCCGTCGGGCTTAGCCGCGACGGGGCCAAACAGGTCGTCCAGCGATGAAGGGTTTTGCGACATATTTCGTCCTTGGGGCGACAGTCGCGTTTAAGCGACATAAAGACATCTTTATGTCAATATACGAGATTTGTCTGCCGCTGTCACCCCTGCCGCGGGGAATGCTGCCCACCGGCGTTACAACCCCGCCTGCGCTGTCTTCGCCGATGCCGCCGCTCTCAGCAACATGCCGAACAGGTCGCGCGGCTCGTCGGAGTCATTTCCGACAGCAGCACCGGGTAACCGTTGTGGACATCGGCGAGGCGCGGCGATCGTCGACCAGGCAATCGCCGACGTGACCGCCGGCAAGGTCTCCGACGCGGATGTCGCTTCCTTCATGATGTGGTAGGCAGTATCTATGAGGTGAATGCGGGCCCCTTCCTTTAGGAGAAGATTTCCGCCAGCTCTTCGACACTGGCGCCTTCCTTCACCTGACGCAATTCGACGTAGCTGACCGCCGTGGCTACCGACAGCACCATAGAAACCACGGTCGACAGCATGGCTGCCGCCAGATCGGCGACAATTCCGTCTAGCAGGAGAATGATAGCCGCCATCACCGACTGAATGACCATCGTGATGATCATAAGGATAAGGAAAAGACCAAACAGCGCCCAGCGGCTGCCCTTGGTCAGGGCACGGCTGCGCGACATGCTGCCGAGCACACCTAGGCGCTCCTGTATCAGAACCGGAATAGCCACCGACCAACCAAGCCACAATATGATTCCGGGGACCAGCAGAGCTATTGAAGCAAGGCCCGCCCCCAGCGCTACGAGCAGGCCGATCCCCAGGGTTGGGAGCAAATAGCGGACGGCTATCTGGATGCAGTCGCCAAAGGACGGCCGTTTGCCGTTCAAATCCTCGATCGTCGCCCGCACAAGTGCCGACTGGAGCAGCAGCGCCAGGGCAAAGGATATCAATCCGGCAGCAATGCCGACGGAAGAATTCCAAAACATCGTACTGGGATCGGCCACCGCGGTCGGGTCGCCCGGGGCAATTCCGCTCGAGGTCGATTCGGTCCAGAGTCGGAGAACTATCGCCGGCAGACCTGAGAACAGCAGCGCGAGTCCAAGATACAGACCGATATTGCGGCTGATGACAGCAAAGCTGTCGTTGAAAACCCTGCCGATGCGAAACTTGTCCGGCCGTTCCAATGTCGTTGAAACCATGATGCGTCCCCCGCTTGATCACCGCATATCGGCTGGTGATCCCCGCATTAAATGTGCCAACATTGGAGGTCGGCGTCTAGTCCACTTGCAATTGCTGTTGTGCATTGTCAGTGTCGGCTGGGGAACCACAGGTTGCAGGGGAGCGGTTGGCAGTGGCACAGCCAGGCACAGCGGAAGCCGAATGGCTGGCAAAAGCGCATGAGCAGCTGATCTCGGATAAGTCGATCCAGTTCGACCTGCCGGCCTATGTGCCGCCGCAACCACCCGACTGGCTCAAGCCGCTGCTGGACCTATTGTCGTCGCTCGGCCCCTACATGATCTATCTGTTCTGGGGGGCAGTGATATCAGGTGCCGCGATCATCCTGCTCCTGGTCTTCCTCGAGATGAATGGTATCGCCTGGCGCCTGCCGTGGCAGCGCGCGCGTCGCGAAACCGAGGCGGAGGAAGCATGGCGTCCCGACGCCGGCGCCGCGCAGATCCTGCTGTCGGAAGCCGACGCGCTGGCCGCGCGAGGCGACTATGACGAAGCTGTCCATCTCCTGCTTCGCCGCAGCGTCGCCGATATTGCCGGCCGGCTGCCAGACTTCCTGCGCCCGTCGCTCACGGCGCGCGACATCGCCGCTGCTGCTTCGGTTCCCGCCAAGGCCCGCGCAGCGTTTACCGAGATCGCACGCATCGTCGAAGCCGCATTGTTCGCACGCCGGCCCGTCGGCGCCGAAGGCTGGCGGGAAGCACGCGGCGCCTATGAGCGTTTCGTCTTCCGGGATGCCTGGACATGAGCGCGACGACGGTCGAACCAACGGCACAGGAACCGTTCAATCGAAGAACGCTATTCTGGGGCATTTTCGCCAGCCTGCTTGCGGCAGCGGGCTTCTTCCTGCTGTCCACCTATGCTCCCGACTTCCGGCAACCCGGCAACGGCGGCGCCACGCCGCTGTCGAAAAGCGGCGTCGGCTATGCGGGGCTGGCGAAATGGATGCGGCTCACCGGCAACCCGTCTTCCATGGCGCGGACCGAGGATGATCTCGGCACCGACATGTTGCTGATCGTCACCATTTCGCCTGAGAGCGATCCCGCGGCGCTCGACCACATTCTCGAACTTCGGCAGGACCAGGATACCCTCTTCGTGCTGCCCAAATGGCAGACCCTGCCGCTGGAGGAGCACGAGGGATGGAACATGAAATTCGGGCGGTTGCCCGATGCGGTGGTGAACCAATGGCTCGGCCGGATCGCCAATGCAAAGATCGGCGTCGGCCAAAGCACGGTGCAGCAACTCGACATCGGGGGTCGGCTTGTTGCCGCCCCCGATGAATTGCAGTGGGTGGCGGACCAGCATCCAATCATAGCAGCCGGCAACGACAAGGCTGTGCTCACCGAACTGGACGACAAGCCTTTTTATATCCTGACCGACCCCGACCTGATCAACAACGCCGCGCTTGGGGATTCCGACAAGGCGGCAGCCGCGCTCGACCTGATTGCATTGCTGGAACCCGAAAGGGGGCCGGTCATGTTCGATCTCACGCTGCATGGCGCGGGGCGAAAATATGATCTTGCCAAGCTCCTGGTCGAACCGCCGTTTCTGGCGCTGACACTGACGATCCTGGCCGCGGCGGCGCTTGCCTTCCTGCACGGCCTCGGCCGTTTCGGCCCGCCGCGCGCCGAACTGCGTGCTATCGCCTTTGGCAAGCGCGCGCTGGTGGATACGACGGCGATGCTGCTGCGGCGCGCCGGGCGGCTCGAGGAACTGGGAGGCCGTTATGCGGCCTTGATGCGGGTACGCGCCGGCGCACTGCTGGGAGCGCCGCATGGGCTGCAGGGAGAAGCGCTCGACCACTGGCTCGATTCCCGCGATAAGGACGAAGCCAGCGGATTCACTGCGCGGGCGCAGGCCGCCGGTGAGGCGAAAAATCTGACGCAAATGCACGAGGCAGCCGAGCGGCTGCACGATTGGACGGCAAGGAGGCTCGGTGAACGTCGATGATGTGAAGGCCCTGGCGACACGGATCAGGGAAGAAGTGGCCAAGGCGATCACCGGGCAGCACGACACGGTCGACCTGATGCTGATCGCCTTGTTCGCCGGCGGGCATATCCTGCTGGAAGGCCCTCCGGGCACCGCCAAGACGATGACCGCGCGCTGCTTCGCGCAGGCTCTGGGTGTTGCCTATGGACGCATCCAGTTCACGCCGGACCTGATGCCTGGCGATATCGTCGGATCGAACATCTACAATTTCCAAACCGGACAGTTCACGCTGACGCGCGGTCCGATCTTCTGCGATCTTTTGCTTGCCGACGAGATCAACCGCACGCCGCCCAAGACGCAGGCAGCGCTCCTGGAGGCGATGCAGGAGCATGCGGTCACCTTCGATGGCACCACGCATTCGCTCGGCCGCAACTTCATGGTGGTCGCGACCCAGAACCCGATCGAGCATCAGGGCGTCTATCCCCTGCCCGAGGCACAGCTCGACCGCTTCCTGTTCAAGCACCGGGTCAGCTATCCCGGCCCCGAGGAGGAACGGGCCATCATCATCCATCATGGCGGCGGCTCCGCCTCGCACGACATCGCGCAATACGGCATTAAGGCCCAGGCGGACCGCAAGACACTGGAGAAGGCACTCGAAACCGTCGGCTCCGTCACCCTTGTCGACGATGTCGTCGGCTACATCGCGGCGCTGGTACGCGCCACACGTGAAAGCGCCGATTTGGAGGTTGGCGCCAGTCCACGCGCGGGCGCCATGCTGGCCAGGGCAGCGCGGGCGCGGGCGGCGCTGGACGGGCGCGCCTATGTGATCCCAGACGACGTCAAGGCGCTGGCGGTGCCGGCGCTGCGCCATCGCGTTATCCTTTCCCCGGCCGCGCAGATCGATTGCCGCCTCGTCGAGCAGATCGTCTCCGACCTGGTCGACCAGACGGAAGCGCCGCGTTGATCTATCCAAGCGGCCGAGCGGTTTGGACGGCTGCAGCCGGCGCGGTGCCGGCCTTCCTGGTCGCACTGGCGCTGCCGTCATTGTGGTATCTCGGTTTGCTGTGGATCTGCCTGCTGCTCGCCTTCCTGGCGGTGGACGCCGCGGCAGGACGCGGGCGGAAATCGCTGGCCGCCAGCCTCCACGCGCCGCCGCAGATCGGCGTCGGCGGGCAGTTCACCGTCCACGTCGCCGCCCGTTTTGCGAGCCGGACGCGGAGCCTAGAGGCGCGCGTCGGCCATGATGCGCGCCTGGCGCCGATCGGCGGAACCGGCGGAGCCCTGGCCCCCACCAGCGACGGCGGATCGCTCGACTTTCGGTTCCAGGCGCTGCGGCGCGGCATCGCCAGCTTCGATCGTTTGTGGGTGCGCTGGCGCGGGCCGTTCGGACTGGTCTGGAACCAGGTCGTCCTGCCGATGGAAAGCAAGGTGGCAGTGTTGCCCGACGTCCGCAGCGCCCGCGACCAAGCGATCACGCTGCTGCAGCGCGAGGCCTTGCCCGACGGGCACGCCCAGCGCCGGGCCGGCCAGGGCCGGGAATTCGAGGCGCTCAAGGATTATCAGCCCGGCATGGGCCGGCGGATGATCGACTGGAAGCGCAGCGCCCGCCACGGCCGGCTTCTGGCGCGCGAGTTCCGCATCGAGGAGAACAACAACATCGTGCTGGCGATCGACAGCGGACGCCTGATGTGCGAGCCGGTCGACGGCGTGCCGAAGGTGGACCGGGCGGTGGCGGCCGCCTTGCTGTCGGCGTTCATTGCGCTCAAGGGCGGCGACATGGTCAGCCTGTTCGGCTTCGATGCGCGGCCGCGCGTCGCGAGCGGCGCGGTGCGCGGCTCGGCCAGCTTCGCGATGATCCAGAAGCGGGCGGCAGAGATCGACTATTCCAACGAGGAGACCAATTTCACCCTGGCGCTGACCACGCTTGCGGCACGGCTCGACCGGCGCTCGCTGGTGATCATCTTCACCGACTTCGTCGATCCGATCAGCGCGGAATTGATGCTGCGCACCGTCGGCCGGCTCACCGAGCGGCATCTCGTGCTGTTCATGATGATCAGGGATGTCGAGTTGGAGAGCTTGGCAGACATGCCGCCTTTGTCCGGCGAGGATGTCGCCCGCGCCGTCGTCGCCGGCGGGCTTTTGCGCGAAAGGCAGGTCGTTATCGGCCGGTTGCGGCTGCTTGGTGCGCATGTGATCGAAGCCGACCATCAAAGGCTGGGGCCGGCGCTGGTCGAGCGCTACCTGCAGTTCAAGCGGGAGGATCTGTTGTGAGCGCGCTAGTACCCGGCGATGCGGTACGCGGCGATGCCGTACGCCAGTCGCTGGCCAGCTTCCGTCGGGAGCGCGAGGCCGACTGGAAGGCGTTCGAGGCGCTTCTCGCCCGCGTCGAGAAACGCGCGCCGCGGACGCTGTCGGAAGAAGAACTGCTGTCGCTGCCGCTGCTCTACCGTTCGGCATTGTCTTCCCTTTCGGTGGCGAGAGCGACATCCCTCGACAGCGCGCTGATCGCTTATCTCGAATCCCTGTCGTTGCGAGGTTACTTCTATCTCTATGGGGCACGCCGCGGACTACGGCAGCGTGTTGGCGATTTCTTCCTGCACGACTGGCCCGGCGCCATCCGCGATTTGTGGCGCGAGACGCTGGTGTCGGTGGCGCTGATGTTTGTCGGCATCGGCGCCGGCGCCTGGCTGGTAGCGTCCGACAAGGGCTGGTTCGACGCGATTATCCCGTCCGGCCTGGCCGCCGGCCGTAGGCCCGACGCTTCTGCCGAGCTGCTGCGCACGATGCTTTATGATGGCGACAACGGCTTTCTCTCAGGCTTTGCCGCCTATCTTTTCACCCACAACGTCCAGGTTGCAATCCTGGCCTTCGCCCTTGGATTTGCCTTCGCCGCGCCGACGGTGCTGCTGATGCTGTTCAACGGTTGCATGCTGGGTGCGCTGTTCCAAGTCTATTGGGCAAAGGGGCTTGGCATGGAACTTGGCGGCTGGCTGGCCATTCACGGCACCACCGAATTGTTCGCCATCGCGCTGGCCAGCGCTGCCGGCATGCGCATCGGCACGCGCATCGCCTTTCCCGGCGAATTGACCCGTATGACGGCAGCAGCTCATGCCGGACGGGTCGCGGCGACCGCGATGGTCGGCGTTTCGGTCATGCTGCTGTTTGCCGGACTGCTCGAGGGCATCGGCAGGCAGACGATCACCAGCGATGTCACGCGCTATGCCATCGGCGGCGGCATGCTCGCACTGTGGATCGGCTATTTCTACCTGTTCCAGGTGGTGCGCAATGGCGACCGTTAGACGCTCCGCGCTGGCGACAATGCGCTCGCTAATCACGCCTGAAGGTGTCGATCTCCAGGTAAAGCTGGCCGACGCCGGCACACGGGCTGCCGCTTTCCTGCTCGATGTCGTGTTTATCGCCACGGCCGCAATCGCGGTCACGATTGTCGCGCTGTTCGGGGTGAGAGGCCTTGGCACCGATGAAATGCAGCCGCTTTTCATCGTCTGGATCATCGCGATCTTTTTTCTGCGCAACGTCTATTTCATCGCCTTCGAGGCGGGCCGGCGCGCGTCGACGCCCGGCAAGCGGAATGTCGGCATCAGGGTAGCATCGCGCAACGGAGCCGGCCTGTCGGTCGATCAGATCATCGCCCGCAACCTGATGCGCGAGATCGAAGTCTTTCTGCCGCTGTCGATTATCGCCGGACGGAGTGGGATGGGCGTCGCCGATACGCTGACGACAGTTTTCGGACTGGTGTGGGCGCTGCTGTTCGCTTTGTTCCCGCTTTTCAATCGCGACCGGTTGCGGATTGGCGACCTCCTGGCGGGAACCTGGGTCGTCGAGGCGCCTAAGCGCACGCTGATGGAAGATCTGTCGGCAAGGCAGGATCCGGTCGCCAAGACTTTTCAGTTCAGCCACGCGCAGCTCGATGCGTATGGCATCGCCGAACTGCACAAGCTGGAGGACGTGCTGCGCCGCGACGACTATTTCGCGCTGCGGGCAGTGGCTGAAACGATCGGTCGCAAGATCGGCTCAACGCCGCAGGCGCATGATGCCCGCCCGTTCCTGACGGCGTATTACGGGGATCTCAGGGCGCATCTCGAACGCAAGCTTCTTCTCGGCACCCGCAAGGCCGACAAGCACGCGCGCGGTAGCAACGCTGGACCAACGAGGCTGCCATGAACACATCTCTATCCGAGCTTGAACTTCAAGAGATGGAAACCCGAGCTGCCGCGGCCCAAGCTGGCCCGTGGAAATCATGGGTCGAGGGCCGGGACTTTCTTGGCGGCTCAAGTTTCATCCAGACCGGCCAAGGGGCGGACCGCGGCGAGGACATCGAAATGACCGGCGCGATGGTCGCGGACCAGGATTTCATGGCCGCCGCGCGTCAGGATGTTCCTCGCCTGATCGCCGAAATGCGCAGACTCCGCGCGCTCCTCAATCGAGCAAATTAGAAGGCAGCAAGGCTGCCTCCTAACCCACCCACTTCTCGTAGTCCGACACGAGCAGGTGCAGCGGCGCGACGTCCTCGTCGATGTCCGCGAAGCGGCCGATCGGCTCGCGGAAGACATTGTCGGTGAGATCGTCATTGACCGTCGAAACCTCGCCGATCAGCACATCCTTGCCTTCGGCCCAGAAAGCATGCCAGACGCCCGGCAGCAATGTGACGCTCTCGCCTGGGTCGAGCTTCAGCAGCCCGCCCGCCGGCAGCCTGTGAATGGTGCCGTCGACAGGCACCGATACCTCGGCCTTGGGATCGATGCCGCCATCGCGATCGTGCATGAACAGTTCCAGCACCAGCTTGCCGCCACCACGGTTGATGATGTCCTCGGCCTTGATGTTGTGGCGATGCATTGGCGACAGCTGATCCTTGCGCGAGATCATGATCTTTTCGGCATAGAGCATGCCCATGCCCTTCTTCATGTCCTCGTAGCGACCGTTGCGAACGGTGAACAGGAAGAGGCCGAGCTCGTTGAACTTGCCCTGGCCGTAGTCGGTGATGTCCCAGCCGAGCCGGGAGGAGAAGATGGCCGACGAATCCTGCCGACGCGCCTTCATCTGTTCCGGGGTCCAATAGGCGAAGGGCGGCATGATGTAGCCGAACGAGCGGATGAAGGCATCGGCGTCGCGGATGATGTCGTTGATAGCGGAGCGTTTCATGATCGTGGTTCCTTCCAGTCGGCCTAGGCGATCCCCAAACCGAATAGCCGAACGCCGATCCGGTGTCGACGTAAACTGCATGAGCTGGCCTCATGACATCCGGTTCGATCAAGGTCATAACGGCAACCAGTTTCCTGATGGTGGCATTCCATGCTGAGCATAGATGACCTCGATACGCCGGCGATCCTGATCGATGTCGACCGCGCCGAAGCCAACATCGCGCGGGCGCAGGCCCACGCCGACAGCCAAGGGCTGAAGCTCAGGCCGCACATCAAGACCCACAAACTGCCTTACTGGGCAAAGAAGCAGATCGCAGCGGGTGCGGTCGGCATCACCTGCCAGAAGATCGGTGAAGCCGAGGTGATGGCCGAGGCCGGCCTCACCGACATTTTTCTGCCTTACAACATTCTGGGCAGGGCCAAGCTGGAGCGCCTCAAGGCGCTGCACGGCCGTGTCACGCTGTCGGTTACATCAGACAGCATGGAAACGCTTAACGGGCTCGACGCCACCTTCACCGATCGAGGCCAGCCGCTACAGGTACTGGTGGAATGCGACACCGGCATGGGCCGCTGCGGCGTCCAGTCGGCCAGCGAGGCGGTCGCATTGGCCAGAGAGATCGACAAGGCCAAGGGACTCGCCTTCGGCGGGCTGATGACCTATCCGGCGGCAGGCCGCGCTGCCGAGGCCGAGGCGTGGCTCGCCGATGCGCGCAACGCGCTCGCCGCGTCCGGCCTCGCCTGCCAACGCATCTCCAGCGGCGGCACGCCGGATATGTGGCGCTCGAGCGAGGCTTCCGTTATCACCGAGTACCGCCCCGGCACCTATATCTATCTCGACCGCTACCAGGTCGCCAAAGGCGTCGGAAGCCTCGACGATTGCGCGCTGACGGTGCTGTCGACGGTGGTCAGCCATCCGACGCCGACACGGGCCATCCTCGATGCCGGCAGCAAGGCCTTGTCCAGCGACACGCTGGGGCTGCCCGATTTCGGCGAATTGCTGGGCGTTCCGGGCGCCACCGTCACCGGCCTCAGCGAGGAACACGGCAACATCACGCTTTCCGGCGACGCCAGGCTGCGTATCGGTGAGCGCGTGCGCGTCGTGCCTGACCATTGCTGCGTCGTCATCAACCTGTTCGACGAGGTCCACCTGATCGCCGGAGAACGGGTGCTCGAGACGCTGCCGGTGGCGGCGCGCGGCCGCATGGGGTGAGAATCGGTGCGCGGTGCGGACGGAAAGCCAATTGCTTGGCTTTTCGAGCTTCGAACGCCCTGAGCTTGCGAAGGGCCAGGCAAATCTGAATTGGTCAGGCCGATTGCCGTTCGGCCTGCCTCGCTGCGACACGGCGCATGGAAATGACCCGGCGACGTCGGATTTCCGTGCGCATCGCCATCAGGTGCAGCGCGAAGAACAGCACGGTAAAGCCCAGAGCCATCACCAGCAACGGCCGCAACAGGCTGGGATCGATCGTCGGCCCACCGAGCCGGAGCACCGAAGCCGGCTGATGCAGCGTGTTCCACCAGTCGACCGAGAATTTGATGATCGGGATGTTGATGAAGCCGACCAGGGTGATGATTGCGGCGGCCCAGGCGGCGCGCGCCGCGTCATCGAGTGCCCGCGTCAGCGCGATGATGCCGAGATACATCAGAAACAGCACGAACACCGACGTCAGCCGCGCGTCCCACACCCACCAGGTGCCCCACATCGGCTTGCCCCAGATCGAACCGGTGATCAGCGCGAGCGCTGTAAAGACGGCGCCGATGGGTGCCGCCGATTTCAGCGCGACGTCGGCCAGCGGATGGCGCCATACCAGCGTGCCTAACGCGAAAACCGCCATCAGCGTGAAACACATCATGGCCAGCCAGGCGAAGGGCACATGGATATACATGATGCGCACGGTGATGCCTTGCTGGAAATCCTCCGGCGCAGTGAAGCTCATATAGAGCCCGGCGGCCAGGATGAGTGTGGCGATGGTCGCAAGCCACGGCACCACCTTGTCGGCCAAACCGACAAACCGCGTCGGGTTGGCGAAATCCATCCAGCCGCTGAGGCGTGAAGTCAGGTCACTCATGCGGCTTTACATAAACCGGCGACGCGTTTGGGGCAATCGAGTGGCGGTGTCGCACCAAGCCTTTCCTTCTCCCCTTGTGGGAGAAGGTGGATTGGCGCGCAGCGCCAAGACGGTTGAGGGGTGCTGGACGGAGCGCCGTCCGTGCCAAGCTGGAGCACCCCTCATCCGGCCGCTTCGCGGCCACCTTCTCCCACAAGGGGAGAAGGGCGAGCCTGGCCGCTCAGGCGGCCTCGTCGGTGATGGTGCGGCTGAGGCGGCGGACTTCCTCGTCGTTGAGCAGGCCGCCGGCGCGCAGCAGGCTGGCGAAGCGGCCATTGCGCATCGACAATTCGGCGAACCCACCCATTTCGACCACCTTGCCCTTGTCCATGAACACGACCAGATCGGCATCGCGAACGGTGGTCAGGCGGTGGGCGATGATGAAGGTGGTGCGGCCGCGACGCAATTCGTCGATCGCTTCCTTGACGCGGTCTTCCGTCTCGACGTCAAGCGCGCTGGTCGCTTCATCGAGCACCAGGATGGGCGAATCCTTCAGAACGGCGCGCGCGATCGCGATACGCTGGCGCTCGCCGCCCGAAAGCTGTCCGCCGCGTTCGCCGACGACCGTATCGTAGCCGTTGCTCTTCGACAGGATGAAATCCTGCGCGGCAGCGGCGTTGGCGGCGGCGTGGACCTCATCATAGGTCGCCTCGGCGCGCCCGACCCGGATATTGTCCTCGATCGAGCGGTTGAGCAGGCCCGCATCCTGGAAAACGGTGGCGATCGAGTGGCGCAGCGACTTGCGGGTCACCGTGCGGGTATCGATGCCATCGATCAGGATACGGCCGCTCGACGGCGCAAAGACGCGCTGCAAAAGATTGATGAGCGTGGTCTTGCCTGCGCCCGTCGGACCGACGATGGCCACGGTCTGGCCGGCATGGACCTCGAAGGACACGTCGTTCACGCCCTGCCCCGAATTGGCGAATTCGAAGTTGACGTTTTCAAAACGCACATGACCAGTGACGTTGACCAGATCACGCAACCCGTCCGGCTCGGCGGCGTCGGCCGCGGAGTCCTCAAGGCGGTAAAATTCCTCGAGCTTGGCCCTGGCTTCCGAAATCTGGTTGGCGAAGGCCGACATCTGGTCGAGCCGGGCAATCAGCAGCGTGGCAAAGCCGGTAAAGGCGATGACGTCACCGATACGCAATTGGCCATGCATGACCAGATAGGAGCCGATCAACAGCACGACCATCATCGAAATGGTCGACGACAGGCGGTGCAGAGCGTTGGCCAGTGCCCACCAGTCGAGCACCGGATACTGGGCATCAAGCAGATTCTTGACATAACGCTTCAAGGCGTCGGTCTCGTGGCCGATGCGATTGTAGCTCTGCAGCACGGCGACATTGCTGACCGAGTCGCTCACATGTGCGAACACTTGGTGAAAGTGCCGTTCCACGGACGCCTGGCCTTCCCTGGTACGACGCATCACCAGCCGCCCGATCCCGACGTACAGCGCGCCCAGCGCCAGCAGGACCATCGACATGCGAATATCCATGCTGAGCGCCGTCGGCACCAGCAGAACCAGTGCGACAACGGTGGACAAATGCTGCCTCATGAACTCGAGCCAGAGACTGAACAAGGTCTCGACCGCGCGCAGAAGCGTATGCAGGGAATTGGAGGTGCCGCGCTGATGATGCCAAGCAAGCGGCATGGTGATCACGCGCTCGAATGACTGGCAAAGAACCTCGCTGCGCCGTGCATGGGCAAAGCGGTCAGCGCCGCGCGCCACCAGAACGAAGGCGACGACGTTGAAGACGCCGATACCGGCCCATACGGCGAGCGTCGAAAAGACCGAGCCGCCGTCCGAAATAGCATCGATCACCCGTCCGAACATGATCGGCTCAAGGATGGCGATAATGGCAAGCGCGACATTCGCTCCGCAGATAAACGCTACGCGTTTCCTGTCGGCGGCGAGATAACCAAGCGCTCTCCAGTAGATCTGCAGAAGGGACACTTCAGCTACTCCGGCAAATTGTTATTGTGCATTGCATCATTTTCTGACTCGTACCTGTTGACGTGTCGCGAAACAATGCTCGTGTACCCCTTCAGTTCCCAATTCGCGAACAAAAGATGGCGACGCTGCGAAATCTGTCGTGATCACCTAACGGTTTGAGAAAAAAGGTAAAATGTCAGCCTTGCGGCAGAATCGTGGCAGGCTGCAAGCACTGCCGCAATTTTAATCAGCAACTGGTTATGTACGGATCACAAAAGCCTGCATCGGCTTTTTGGAGAGCTCATGCGCAATAGAATTTCTAGAGCACGCTTAAACAACGCGCGCCCCCAAGACGTGCAAAGACGCTCCAAATCCTTGAAACTACGCCGGTATCCTGACGACCACCTCAGCATTGTCGCCGGCTTTCGGTTCGAAAGACGAAGCCTTCGTCTTTTTACCATCTACCTCAAGCGAGATGGCTTTGACCTTGGCGTCGCGGACAACGCGAACCCTGAGTTCGGCCCCCAGCACCTTGAGCGTTGCTGTATAACCATCCCAATGGCTGGGGAGTTTCGGCCTGAACTGGATGCGCTCGCCCCTGCGCTCAATGCCGAGGATGCCCTCGACCGCCGCGCGGTAAAGCCAGCCGGCCGAGCCGGTATACCAGGTCCAGCCGCCGCGGCCGCCCTTGCCTTGCCCGGCGTAGACGTCGGCCGCGACGACATAAGGCTCGACGCGGTAGTGCTCGGCAGCGGCTTCGTCGAGCGCGTGGTTGACCGGGTTGAGCATCGAGAGACAGCGGTAGGCGTCGTCGGTGCGCCCCATTTCGGCGAGCGCAATGACGAACCATGTCGCCGCGTGGGTGTACTGGCCGCCGTTTTCACGGACACCCGGCGGGTAGCTCTTGATGTAGCCTGGGTTCTGTTCCGTCCTGGAGAAGGGCGGGGTGAAAAGCTTGACGATCTTGAGCTCGTCGTCGACGAGCATTTTCAATGCCTGCTGCATCGCCGTCGTCGACCGCGCCGGATCGCCCTCTCCCGACAGCACGCTCCACGACTGGGCAATCGAGTCGATCTTGCACTCCTGCGAACCGCGCGACCCCAGCGGCGTGCCATCGTCGAAACTGCCGCGACGATACCATTCACCATCCCAGGCGGTGCTTTCCAGCGCCCGCCTCAGCACGTCGGCGTGTTTTGTCCAGGCTTGCGCGCGCTTGGTATCGCCTTCCGCCTTGGCGACAGGTGCAAAGTCGCCCAGCGTCTTCAGCAGGAACCAGCCCAGCCAGACGCTCTCGCCCTTTCCGTGCTCGCCGACACGGTTCATGCCGTCGTTCCAGTCGCCACCGAGGATCAGCGGCAGTCCGGCGGAGCTGCTGCGCTTGATGGCAAGGTCAAGTGCGCGTGCGCAATGATCATAGAGTGAAGCGGTCTTCTTCGAGATCTCCGGGGTGAAGAAGGCGTCGTGCTCGCCTTCTTCCAGCGGCGGCCCATCGATGAAGGGCAGCTGTTCCCTAAGGATCGCGGTGTCGCCGGTCACCCGCAAGTAGTGTGCCGTGGCATGGGCGAGCCAGACCACGTCGTCGGAAATCATGGTGCGGACGCCTGCCTCGGTGCGCGGCAGCCACCAATGCTGCACGTCGCCTTCGGGGAATTGCCGCCGCGCCGCGTTGAGGATCTGGTCGCGCGCCAGTTTCGGATCATGGACAAGCAGGGCCAGCGTGTCCTGCAACTGATCGCGGAAGCCAAAGGCGCCGCTCGCCTGGTAAAACGCGGAGCGGGCGCGGATGCGGCAGGCAAGGCTCTGATAGGGCAGCCAGTGGTTGACCATGGCGTTGAGCGCCTTGTCCGGCGTCTCGACCTGGATGGTGTCGAGAAACCCTCGCCAGGTGCGTTCATTGTCAGCCAGCCGCTGATCGAAATCCTTGCTGCAATGATGCTGTACCAGCGCGCTGGCTTCCTCGGCAGAGGCTGCATCGCCGAGCAGCCAGAGCAGCGTCACGTCGCCGCCGGCAGGGATGTCGACGTCGCGTGCAATTGCAGCACAAGGATCGTCGCCCGCCTCGACGCGGCCCGACAGGCTTGCGCCGCTGAGCACGGCATGCGGAAGTTCGCTGGTGCCGTGGCGACCGATGAACTCACCGCGGTCGGCCGTCACCGAGTGTACCGCGCTGTCGGCGGCCAGGAAGGCGACCCGCTCGCTGAAGTCGAGCCCGTAGGGATTTTGCGCCAGCAACGCGCCCGTCGCAGCATCCGTGGACGGAACGATGGTCGCCGCCGTGCGCGAACGATGGCTGCCAAGAACCCATTCCGCATAGGCGTAGACGCGCAGGCGCGCCGGCACCGAACCCGAATTCTGGATGCGCAATCGGGAGATTTTCACCGGATCGACAGGATCCACCACATGGGTCAGGTCCATCGACAGCGGTCCGCGCTTCGAACGGAAGGTCGAAAAACCCTGTCCATGCCATGTTTCGTAGGTCATGGCGGGATCGCGCACCACTGCGGCCAGCGGCGAGAACGCCCGGCCGTTGGCATGATCGTAAATATAGATGCCCTCGCCGGGCCGGTTGGTGACCGGGTCGTTCGCCCACGGCGTCAGTTGATAGTCGCGGCTGTTTCGGCTCCAGGTGAAGGCAGCGCCTTCAGCCGAAACATGGAAACCGAACGAGGCGTTGGAGACGACGTTGATCCAGGGCTGCGGCGTCGTGCGCCGGCCAGCAAGGCGCACGACATAGTGGCGTCCGTCGCCCTCGAAGCCGCCAAAACCGTTCCACTGGTTGAGCCCGCTGCCGTCGGCGCTGCCTTCGACCGAGGCCTGGGCAGCCCATGTCTGTGGCGCCGGCGGAGACGGTTCACGAAGCGCTGCTGCACCTGCCGGCTGCAAAGCGTCCCGCGCTTGCAGCGCAGCGGCCTCGGCGCGCTCGATCTGATCGAAGATGGTGCCGTTTCGCGTGTGCAGGGCGACGCGGGCGACGGCGAGCAGCGTCTTGTAGGTCGTCTCGTCCATCAGATCGCGGCGCACCGCGAAGATGTGCTGGCGGGGTCCGAGTTCCTTGCCGCGCAGGCGGCTGTTTTCGCACAGCGTCTCGACTGCCCGTTGCAGATCCTGCACGTAGGATGAAGCCTGCTCGTTGACGACGACAAAGTCGATCATCATGCCGCGGGCGCGCATATATTCCTGGAAGCGGAGCGCCTGGGCAACGATTTCGAGATCGGCGACATCGCCGATCCTGACCAGGAAAATCGGAAAGTCGCCGGATATGCTGGTCGGCCACAGGCCCGACTGCTTGCCGAGCCCGGAAGCGATCGATTCGGCCGGAAGGCGCAGGAACTGATCAGGATAGATCAGATAGCGCGCCAGGTTCTGCACATTGGCGGCATCGGCAAGGCTGAGGCCGAGATGACGGGTCTGCACCTGTGAGCGGGTCCAGGCGAGCATCGCCTGGCGGGCGAAGGCTTCCGGATGATCGAGCCGCGCAATGGCATCGTCGAGTTCGGCACGGTTGGCGCCGACGGCAGTCCAGAAGGTCAGCGATATCTTCTTGTTGGCCGGCACGCGCACCTGTCGGCGAAGTGCTGCGACCGGATCCAGTGTGAAGCCGGAATGGCCGCCAAGCTTGGCGCCGGGATCGAAGGCGGCGGCCTCGACAATTGTGCGGCCGCGGCCGATGAAGGCGCGCCGGTCGGTCTCGGCTTCGGCGTCGCGCGTCGACGCAGACGGGTCGGTGACGAAATGCACCATGGTGACATCAGGCTCGTCCGTTTCCCGCTTGCGTCTTGTGGCGAAGATCGCCCCATTATTCGCAGCGATTTCGGTTTCCACGAACATTTTCGAGAAGGCCGGATGCGCATTGTCGGATGCGTCGGAGCCCAGCACCAGTTCAGCAAAGGAGGTCACTTCGATATGCCGATCGACGGGGCCGTCATTGTAGAGCGTCACCCGCCGGCCTTCGCCGTTTCCTTCCGAGATGACGATGCATTCGACCTCCGAACGCAGTGATCCCACCGACTTGATGAAACTCGCCTTGTCGTCGGAGAACAGCGTCTGCACCTCTTCGTCGGTGGCACGCTTTGGCTCGGCGGTGGCCGACCACCAGTCGCCGGTGCCGGCGTCGCGCAGGAAGATATAGGAGCCAAGCCGATCCTCGGTTGGATCCGGCTGCCAGCGCGTGACGGCAAGCTCGCCCCAGCGGCTATAGCCGGAGCCGGTCGCGGTGACCATGACCGAGTAGCGGCCGTTGGACATGACGCTGGTCGAACGCAGCGCCTTGAGCGGATTGAGCACGATGCGCGTGTCGGGGCTCTCGACTTCCGTTTCGTCCTTCGACCGTTCGTCGGCCTCGGTCCTGACGGTGGCGGTCGGGATGTCGCGCGGCGCCCTTTCCTGCAGCAGCAACTCGGCCGACTCGATCACCGGATCGCTGTGGAAGCGGTCGCGCAGGCGTCCTTCGAAGATGGCGTCGGCAACGGCGGCGATCGACATGCCGGAATGGTGGGCCATGTAGTTCAGCACAACGACATGGTCGGTGCCCTCCGGCACGCGCTGCGGCGTGAAATCGACCGCATCGTAGAAGCCGTGCCGGCCAAGGGCGCCGAGCTGCCTCAGCCTGGCCAGGTTCTGCACCGATTCACGCGGGGTGAACTGCGCCGCCAGCACGGTTGCATAAGGCGCAATCACCGTGTTCTGGCCAAGACCTCGCTTCAGCCCCAGCCCGGGCACGCCGAAATTGGTGTACTGGTAGGTCAGTTCGCGGTCGCGGGCATTGTAGGCCGCTTCCGAAATCCCCCAGGGCACGTTCTTCGAGCGGCCGTACTGGATCTGACGTTTGATGATGAGCTTGCTGGTCTGGTTGAGGATGCTGCCTTGGGCCTCTTTCATCACCAACGGCGGCATCAGATACTCGAACATCGAGCCGGACCAGGACATCAGTGCGCCCTTGAACCCGATCTCGACGATCGGCCGGCCGAGGTGGAACCAGTGCTCCGTCGGCAGATCGCCCTTGGCGATGGCGAACAGGCTGGTCAGCCGCGCCTCGGAAGCCAGGAGGTCGTAGCAGCTTTCGTCGAGCTGATGCTCCTCGACCCGGTAGCCGATCGACAGAAGCTTGCGTTCCTTCCGCATTAGGAAGGAGAAATCCATCTCGAAGGCGAAGCGACGCGTGCGCTCGCGCAACGAAAGAAGCTTGGCCCGCAAGGCTTCGACGGCATTGTCGTCGCTATGCGCGTCATGGACATGCGCTTCGCAGGTGGCTTCCAGTCTCGCCGCCCAGTCGGCGATGGTGTCGCTCTGTGTCGATACGGCCTCGGTATGGATGGCGACGGCGAGCTTGCGAATCTCGCCGGCCAGAACGGCCAGGTTGATGGTGCGGATCGATGCCATCTCGGGCTGTGCCTTGATCGATTCGACCGCCCGCCGCATGCCGTCGAGGCGATCGGCGAGTCGCTGGCGCAACGGTCGCAACTGGCGACGGTCGTCAGGCAACTCCGCCAGGCTTTCGTCGAGGATGGTCACCGTATCGAGGATACCCTCGAAGTCGCCCTGAAGGTGGACTGCAGGCGCTTCCGCCCATTCGGCGCAGGCGGCCGCCACCGCCACCAGATGGCCGGCAAGATTGCCGCTATCGACGGCGGAAATGTAGAGCGGATAGAGCGGTTTCAGCGTCGTCGTGTCATACCAGTTGAAGAGGTGGCCGCGCTCACGCGGCATGCTCTCGATGGTCGACATCGTCGCGTCGATGCGGGTGGTGGCGTCGGACAGGCTGATCCAGCCGAAGTCGCGCGCCGAAATCACCGACAGGAGATAGACGCCGATATTAGTCGGCGAGGTGCGGGGCGCGACGACAGGCGCCGGACTTTCCTGGAAATTATCGGGCGGCAGATTGTGATGCTCGGCCGTCACGAAGGTCTCGAAATAATGCCATGTGCGCCGGGCAACCGTGCGCAGCGCATGGATGTCCGCCGCCGATATGCGCAAACGGTCCTCGGTTTCGGCCGAGCGGCTGATCCAGAAGGCGAAGGCCGGCGAACCGATCCAGAACAGCGCGAAGAAAAAGGCCACAAATGCTCCGGTGGAATCGGCCAGAACCGGGATGGCGAGGCCGACGACGCCGACAATCACCGCGCCATACATCATGCCGTAATAGGAGCCGAGATCGTTGTCGCCGTTCTTGTGCGCCTGCGAGGCAGTGCGCCACTCGAGCAGGTTCTGCCGAGTGACGAACAAACGGTAGAACGTGCGAATGATGGCATCGCCCATCATCCAGGCCAGATGCGCCATCAGCACGATCTTCAGCGCTACCAGGGCGGTGCCGAAGACAACGTCTCGCGCCAGCGCCGAGAAATGGCCGCGCGGCGTCTGGTCGCCACTTTTCGGCAGGATGGCGTGGACGATGTCGAATGTCGGCGCCATGAACAGTGTGAGGATCAACAGCGCCTGCCATTGCGCGGCCTGCGTGAAAGGCAGCAACGTCCAGCCGGCGATCGCCGCCATCACCCAGAAGATCGGTGTCAGCGAGCGGCGCAGATTGTCGACCATCTTCCAGCGCGACAGCGCCGGTACGCCGGAGCGTGGATCGAGAATGAAGCCCAGAAGCTGCCAATCGCCGCGTGCCCAGCGATGGTGGCGCGACGCGTCGACCGAATAGCGGGTCGGATAGTCCTCGACCAGTTCGACGTCTGTGACCAGCGCCGCGCGTGCCAAGGCGCCTTCGAGCAGATCGTGGCTGAGGATGGTGTTTTCTTCGATGCGGCCCTTCAGCGCCGCTTCGAAGGCGTCGACGTGATAGAGGCCCTTGCCGGTGAAGGAGCCGTCGCCGAAGACGTCCTGGTAGATATCCGAGACGGCAAATACGTAGGGATCGAGGCCGCGATTGGCGGAAAAGACCCGCTGGAAGAAGGATGCGTCGTCGCCGCTGGTCAGCGAGGCGGTGATGCGCGGCTGCAGGATGGTGTAGCCGGCGGTGACAACGCGCTTTGCCGCATCGTAATGCGGGCGGTTGAGCGGATGGCAAAGCTTGCCAACCAAACTGGCGACAGCATCGCGGGTGGTGCGCGTGTCGGCGTCCAGCGTCATCACATGGATGACGTTTTCAGGCAGCGGCACATCCAGCGGCAGGAAGGTGGTGTCGCTGTCACCGCGCAGCAGAAGGTTCAGTTCGTGCAACTTGCCGCGCTTGCGTTCCCAGCCCATCCAGGCGCCCTGGGATTCATTGTAGAGCCGCCGGCGATGCAAGACGTAGAAACGCGGCGCGCCTTCGCTGGGATAGCGGGCGTTCAGCCGTGCGATCTCGTCGCGAGCATATTGGAGGATCTCAATATCCGCCGCATCGATTTCGGTTTTGCTGTCCGGCCAGTCCGAAAGCAAAGCGAAATGGATTTCGTCCGCGGTGTTGGCCAGGTGATGCACTTCGATGTTGCGGATGTTCTCCTCGACGTCGTCGCGCGAGCCGATCAGCGACGGCACCACCACAAGCGTGCGCGCCTCGGGCGGCATGCCGCGTCTGTAGTCGTAGCCGACGAGGCGGGTGGGCTTCAGGAACAACGATACGACGGTGTTGAAGAAGGCAAGCGCGCCTTCGCTGGCGGGCACGGCAAACAGCGCCAGCATCAAGACGATCGACGGTATGGCCAGGCCGAGATTGGCAAGGGCGTTGCCGGAGAGGACCAGAAGCAGGACCGTCAGCGCGAACACCGGCACGACAATGCCCAGCCATCCGGTCTTGCCGAACGCCCGTTTGATCGTGACGCTGACGGTCGGCCGATAGCCGATCGCTTTTTCCAGTTCCAGCCGGCGCGGGCCGACCAGAAAGAACCCGACGTCGGTGTGAGCGGTCGGACCGGTGCCGGTGGTATCGGCGACAGCGGCATGGCCGGCGAGTTCGATCGCCTTTTCGGCAACGCGGAATTCGGAACGATCGGAGCGGCGCGCCATTTCCTCGATCGCGGTCCGGTACTGGTCGCGCGAGAAGAAATCGAGCGCGGCGAAATCGGTGCGCTCGCGCAGCAAGGTGTCGATGCGGCTGACACCTTCGAACCAAACCGTCCAGTCGATATCGTTGATAAGCCTGAGGCCGCGGATGATGTTGCCGGTGGTTACATTGCCGCCGGACAGCGTACGATGTTCGCTGATGATGATTTCCTCGGCATCGGAGCCGGACTTTTCAAGCTCGCCCTCCAGCCATTCCAGCGCCCTGCCGGCATTTTGCGACCCGTCGCGCAGGCGGTAGAGCAATTGGGTGGCGAAGGTGGTGTCCTGTGCATGGACGACGTAGTTCGACAGGATCGCCTGGCGGTCGGCGCTGTCGTCGATCGCCAGCACGCGGTTGGCAACCTCGTTGGCAATCTGGCGCATCTGCCGGGTACGATTGACCCGGACCGCGATCCGGCGAAGATTTTCGATCAGAACGAAGCGCAGCAGCGATGGCAGCGCCCAGAGTTCGCCGATCTTCAGCGGCTCCACGGACTGAAAGCCTTCGACGATCGCCTTGAACATGGTCGCCGAGACGGAACTGTCCGAATGGGCGACATAGGTCCAGGCCAACGCAAGCGCGCGCGGCACGCTGGCGCCGTCGGAAAGCTTCAGCGTCGGTAACTGCCGATAGAAACGGCGCGGCAGGTCGCGCTTGACCTGGAAGATGGTTTCCTCAACCAGATAGTTGTTGTCGAGCAGCCATTGCGCCGCCGGCGTGATTGTCTCGCCCCTCGCCTGCGCGGCATTGGTCGAGCGGTAGACTTCGAGGATCTTGCTGGCGCTGTCGCGGACGCGTGGCTGGAAATCGAACGGATCCAGGCCGAACAGATCCTTGACGTCGCCCTTGGCGAGGCTTGTACCCAGCGTGCGCAGGCGCTCTTCCGGCAGGAAATTGGAGCGTATCGGCTCTTCGGTGATGGCCGGGAAGCCCGCGCTCGTCTTTTCCATTTGGGTGGGGGCCGTCTGAATATTCATTGAAAATTCCGCATGGGAGGCGCATAGCGGCGTCACCGCCACGGCAATGTCCCTAAAACCGATTCAAATGCAATTGGTTGCATCGAAACACAGGTCGAAAGTTTGTTTTCGCACCACAACTTTCAGACGATCACCCCTTGGCTCCCGCCGAGACTTGATCGAAGGAAGGATTCGGGCTTTTTCGTGATGTGGACTTGAGCTTACGGCATATTTCGCCGGTGTTGCGATCATGTTTCGAAACAGGCGTTAATCGTTTGCAGCAACCCGTTCGATCCTGATCACGAACAGCGTCGCCGTTCGGGCAGGCTCCAGGCGCCATTTTAGGGCGTCCGGCCCGAGCAACAGCGCGTCGCGCGGCCCGATGCGGACAGGCGTCGCGCCGGCCACCGTGATCTCGCCGTCAAAACACAGGATGAGGGTCGCGTCGGCCACCGACTGGATATCTGTCGGGGCCGAAATCACCACGCTCTCGACGGCGTGGGTCATCCGTCCGCGCCGCGTCATGACATTGAGATCGGTGATCGGACCGGCGATCAGCGCCGCTTGCGTCGGCACATCGGCCGGAAAGGAAAGTGGGGCGGAAGCTTTCGTCACCGTAGCCGCCGGGCGGCCGGCGATATCAAGGATGATCCCCTCGCCTTCCAGCACGGCCAAGGTTCGGTCCACTCCGGCAAACCCGGAGAATGGCCCGCCGCTTTCGACGCGAGCCATGGAGATGCGCCAGTCGAAATCGTCGAGCGCAGCACCTGCGGGCGAGACGGCGATTTCCGTCGTCACCCCGCCGCCGTTCTTCCACGGTATAGACCGGTATTCGGCTGCCCGGAGAATGCGCAAGGCGCGGCTCAGCCGAGAATGCCTGGCAGGTTGAGTTGGTGCTCCCTGGCGCAGTCGATGGCGATGTCATAGCCGGCATCGGCGTGGCGCATGACGCCGGTTGCGGGGTCGTTCCACAGCACCCGCTCCAGGCGTTTGGCCGCTTCGCGTGTGCCGTCGGCGACGATGACCATGCCGGCATGCTGCGAAAAACCCATGCCGACGCCGCCGCCATGATGAAGCGATACCCAGGTTGCGCCGGAGGCGGTGTTGAGAAGCGCATTGAGCAACGGCCAGTCGGACACGGCGTCGGAGCCGTCCTTCATCGATTCGGTCTCGCGGTTCGGCGAGGCAACCGAGCCGGAATCAAGATGATCGCGGCCGATGACCACCGGCGCCTTGAGCTCGCCCTTCGCCACCATCTCGTTGAAGGCGAGGCCGAGCCGGTGGCGGTCGCCGAGACCGACCCAGCAGATGCGCGCCGGCAGACCCTGGAACGCGATGCGCTCACGCGCCATGTCGAGCCAGTTGTGCAGGTGGGTGTTGCCGGGCGTCAATTCGCGGACCTTGGCGTCGGTCTTGTAGATGTCCTCGGGATCGCCTGAGAGGGCTGCCCAGCGAAACGGGCCGATGCCGCGGCAAAACAGCGGTCGGATGTAGGCCGGCACGAAACCAGGGAAGGCAAAGGCGTTCTCGAACCCTTCCTCCTTCGCCACCTGACGGATGTTGTTGCCATAGTCGAGCGTCGGCACGCCCGCGTTCCAGAACGCCACCATCGCCTCGACATGTTCGCGCATCGACGCGCGCGCCGCCTTTTCGACCGCCTTCGGGTCGCTGGCGCGCTTCTCGCGCCATTCGGCGAGCGACCAGCCCTTGGGCAGATAGCCGTTGAGCGGATCATGCGCCGACGTCTGGTCGGTGACTAAGTCGGGGCGCACGCCGCGCCGCACCAGTTCCGGCACGATGTCAGCGGTGTTGCCGACCAGGCCGACCGATTTCGCCTCGCCGGCCCTGGTCCAGCGCTCGATCTTTTCCAGCGCCTCGTCGAGCGTGTCGGCGCGCTCGTCGACATAGCGGGTGCGCAGCCTGAAATCGATGCGGTCGGGATCGCATTCGACCGCCAGGCAGCAGGCGCCGGCCATCACCGCGGCCAGCGGCTGGGCGCCGCCCATGCCGCCGAGGCCGCCGGTCAGGATCCATTTGCCTCTGAGATTGCCGCCATAATGCTGGCGGCCGGCCTCGACGAAGGTCTCGTAGGTGCCCTGCACGATGCCTTGCGTACCGATGTAGATCCACGAGCCGGCCGTCATCTGGCCGTACATCATCAGGCCCTTCTTATCGAGATCGTTGAACTTCTCCCATGTCGCCCAGTGCGGCACGAGGTTGGAATTGGCGATCAGCACGCGCGGCGCATCGGTGTGAGTCCGAAACACCCCGACCGGCTTGCCGGACTGCACCAGAAGCGTCTCGTCATCTCCAAGCGTCTTCAGAGAGGCGACGATGCGATCAAAGTCGTTCCAGGTGCGCGCCGCCCGGCCGATGCCGCCATAGACGACCAGTTCGTTGGGGTTTTCGGCGACGTCGGGATCGAGATTGTTCATCAGCATGCGCAACGGCGCTTCCGTCAGCCATGTCCGGGCGTTGAGTTGGCTGCCGCGCGGGCTGCGGACTTCGCGGATGTTATGACGAGGATCGGTCATGGCGTCACTTTTCCTTTCGAATGAGCTGTGCGGCGGAGCGTCAGCGCCCGACCCAGGCAATCGCGCTTTCCAGGATCCGCTTCAGCGTAGCGCGGATCGGCGCGGCGAAAGCGGGGTCGTAAGGCACCGGCCAATTGTCGGGCGTCCCCTTGCCCTCGGGCTCGCGCATATAGCCGCGGTTGGAGAGTTCCATCTGCAGCGCATGGACGTTGTTTTGCGGCTGGCCAAAATT
The DNA here is from genome assembly GCF_055811615.1 of Mesorhizobium sp. WSM4807. Taxonomy (NCBI): domain Bacteria; kingdom Pseudomonadati; phylum Pseudomonadota; class Alphaproteobacteria; order Hyphomicrobiales; family Phyllobacteriaceae; genus Mesorhizobium; species Mesorhizobium sp. WSM4807. Next base: position 39,246 of record NZ_JBVVQY010000035.1, read on the forward strand.
CCGCGTAATCCAGCCGCCCTTGAAGCGGCCATTCACCACGTAGGTCTCGCCGGTTCCGGCGAGGATCTCGTCGACCATCGCCTGCAAGGCCGGGTCGGCGCTCTTGCCATCATTGGTGCCGAGATTGAACACCGGCAGCGTGCCCTCGAACAGCCGCGGCAGCACCGAGCGGATCGAGTGGCAGTCATAGACGACGATCTTCTGGTGCAGGGCGCGTAGCCTGTCGATCTCGGCCTGCAAAGCGGCATGGTAGGGCACAAAGTATTTTTCGCGGCGCTCGTCGACCTCCGACGGCCCCGGTTCTTCCCCGGCGCGATAGAGTGGATCGCCATCGAAGGTCTCGGTCGGGCAGAGCCCGGTCGTCGCCTGGCCGGGATAGAGCGAGGCGCCGGACGGGTCACGATTGACGTCGATGACGGTGCGCGAGATCGCCGTATGCACCACCGTCGCGCCGAGCTCCTCGGCAAAGTCATACAGCTTGTCGATCCACCAGTCGGCGTCGCGGCGGCCGAGCCAGGGCGACATAAGCCGGTTTTCGAGACCGGCGAGATCGATACCGGTGTGCGGGATCGAGACCAGCAGGGGTGCCGTGCCTTGGGTGACGGTGAGCCAGGAGGGCGCGTTCATGAATGGTCTCCCTGCGCCGGCGCTTTACGGCGCCCCCCTCTGCCCTGCCGGGCATCTCCCCCTCTTGGGGGGAGATTGGCAGCTTTGGCGCCGCACTCAATCCTGCGACATGGCCGATTGGCGAAGGCCGGCGTGACATCCAATCTCCCCCCTCGAGGGGGAGATGTCCGGCAGGACAGAGGGGGGCGCCAAGAAACGAGACCTGTCATGGCGCGCATCCTCACGACGCAATTCCCGGCAGTGCCACCGCGCCCGCTGCCTTCACGGCAGCGCCATTGCGCACCATGGCGATGGCCTTTTCCATGTCGGGGTGGAAATGCCGGTCATTGTCGAGATGCGGCACTTCGGCTCTAACCAGCCTGCGCACCGCTTCGAGCGCCGCACTCGACGCCAGCGGCGCATGGAAGTCGCAGCCTTGTGCGGCGGCCAGCAATTCGATGCCGATGACGGCCGTCGCATTCTCGATCATGCCGATCAGCCGGCGCGCGCCATGTGCCGCCATCGAGACGTGGTCTTCCTGATTGGCCGAGGTCGGGATCGAATCGACGCTGGCCGGATAGGCCTTCTGCTTGTTTTCCGAGACGAGTGCTGCCGCCGTCACTTGCGGGATCATGAAGCCTGAATTCAGCCCGGGCTTCGGCGTCAGGAAGGCCGGCATGCCGGACAGCGCCGGGTCGACCAGCATGGCGATGCGCCGCTCCGACAGCGAGCCGATCTCGCAGACGGCAAGTGCGATCATGTCGGCGGCGAAGGCCACCGGCTCGGCATGGAAATTGCCGCCGGAAAGCGCGGTGTCGTCCTCGGTGAAGATCAGCGGATTGTCGGTGACGCCGTTGACCTCGGTGCCCAGCGTGTCGGCGGCCTGGCGCAGCACGCTGAGCGCCGCGCCCATCACCTGCGGCTGGCAGCGCAGGCAGTACGGATCCTGCACGCGCTCGTCGCCGACCCGGTGCGATTCACGGATGGCGCTGCCGGCCATCAGGTTGCGCAGCGCCTCGGCCGCCTCGATCTGGCCAGGATGCTTCCTGAGCAGATGGATGCGCGGATCGAAGGGGGCGTCGGAACCCTTGGCGGCATCGGTCGAAAGCGCGCCGGCGACGAGCGCCGACTGGTAGAGCACTTCGGCGTCGAACAGGGCGGCCAACGCGTAGGCGGTCGAGAACTGCGTGCCGTTAAGCAGCGCCAACCCTTCCTTGGCGCCAAGCGTGACCGGCTCCAGCCCGTGCGAAACAAAGGCGACCTTGGCAGGGAACCGGCCATGCGGGGTAAAACATTCGCCGACGCCGATCATTACCGCCGTCATATGCGACAGCGGAGCAAGGTCGCCGGAGGCGCCAACCGAGCCTTGCGCCGGCACCACCGGAATGACGTCATTGGCCAGCATCGCTTCCAGCAATTCGATCGTCTGCGGCCGCACGCCGGAAGCGCCCTGCGCCAGGCTGGCCAGCTTCAGCGCCATCATCAGCCGGGTGATCGCAACCGGCATCGGCTCGCCGACGCCGGCAGCATGCGACAGCACAATGTTGCGTTGAAGGGTCTCGAGGTCGGCGGCGGGGATGCGGACGCTGGCCAATTTGCCGAAGCCGGTGTTGATGCCATAGACCGGCTCACCCCGGGCGACGATCCGCGCAACCGCCTCGGCGCTGGCCTTGATTTTTGGCCGGCAGGCAGCGTCCAGCTTCGGCACCGCGCCACGATAGATTTCGCGCCAGTCGGCCAGTGTTGTGTTGCCCGGCTTGAGTTTGAGTTCGCTCATCGTCCTCTCCAGATGCGGGCATGCAGCGGGTTAAAGCCCATGCGGTAGACGAGCTCGGCCGGGCGCTCGATGTCCCAGATCGCCATGTCGGCTGATTTTCCAGCCTCCAGCGTGCCGGTTTTTCCGAGCAGTCCGAGCGCGCGTGCGGCCTCGCGGGTGACACCGGCAAGGCATTCCTCCACGGTCAAGCCAAACAAAGTCGCCGCCATGTTCATGGTCAGCAGTAGCGAGGTCAGCGGCGAAGTGCCGGGATTGCAGTCGGTGGCGACCGCCATTCTGACGCCGTGCTGGCGAAACAGGCCGACCGGCGGCTTCTTGGTCTCGCGGATGAAATAATAGGCGCCGGGCAGGATCGTCGCCACGGTTCTTGCCTTCGCCATTGCCGCCGCACCCGCTTCGTCAGTGTATTCGAGATGGTCTGCCGAGAGCGCGCCATAGCCTGCGGCGAGTTCCGCGCCACGCAGATTGGACAACTGGTCGGCATGGAGCTTGACCGGCAGGCCTGCTGCTTTCGCCGCGTCGAACACGCGAGAAATCTGCTCGGGCGAAAAGGCGATGCCTTCGCAAAACCCGTCGACGGCATCGGCCAGGCCCTCGGCAGCGACGGCCGGCAAAATCTCTTTTGCGACCAGGTCGATAAAAGCGTCCTTGTCGCCTTTCGCCTCGGGCGGCAGCGCGTGGGCGCCGAGGAAGCTCGTCCTTACTGCTATTGGACGGTTTTCGCCCAGGAGCCGCGCGGCGCGCAGCGATTTCTTCTCGTTTTCGATGTCGAGCCCATAGCCCGACTTGATCTCGATGGTGGTGAGGCCTTCAGCGATCAGCGCATCAAGGCGCGGCAGCGACTGTGCAACCAGTTCGTGCTCGCTGGCAGCGCGCAGCGCCTTGACCGACGAGACGATGCCGCCGCCGGCCTTGGTGACCTCTTCATAGGTGGCGCCGGCCAGCCGCATCTCGAATTCGTTGGCACGGTTGCCGGCATGGACCAGATGAGTATGGCAGTCGATCAGGCCGGGCGTGATCCAGCGGCCCTTGCAATCGACGACCTCGGCGTTCTGGCTGAACGGTGCCGTCATGTCGGCTTCCGGGCCGGCATAGACGATCAGGCCATCGCGTGCGGCGATCGCACCGTGTTCGACGATGCCAAGTCCGGCAGCGCTTTCGGCCATGGTCGCCAGGCGCGCATTGCGCCAGAGGCGAACCTCCCCTGCCCGGCTTTTGCTCTCTCCAGCCATTATCTTTTCCGTTTCAATCGGCGGCGATTATGTATATACATATTGAAACACACTGCAAGTGATATCATTGCACGGGACACAGGGAATAGGAGAGAAAAACGTGACGGCGATCTTTGCGGAACAGGCGCTTCTGCCCGACGGCTGGCATTCCAATGCCCGGATCGTCGTCAGTGAAGGCCGCATCGCTACTGTCGAGCCGAACACTGCATCCCAGCCCGGCGACGAACGCCATGCCATCCTCCTGCCAGGCATGCCGAACCTGCACAGCCACGCCTTCCAGCGCGGCATGGCCGGCCTTGCCGAACTGCGCGGCCCTTCCGCCGACAGTTTCTGGAGCTGGCGCGAGGTGATGTACCGATTTGCGCTGTCGATGACGCCGGACCAGGTCGAGGCGGTTGCCGCGCAGCTCTATGTCGAGATGCTGGAGGCTGGATTCTCACGCGTCGGCGAGTTTCACTATCTGCATCACGACCGCGACGGCCAGCCCTACGCCAACATCGCCGAAATGGCCGAACGCATCACTGCCGCAGCTGCCGACACCGGCATTGGGCTGACGCTGCTGCCGGTCTTCTATGCGCATTCCACTTTCGGCGGCGCCGCGCCGAACGAAGGCCAGCGACGATTCATCAACGATGTGAATCGGTTCTCGCGGCTTGTTGAGAAATGCCGCGAATCCGTTCGCACCTTGAATCAAGGCGTCGTTGGCGTCGCCCCACACAGTCTGCGCGCGGTGACACCGGAGGAGTTGGAAAACATCGCGACAATGGTACCGGGCGGACCGGTCCACATCCATATCGCCGAGCAAGTGAAGGAGGTCGAGGACTGCCTTGCCTGGTCCGGGGCGCGGCCGGTCGAATGGCTGCTCGCCAATGCCAAGGTCGATGACCGCTGGTGCCTGATCCACGCCACCCACATGACCGAGACCGAGACGGCGGCCATGGCGAAAAGCGGAGCAGTCGCCGGCCTCTGCCCGATCACCGAGGCCAATCTCGGCGACGGCACCTTTGCCGCACCTTTGTTCAAGCAACATGGCGGCCGCCTCGGCGTCGGCTCCGATTCCAACGTGCTGATCGGCCTGCCGGACGAATTGCGGCAGCTCGAATATTCGCAGCGCCTCGCCCACCGCGCCCGCAACGTGCTGGCGGTGGCGGGCGGTTCGACCGGCCGCGCGCTATTCGATGCAGCGCTCGACGGCGGCAGTGCGGCGCTTGGCGCCGGGGCCTCGCAGATCGCCGCTGGTGCCTCAGCCGATTTCGTGTCGCTCGATGGCAAGCATCCCTCGCTGGCCAGCAAGACGGGCGATGCGGTGCTCGATGCCTGGATCTTCGCCAACGGCGCCAATATCGATTGCGTCTGGGTGCATGGCAAGAAACTGGTCAGCGGCGGCAGGCATGCAAGGCGCGATGCCATTGCCGAGCGTTTTCGCAAAGTGATGACGGCGCTTTCGGGATGAGCATGACTGAGGCATTGGATGTGGACCTCGGCGAATCTCTCTCGCTGCATCAGCGCATCCTGTCCGACATCAGCGAGCGGATCCTGTCCGGCGCCTGGGCGCCTGGCCACCGCATCCCGTTCGAGCACGAACTGACGGCCGAGTACAAATGTTCGCGCATGACGGTGAACAAGGCGCTGTCGCAGCTTGCCAAAGCCGGGCTGATCGAGCGCCGCCGCCGCTCTGGCAGCTTTGTCCGGCGGCCGCAGTCGCAAGCCGCGGTGCTGGAAATCCACGACATCAGGATCGAGGTCGAGGGGCTCGGTCTGCTCTATCGCTACGAGCGTGTGGCGCGCCACAAAAGGCGCAGCAACGCCGAGGATCGCGCCTTGCTGGAACTCGACTCCAACGGACCGGTGCTGGCGCTGGAATGCCGGCATTTCGCCGGCAAGCGGCCGTTCGCCCACGAACAGCGGCTGATCAACCTGGCCGCCGTGGCCGAGGCCGCCAACGAGGAGTTTCATGCCATAGCGCCCGGCCCGTGGCTGATCGCCCGGGTGCCGTGGAGTGCCGCCGAGCACCGCATCCGCGCTATTGCCGCCGACGGACACATTGCCGCCGCACTCGATATCGAGGCCGGCGCACCGTGCCTGGTGGTCGAGCGGCGGACATGGAGCGCCGAGCACCCCGTCACCCATGTCCGTTTCACCTATGCGGCCGAGAACCACACGCTGGTCGCGCGGTTCACGCCCTCGCAGGGGTAAACCTCCCCCTCGAGGGGAGGGTCGGCGAACAGTCGGAGCGAAGCAGAGACTGCGAGACGGGGTGGGGTCGGCGAGGTTGCACCGGCCCCCCCCCCCGGGGGCGAAAAGAGGGCCGGGGGGCGGTGTGGGGGGGCCCCCCCCCCCCGGGGGGGGGGGTGGGGGCGGGCGGGCGGGGGGGGGGGGGGGGGGGTGGGGGGGCG
>NZ_JBVVQY010000035.1:45266-56839 GCF_055811615.1 Mesorhizobium sp. WSM4807
CCCCCCCCCCCCCGCGGCCCCCCCCCCCCCGCGCGGGGGGGGCGCCCCCCCCCCGCCCCCCCCCCCCCCCGGGGGGCCGGGGGGGGGGGGGGGGGGGGGCCCCCCCCCCCCCCCCCCGCTTCGCAAAATGCCGCCCTGCGGCATTTGCTCCGCGACCCTCCCCTCAAGGGGGAGGGTTAAGAGCCGCATCTCAGATGGCAGCGGTAACGATGATCTCGACCAGATATTCCGGCCCGGCAAGCTTGGCCTCGCCGGTGGCGCGGGCCGGGGTATGGCCCTGCGGCACCCACTTGTCCCACTCCGCGTTCATCTCTGCAAAGGTGCTCATGTCGGCCAGCCAAATGATCGCCTGCAGGATCTTGGTCTTGTCCGTTCCGGCCTTGGCCAGCAATTCGTCGATGGCCGCCAGAATGTCCCTCGTCTGGGCGCCGACGTTTCCGCCCGGCTCGCCGACCTGACCGGCCAGATAGACGGTATTGCCGTGGATGACGATCTGGCTCATGCGCGGGCCAACATCGATGCGACGAATGCTCATGGGATGTTTCCTTCTATTGTCGGTTGCGCCTCTTTAGAGTCGCCGTCTGCCGGGGGCAAGGTCGACTGAGTGAATCCTCTTGAGCCAGCAGGGCATGGGGCCAAACAGGACACGCCAAATGGTTAGTCGCCGCAATTCCGCCCGATTGACTTGTTGACTAATGTAATAACATCACATATCCAATCGCCGCCGCCGTACCAGTCGTGCCCCCGGATCGTCACATGACCAAAACCTGCCTGACCTTCAGCGACCTGACTCTGGGTTACAACAGCCATCCGGCAATCCATCATCTCGACGGCACGATCCACCGGGGATCGCTGACCGCCGTCGTCGGCGCCAACGGCTCGGGCAAGTCGACCCTCATGAAGGGTATCGTCGGCGTGTTGAAGCCGATGGCCGGAACGGTTGTCCGGGCGCCCGGCGTGCGCGCCGCCTATCTGCCGCAACAGTCGGAGCTCGACCGCTCCTTTCCGGCCAGGGTCGTCGATCTGGTTTCGCTCGGGCTGTGGCCACGGCGAGGGCTGCTCGGCCGCTACACCAGGGAAGATCGCGATTCGGTCAGCCAGGCGCTGATGGCCGTCGGCCTCGGCGGCTTCGAGAAGCGCCCGATCGACACGCTGTCGGGCGGCCAGTTGCAGCGTACGCTGTTTGCCCGCGTGCTGCTGCAGGATGCCGATCTCATCCTGCTCGACGAGCCGTTCAACGCCGTCGACACCAAGACCGTCGGCGACCTGATCGCACTGATCAAGCGCTGGCATGGTGAGGAGCGCACTATCATGGTGGTCGTTCACGACCTGGATCTGGTGCGCCAGAATTTCCCCGAGACGCTGCTGCTGGCGCGCCAGCCGATCGCCTGGGGCGAGACCAAGGAAACGCTGCGGCCGGAAAACCTGTTGCGCGCGCGCCGCTTCCACGAAGCCTGGGAGGAGAACGCGCCCTGGTGCGAGCCCGACGACCACAAACATGGTGGTCACGCTCACGACCATGGGCACGACCATCATCACGGCTCCGGGCCGCGGGCAGCATGATGGAAACGCTCTACGGTCTTCTCATCGCTCCGTTCGCCGATTTCGCCTTCATGCAGCGGGCGCTTGCCGGGTCGCTGATGCTGTCGCTCGGCGCCTGCCCCGTCGGCGTCTTCCTGATGCTGCGGCGCATGAGCCTTTCCGGCGACGCCATGGCCCACGCCATCCTGCCGGGTGCTGCCGCCGGTTTCCTGTTCTATGGGCTGGAGATCCTGCCGATGACCATCGGCGGGTTGATTGCCGGCATCATCGTCGCGCTTGGCGCCGGCGCCGTCTCGCGTTTCACCATCCAGCGCGAGGACGCCTCGATGGCGGCCTTCTACCTGATTTCGCTCGCCATCGGTGTGCTGATGGTATCGATCCGCGGCTCCAGCGTCGATCTCATGCATGTGCTGTTCGGCACCGTGCTGGCGCTCAACAATGAAGCGCTGACGCTGATCGGCGGCATCGTGCTGGTCACGCTGGTCAACCTCGCCATTTTTTGGCGGGCGCTGGTCGCCGAATGTCTCGATCCGCTGTTCCTGCGTTCGGTCAGCCGGCTGGGCAGCCCGGTGCATTTCATCTTCCTCGGCCTTGTCGTGCTCAACCTTGTCGGCGGATTCCAGGCGCTCGGCACGCTGCTATCCGTCGGGCTGATGATGCTGCCTGCGGCCGCCGCCCGCTTCTGGACCATGCGCGTCGAGCCGATGTGCGTGCTGGCGGTGCTGATCGGCTTTGCCTCCTGCGTCGCCGGGCTGCTGTTGTCCTACCACGTGTCGCTGCCATCCGGCCCGGCGATCGTCCTGTCTGCGGGCGTCGTCTATTTTGCCTCGATCCTGTTCGGCACGCGCGGCATCCTGCGCGCCCGTATTATCCATCACCGCCACAGAACCGCCTGATCCCAACAGAGGTGAGCTTTCCATGCTGAAATCGATCCGCACCGCCTTGGCAATGGGCGTTATAACATTAAGCGCCTTTGGCGCATCATCGGCCCTCGCGGAGCCGTTGAAAGTGGTCGCCAGCTTCACGGTCATTGCCGATTTTGCCAAAAATGTCGGCGGCGACCGGATCAATCTGACCACCATCGTCGGGCCGGACGGCGATGCCCACGTCTACGAGCCGAGTCCGGCCGACGCGGTGGCCATGGCGGGTGCGGATGTGGTGCTGGTCAATGGCCTGCATTTCGAAGGCTTTCTGCAGCGCCTGGTCGACGCCAGCGCCACTAACGCAACAATCGCCGTTCTGACCAAGGGCGTCACGCCGATCAACTTCAAACCCGAATTCGCCGATGCCGACGCCGCTGAAGGCGAAGACACCGATCCGCATGCCTTCCAATCGGTCGCCAATGCCAAGATCTATGTGAAGAACATCGCCGACGCCTTCTGCACCGCCGACGCCGAGGGTTGCGGCAGCTACAAGGCCAATGCCGCCGCATACACCGAGAAGCTCGACGCGCTCGAGCGCGAAGTGCAGACGGCGATCCAGTCGATCCCGCAAGAGAAACGCGTCGTCATCACCTCGCATGACGCGTTCGGCTATTTCGAGAAGGCCTATAGCCTCACCTTCCTGGCCCCCGAAGGGGTGTCGACCGAGTCGGAGCCGTCTGCTGCGGACGTCGCCAAGCTGGTCAGCCAGGTTAAGCAGGACAAGGCGGCGGCGGTCTTCGTCGAGAACATCGCCAACGCGCGGCTGATCGAGCAGATCGCCAGCGAGACCGGGGTCAAGGTGGGCGGCACGCTCTATTCAGACGCGCTGTCGCAGCCCGACGGCCCGGCTTCGACCTATATCGACCTGATGCACAACAACATCGCCCAGATCAAAGGCGCGATACTCGGAGGCTGAGACGCCGTCCACTTGGTCGGCTTGCGCACGTGTAGGCAACAAAATGCTACAGCGTCCTTTGTGGATCCAAGGACGCGGTGCTGTAGGTAGCCCGGCTGGATTTCCCGCATGAGAATGTCTATCTGCGCAGCGGGAATTCTTTTTGCGCGGATTGCCGCCCAGGCCTGGGAGTGGCAAAACTCCGCCCCTGGCCAGCAGGCATCGAACATTGCGAGGACCACCATGGAATACCGTCAGATCAGCGAGGACTATTCGGTCTCGGGCCAGATTCAGCCCGACGAGGTAGCCGCCATCAAGGCCGCCGGCTTCAAGAGCGTCATCTGCAACAGGCCGGATGACGAGCAGCCCGGCCAGCCATCAGCGGACAGTGTCAAGGCAGCGGTCGAAGCTGCCGGGCTTGCTTTCCGCTACATCCCGGTCATCAGCGGCCAGATCACGGCGGAGAATGTCGGGGACCAGGCCAAGGCGCTCGACGAACTCGAAGGCCCGATCTTCGCCTATTGCCGTTCCGGCGCACGCTGCACCAATCTTTACGGGCTGATCCGGCAGTCGAAGGGCTAATTTAGATCGGCAGCGCGCCGGTTTCCTTCAGCGTTTCGAGTACGATCGCCGTCTTCACATGCTGCACGGACTCGTGCGGCAGAAGCACGCCGTTGACGAATTCCGACAGCGACTTCAGGTCCGGCGTCACCACCTTCAGGATATAGTCCATCTCGCCGGTTAGCGCGTGCGCCTCCTGCACTTCCGGCAGCCGCGCCACCAGTTCGCCGAAGCGCTGCGCATTGTCGCGGTTGTGGGTGGCCAGCGTCACCGAGATGACGTTGACCAGCGAGAAGCCGAGCTTGTCGCGGTCGAGCACCGCGCGATAACCCCTGATGTAGCCGTCCTCCTCCAGCCTTTGGCGGCGGCGCGAACATTGCGACGCCGACAGGTTCACCCGTTCCGACAAATCGTTGTTGGTCAGCCGTGCGTCGCCCTGCAATAGAGCCATTATCTTGCGGTCAAACTGGTCGATGCGCGCATCATCCATAGAATCTTCTCCATACGTGCACAGTTGGCGCATCACTCGATCATTTAAAGCGTTTGAATGCAAGCACCATGCGCCCGTTCCGCGCTATGATTATGCGGAAATGGCCCTTTCCGGCCACAGAGCTTTTTGGAGGACAACACCATGGGCCCCTTCCCACACGACGCACCGCCCGCAAAGATCAGCAAGGCCAATCCCGCCGGCACCGACGGCTTCGAATTCGTCGAGTTCGCGCATCCCGAACCGGAAAAGCTCGCCGAGCTTTTTACCCGCATGGGCTATGTGCCGGTAGCCAAGCACCGCACCAAGGACATTACCGTCTGGCGGCAGGGCGACATCAACTATGTCGTCAATGCCGAACCCGGCTCGCATGCGATGAAATTCGCCGACAAGCACGGCCCCTGCGCTTCCTCCATGGCCTGGCGGGTCGTCGATGCCAAGCATGCGTTCGACCATGCCGTCGCCAAGGGCGCGACGCCCTATGAGGGCGCCGATAAAACGCTCGACGTGCCGGCAATCGTCGGCATCGGCGGTTCACTGCTCTATTTCATCGATACTTATGGGGAAAAGGGCTCGGCCTACGATGCCGAGTTCGACTGGCTGGGCGCGCGCGACCCGAAGCCGGAAGGCGTCGGCTTCTATTATCTCGACCACCTCACCCACAATGTCTACCGCGGCAACATGGACAAATGGTGGGATTTCTATCGCGACCTGTTCGGCTTCAAGCAGATCCATTTCTTCGATATCGACGGCAAGATCACCGGCCTGGTCAGCCGCGCCATTACCTCGCCCTGCGGCAAGATCCGCATCCCGCTCAACGAGTCCAAGGATGAGACCAGCCAGATCGCCGAATATTTGAAGAAATATAATGGCGAAGGCATCCAGCACATCGCCGTCGGTACGGACGAGATCTACGGCGCTACCGACAGGCTGGCCGCCAACGGGCTGAAGTTCATGCCCGGCCCACCCGAAACCTATTATGACATGTCCCATAACAGAGTGCACGGCCATGACGAGCCGATCGAGCGCATGAAAAAGCACGGCATCCTGATCGATGGCGAAGGCGTGGTTGACGGCGGCACGACCAAGATCCTGCTGCAAATCTTTTCAAAAACCGTGATCGGCCCGATCTTCTTCGAATTCATCCAGAGGAAGGGCGACGAAGGTTTTGGCGAGGGCAATTTCCGCGCTCTGTTCGAATCGATAGAGCAGGACCAGATCAAGCGCGGCGTGCTGAAGGTGCAGGCGGCGGAATAGGCAGCGGCCTAACCTCTTGCGGTTGGATCAGTTGTTGCTCAGATTCTAGCCATGAATATTTCTGTCGCCGAGGCCAAGGCCAAATTGTCGGAACTCGTTAGGCGTGCGGATGCCGGTGAGGAGATCGTGCTCACGCGCTGCGGCAAAGTCACGGCTCGCCTCGTGCCGCCAGCATCGCCCGACCTCCTGCCTCGCATTGGCGCCTTGAAAGGCAAGATCCGCATCGCTGACGACTTTGACGAACTCGGCCCTGAATGGGGCGACTACGACAAATGATGGACACGTGCGCCAATCAGTGACGTCGCACCGGTAAGTGGAGGAGCAAGCTCCAAGCGCCGAAGTTTACTTGGTGAGGCCGGCGGCTTTGCGAAGAATGTCGTTGATCCGGCTCTGCCAGCCGGGTCCGCCGGCACGAAAGCGTGCAACCACGTCACTATCGAGCCGAAGCGTCACCTGCTTCTTCGGATTGTCGAGCGCCGGCCGCCCGCGCGAACGGCGAATGCTTTCGGCGAGGTCCGGAAAAACTTCAGCGAAGGGACGAGCGTTTCGAAAATCCTCCTCTGTCCATTCCGGATTGTCCGAAACGGCATCCCAATCTTCCTTGCTATAGCCGCGCCCCGGTTCGAACTTTGTCTGCAACTTACGTTTTGTCATCGAACAGCCCTTCTTTCAGCCGGGCTGGCCGGACGCATCGAAATTATCGAGATGCCCTCGGAGCCGAGCCGGGCAAACACCACGGCAACGACGCCATCGACGATCCGGCCAATTGCGATGAGACGACCAGCTTTTGCCGTCCGGATTGTCGAGGCAAGAAAAAACTCGTCATCCAGCGCGGCAAAATCCAACCCGTGTTTCTCGATGTTGGCCAACCGTTTCGGTTCGTCCCAGACGATCTTCATCCGAAATTTATGTACCTACAATAATTAAGTCAAGAATTTTCGTAACTACAATTAATTGCCGCCATTAATTGCCAACCTCTCGACCTCGGCTTTCCTGAGTTGCAGATCATAGTCGAGGAAGAATTCGTCGAGCTGCGGCGGTTTCACCGATGTGCCGGACAGCATGGCGTGCACCTGGCCGCGATGATGGATGTCGTGGATGAAGAGGTGGGCGAGCAGATCGCCGATCCGCTCCGGTATTTTTCCGTCCTCGCGCCGGTCAGTGACGACACGGCGGTCTAGATCGGCCGCCGACAGACCGTCGCAGAAGGCGATCAGCCCCCGGTCGGCCGCGACCTGGGCGGCAAACAGCGCTGGTGGTTCATCGAAAGGCACGAAATCGTCATGGGCCGCGGCGCCAACGCCACCCTGCTCGAGAAAATCGAGATAGAGATGATCGACAGCCAGGATGTGATTGAGCGTTGCCTTGATCGAGGGAAAGAAGCTGGTTCGCTCGGCTTCGAATTCACCGGGCTCAAGCTGTAGCACGGCGCGGTAGAGCCGGTCGTTCGACCAGAGATTGTTGCGTGCCATGCGGCGATTATGGTCCAGCAGGTCCACGTCACATACTCGCCCAACCAGCCCAGGCAATCAAGTTCACAGCAATACCGATAGCACCTATGGCTAGCAGACGAGCGATCATGCCACGCCGCAGCGCTTGCGTTTCAACATCGCTTCCAACGTCCCGGTTCAAAGCGACGTAAATAAGCTTCGCCCGACGCGCAACGCTGCTGAAGTTGCGGAGTCTTTCAGATCGGTCCTCAACCTGATGGCAACGTCGGATTGCCGAAATTAGAAGCCAGGCAGTAGCGATGCCGCAAATTCCCACAAACCAGAGATAAGTAGCAGTGTACGGCATCCTGATCCTGCCAGCGTTTCGGAACGACGCTAGATATAGAATTGCTTCAAATTGCGTATTTCTCGACCTTCTGCTCGATCGCACCAAAAATCGAATGTCCGGTCCTGTCCTTCATCTCGATGCGTACCGTGTCGCCAAAGCGCAGGAACGGCGTTGTCGGTTCGCCGGCCTCGATCGTTTCGATCATGCGCAGTTCGGCAACGCAGGAATAGCCGGCGCCGCCTGCCGAGGCAGGCTTGCCCGGACCGCCGTCGAGCTTGTTGGAGACCGTCCCCGAACCGATGATGGTGCCGGCCGCCAGCGGCCGGGTTTTTGCGGCATGCGCGATCAGCACCGGAAAATCGAAAGTCATGTCCACGCCGGCGTTAGCCCGGCCGAACGGCTTGCCGTTGAGGTCGACCAGCAGCGGCAGGCTGACCTTGCCGCCATCCCAGGCATCGCCGAGTTCGTCCGGCGTTACCGCGACCGGCGAAAAGGCGGAGGACGGTTTCGACTGGAAGAAGCCAAAACCCTTGGCAAGCTCTGGCGCGGTAAGGGAACGCAGCGTGACGTCATTGACCAGCATGACCAGCCGGATCGCGGCCCGCGTCTCATCTAGGCTTGCTCCCATCGGGACATCATCGACAATGACGGCGACCTCCCCTTCCATGTCTATGCCGAAAGCCTCGTCGGCCGCCCGGATCGGATCACGTGGCGCGATGAAACTGTCCGAACCACCCTGATAAATCAGCGGATCGGTCCAGAAGCTTGCCGGCATCTCGGCGCCGCGCGCCTTCCGGACCAGTTCGACATGGTTCACATAGGCCGAGCCGTCCGCCCATTGATAGGCGCGCGGCAACGGCGAATGGGCGTCATGCTCGTGAAAGCGCGCTGACGGCACCGCATTGTTCTCCAGCGATTCCGCCATGGCGGCGAGATGCGGCGCGATCCGGCTCCAGTCGTCGAGCGCCGCTTGCAGCGTCGGCACCAGAAACGAGGCATCGGTAAAGCGCGTCAGGTCGCGCGAGACGACGACCAACTTTCCGTCGCGCGACCCGTCCTTCAATGTGGCAAGCTTCATGCGGTTTCCTCTCCTGGTGCGGCTTTGGTGCCGCTTTGAATTTTTGTTCTACGCCTGATCTCTTCCGAAAACCGGTTCTCACTTTCGCTAGCGGTCCGGTTCGGGATCATGCTCCCGTCCCACAACAAGGCCGTCGCGGGCGATCGTCAAGTCACCGGCCCATGTTTTCCTGACGGCGGCGATCCAGTCGGCCTCGTCGATCTCGGGATCGTCGGCCGGAATGAGGTGGTTGAGCACCAGTCGCCCGACCCCAGCGTCGGTGGCGATGCGCCCCGCCTCCCCGGCAAGACTGTGGCTGGCGAGCAGATGTTCCCTCAGCCGCGCGCCGTTGCCGGTCTCCGCAACGAGCCGCTCGATACCCTCCTCCAGCATGGCCTCATGGACGAGGATGTCGGCGCCTTTGGCAAAATCGGCCAATGGGGGAAAGAACGTCGTATCGGCAGAGAACACGACGCTTTGTCCGGCGTGCTCGAAGCGCAGCGCAAAGCAGTCGGTCACCGGCGGATGGTCGACGCGCAGCGCCGAAACCTTCAGTCCACGCTCCACCACCACCCGGCCTTCGCCGAATTCGATGATCGAAACCATGTCGAGAATATCCGGCCGGCCTTCGTCGGCGATGCGTATCTCGATGTCGAATTCCATCGCCTGGCAAAAACGCTGCCAGTAGTGGCCGGTGCCGGGCGGGCCGAACACACTGACCGGTGTCGCCAGGCCCGCCGTCCATGCGGTGTGGATCAGCGGACCGAGTTCCAGCACATGGTCGGAATGCAGATGCGTGATGAAGACCAGGTCGAGCGCCTTCAGGCTGATGCCGCCGTCGGCCAGCCCGCGCGTCACGCCAAGCCCGCAATCGACGACGATGGTGCGGCCGCCGATCTCCAGCAGCGACGAACTTGGCCACGGCCCGCCCGGCCGGAGTGCCGGGCCGCCCTTCGAGCCCAGCAGCACCAGCCGATCCCGCGTAGGATCAGCGCTCAAGACCAGTCGCCCTCGGGCGTGCCGTTGAAGCGCTTCTTCAGATCGGCCCAGCAGTCGATGTAATTCTCCTGCCGGGTCTCAACCTCGGCGGCGTAGCGGGTCAGCATCTGCGGGAATCGCGTCTCGAACATGAAAGCCATGGTGTTGTCGAGCTTGACCGGTTTCAGCTCGGCGCGCGAGGCCTTTTCGAAGCCAGACGCGTCAGGCCCGTGGGCCAGCATCAGATTGTGCAGGCTGATGCCGCCGGGAACGAAGCCCTCCTCCTTGGCGTCGTATTGGCCGTGGATCAGGCCCATGAACTCGCTCATGATGTTTCGGTGGTACCAGGGCGGACGGAACGTGTTTTCGGCCACCAGCCAGCGCGGCGGGAAGATGACGAAGTCGATGTTGGCGGTGCCCTCCTCGCCGCTCGGCGCGGTCAGCACCGTGAAGATCGACGGATCGGGATGGTCGAACAGGATCGCCCCGACCGGCGAAAACGTTGCAAGATCATATTTATAGGGCGAATAATTGCCGTGCCACGCCACCACGTCCAGCGGCGAATGGTCGAGTTCGGCGACATGAAACTGGCCGCACCATTTCACGATCAGCCGGCACGGCGTCTCCTTGTCCTCGAACCAGGCGCAAGGCGTCTTGAAATCGCGCGGATTGGCCAGGCAATTGGCGCCGATCGGGCCACGATCCGGCAGCGTCAGCTTCGCGCCGTAATTCTCGCAGACATAGCCGCGCACTGTTTCATCGACCAGTTCGACCTTGAACACGAGGCCGCGCGGCAGCACCGCGATCTCGCCGGGTCGCAATTCGATGACGCCCATTTCGGTAACGAAGCGCAGCGCCCCCACCTGCGGCACGACCAGCAACTCGCCGTCGGCGTTGAAGAAATGGTCGTCGACCATCGAGCGGTTGGCGACATAGACATGCGCCGCCATGCCGGTCTGGCCAAGCACGTCGCCGGCGGTGGTGATCGAGCGCATGCCGGCAATGAAGTTGGTCGGCTCCTTCGGCATCGGCACCGGATTCCAGCGATATTGGCCGAGCGCCAGTTCGTGTTCGCCGATATTCGGCGCGCTCTTCCACAGCGGATAGGTCGCCGCCTTGAAGCGGCCGGTGTGCCTGACGCTCGGCCTGATGCGATAGAGCCAGGAACGCTCGTTGGTGCCGCGCGGCGCGGTAAAGGGCGAGCCCGAAAGCTGCTCGGCATAGAGACCGTAGGCCGGCCGCTGCGGCGAATTCCGCCCTTGCGGCAGCGAACCAGGCAAGGTTTCAGTTTCGAAGTCGTTGCCGAACCCCGGCATGTAGGAAAAGGCCATGATTTCCTCCCGGATTCACACTGCCAGAGCGTCTTTTGCGTCCACGAGGACGCGCGGCGCTCCGGAATTGACCAAACTGGTTTCATTTGTAACCATCGAAAATGTAACTATCAACCAGCAATGCCAGCTGCGCGGACGCGGAACATGGAACCGGAAATCCTCGAACTTGAAAGCTTCCTGCCCTACAGGCTCTACCGGCTCGCCGACGCTGTCAGCCGCGAATTCTCCAGGATTTACAAAGATCGCCACGGCCTGACGCGGCCCGAATGGCGAACGCTGGCCGGTCTCGGCCAGCACGGCAGCATGACCGCAACAGCGCTCGGCGAACAGTCGGCCATGCACAAGACCAAGGTTTCGCGCGCCGTCGCCGAGCTCGAACGGCGCCGCTGGCTCACGCGAACACCGGATGAAAAAGACCGCCGCATCGAGCATCTGACGCTGACTGGAGCGGGCCTTGCCGCCTATCGCGAAATGGTGCCGCTGGCGAAGGCGTTCGAGCGGGAATTGCTGGCAAAACTCAGCGCTGGCGAGCGCACCGCGATCACAAACGGATTGGTTGCGCTCAAGAAGGCTCTGAGCAAGGATTAGGCGCTCACCAGTCCATCACCACCTTGCCCGAATTGCCGCTGCGCATCGCGTCGAACCCCATCTGGAAGTCGTCAATGCCGATGCGGTGGGTGATCAGACCGCTGACGTCGAGCGGGCCCTGCACCAGTGCGATCATCTTGTACCAGGTCTCGAACATCTCGCGGCCATAGATGCC
>NZ_JBVVQY010000036.1:0-52291 GCF_055811615.1 Mesorhizobium sp. WSM4807
AAAAGGCAGGCTGGAGCACCGACTACCTCGCCGCAATCCTCGGCGACCTACGCCGTTAACCTGGATTCGGAGCCCTGGCGGCAACGCGGGATGTCCGCGTGGGTCATTCCTTCCGGTTTGAGAACGGGAAGGTTGCGCCCATCTCGGCCATTGCGCCGGCCCCTCCCATCTTCCAAAAGCGGACATCGCTCATGTCGACATCACGGCCAAGGTTGCGCCACTGCAGTCGGCTGCGAACGGCTCAGCATTGACCGCTATGGGATCCAATACGCGCCTTTGAGACAACGGCGATGGGCTACGGCGTGGCCGTCGAGATAACGTTGCCAGCCATGGGCGTTGGGCGATATCAGCTTGGACAATCGCTAACGTCGCCTTCGACGGGAAGGAAGAAGCGACGCCGTTCGCACGCGGTCAGTTCGCGTGGAACAGTTTGCTGCGCGAAATCGATGAGTTCCTGGGGTGTCTGAAAAGCCCGTATGACGCGAACGCGTTCATTATGGGATACAATCACTATCCTCGTGCCATCCGAATTAAAGGCCGCGCGCGTCAGTGCTGGTCGCTTGTTCTCCTCGTCCGGACTGACAAGTACTGCCATCTGGCGCCCCGATTGAGCTGCCCAAAGACGGACCGTTCGATCCTGGAATGAAGCCGTCACGACATAAAGGCCATTGCCACTGAATTGGGCACTATTCACTCCGCCACTGTGCCCCCTCAGAACTGTTCTTTCCGTTCCTTCCGGGACGCCCCAGGTTCGTACGGTGCCGTCGCGTGAGGCAGTCAGCACGGACCGGCCGTCCTGGCTGAAGGACACTGTTGTCAGCTCGTTGCTATGCCCTTTCAGGATCGCGACGGTGCGTCCGTCTTTGACCGACCAGATCCGCGCCGTGTGGTCGAGCGAAGCCGTGGCAACCAGTTGGCCATCCGGACTGAATGCCGCGCCGGTTATTGAGCGCTCGTGCCCGACCAGTTTCTTCAGTTCGGTCCCGTCGGGTTTCACCAGGTGTCCCGCGCTGCCGGTCGCAGCGAAGACGAGATCGCCATTCCGGTTGAAAACAACCTGCGGTAACCTCTCGCTTGAAGGGATGGTGGCGACTTTGGCGCCGCTCGCCGCGTCCCACACCAGGGCGATACCGCGACCCGAACCCGCCGCCAGAAGGCTTCCCGCCGGGCTGAACTGAATATGACGCAGTCCAATGGGCGATTTGATGGTCGCGAGCTGACGTTTACTCGCAACATCCCAGACCAGAACTCGGCCCGCGAGAGATACGGTTGCGACCCGAGTTCCGTCCGGGCTGAACGTCGCACTGTGGACGACCTCGCCTGTGTCGAACTTGGCAATCTCGCGTTCGGTCGTGGCATCCCAAAGGTGTACTTTGGCGTCCCCGCCTCCAGTCAGAAGATGCACGCTATCGGGACTGAAGACCGCAAAGGTCGGCGGATATTCATGCAGCAGGTCCGTCGTCAGAATCCCGTTGACGTCCCATAGGCGAGCGGTGCCATCGTGTGAAGCCGTGAGAAGAGTGTTGCTGTCGACCGGACTGAACTCCACGTGTTCGATCAAGGCATCATGGCCAGTAATGGTTGTGAACAGCGACGCTCGACCGACGTCCCAGATGCGTATCGGACCGTCGATGGATGCGGTCACCAGGAGGCGATCGTCGAGGCTGAACGCGCTGTTCATTTCGTTGTCAGGGTTATAACCGATGTCAGCCAGTTTCAAGTTCGGGGTCTCCTGGCCAAGCACGTCAAGCAAGGTTCCCGACTTGCCGTCCCAAATTCGTGCGCTGCCATCGAGCGAGACCGTTGCGATCTGGCGGCCACCGTGACTGAAGATGACACCCTGCAGTTGGGTGTCGCTCTTGTGGCCGGCCAGTCTGGCGATCTCAGTCCCGTTCCCAACGTCCCAAAGGGCGGGCAAACTACTGAATGAAATTGTGCCCAACGAGCCTACCAACAGCCGGCTTCCGTCGGGGCTGAATGTCAGCATGGATGCCCAAGTGCCAACATACCATTCATGGATCAGAGTGCCATCCGTGGCATTCCAGACGAAGACCTTCCGCGCTTGTGAAGTCGCAAAACTGCGACCATCCGGATTAAAGTCGGCCAATGCATCTCCAATGTCTGATGCACCTCCGGTGCTGCCTACGCTCAGGAGTTTCGTTCCCGTCCGGGCGTCCCAGAGTGACGCCTGAACGTTTAATCCCTCTGTCAGCACCCGCTCGCCGTTGGGATCGAACGCGGCCGTGGGATAGGCGCCGGAAGGCTCGAGCACAGCACGTTGCTCACCGGACGCAGCATCCCAGATGCGCGCGGTGCCGTCCCTTGCGGCCGTAATGACCCGGCCTCCGTCCGGACTGAATCCGGCTCTCTCCACGGGTCCCCGATGGCCCTTCAAGACTGCAATCTCGGTACCTTTCGAGACGTCCCAAATGCGTGCCGTCTTGTCGTGGGACGCAGTGACAATGCGATCGCCCGTCCGATTGAAGACGGCCTGCGCCACTTCGGCGTCGTGTTTGAACACCATCGTCTGGCGGTGTGCCAGCAGAGCGTTGAAAAGTGCGGCCTCCGCTTCAAAGAGATGTGGTCGCGCAGGCTTCGTTCCGCTCTTCGGCAACGCCTCCAGCGCCAACAGGATTGCGGTCTCCGTATCGCCGCTCGCTGCGGTTTGCTTTGAGAGAAGCGAGAGCGAAAGAGACTGGTTGCGGAGCGCCTGGTCTCGTGCTGCGAGGGCGTCCTTTTCGGCCGACCTCGCCTTGCCCGCGCTCTGTTCCGCCAACTCCGCTTGCCACGTTGCTTCCTGTTGTCCTTTAAACCCGAAGAACGCGCCCGCGCAGGCTATGAGAGCCAATACGGTTGCCACGATCGCAGCATAGCGCGTGCGTCGCGCGAGCCGGCCCGCTGCTGTGGCTGCGAGAGTACGGCGTTCGGCCTCGCGCTCCAGACGTTCAGCCTCGCGCTCCAGACGTTCAGCCTCTCGCTCGAGGCGTTCGCGCTTTGCTGCTTCAGCGGCCTCAATCAGTGCCCGCTCCGCTTGCCGGTCCTTCTCCTCCCGCTCGTTCTGGGCACGCGAAGAGGCTTCGATGTATTCGATGACCTGATCGTCGACTTCTTCCCGTCTCGACTGCAGCAGTTCCTCGCCTTCGGCCAGACGCTTGCCGGATGGCAGGAGGAGTTCCTGGTTCCTGTTATCCGAGTGCCAGCGTTGGGCATCGGCCATGAGCCGAGCCCGCGCCTCGAGGAATCTCCTGTTTGCATTAACAATGTTGCCAGCGCGCGGCCACCGGCTCAACAAGGCTTCGTGGGCCACGCGGACGAAGGCGTGGCCTGCGGCATCCTCGTCGCTGACGAGCATGCGAGCGGCGACCAGTGCTTCAACGAGAGCCAATCGTTGAGGTGTGCCCGTGACTTCGGCGCGCAAGGCCGGACGTGCCGCAACGGCTTCATCACCCGGGCGCACCGTGGTAAGGGCACGCAACACGACTGGCAGCTCCTCCTGGATGTCGGGCGGGAGCGCGTCAACGACTTCGTCGGCGCGGCGCGCGATCGCCCCTTCGAAACCGCCAAGTGCCTGATACGCAGCAAAGGTCAAAATGCGCTGCTCCCGCCCCGCCTCGTAGAGAGCGTCGAGCACAAATTCGAGAAGCGGCAAGGATCTGGGATCAGCAGATGCCGCATCCTGCAGCACATCGTCAAGCCATCCTCGATCGGGACTTTCCTCGAAGCGGAGCCCGGCGGCGCGGGCCGGCTCGCGGATGATCTGGGCGATCTCAGGGCCGGACGGCGGCAAGAGCTCGTAGCTGCCAAGCCCATCTTTCAGCCCCGAGAAACCGGGGACTTCGCCGCAGCGGTGAAAGAAATCCGATCGGATCGTCGCAGTCACCCAAGCCAGTCCACTGCCGGCGAGTGCCGCGAGGAGCCGCACCAGCGCTTCGCGCGATGCCGGCTTCTCCTCGGTCGTGAACAACTCCTCCATCTGATCGACGGCAACGATCAGTCGCAGTTGGGTGGGGACCGAAGCTGCGGCGGCCGCCGCTTTGGCGTGGGCCAGGCGTATGAGCGCCAGAGCTCGATCAGGTGAGTTCCAACAGAGTTGAGCCAGCGCTGCCGGTTCGCAACCCAGCTCAGGGAGGGCGCCTTCGCGAAGCAGCCCCGCAGCCACTGACGTGACCGGATCAGGGCCCTCCGACGGGCGGACCAGACAGCGGCGCCAAAAATTGATGCCAGCCACTGCGCCAGGCCGAGTGATGGAAGGTAGTAGCCCTGCTCGCAGGAGAGAGGACTTGCCCGAGCCGCTCATACCATAGATGAGCAGGAATGCCTTGCCATTGGCAGCTTGCTGCCTCAGGCGGTCCATGCACTCGGCAATCGCGCGGGCTCGTCCGAAGAAGAGGTCAGCGTTTTCGAACTCGAAGGGGTTGAGACCTCGAAAGGGCGACGTGACCTGCTCCTCCGAGGGGAGAGGCACGCGGTAAGCGTGCACAGGCCGGGTGATGTTCTTCACCCTGTGCTCGCCAAGATCGATGAATTCGAGGGCGAGCCGATCGCGGGCCTGCGTGTAGACCGCGTCCGAAATGCATATTCCACCGGGGTGTGACAGCGCCTCTAGGCGGGCGGCGACGTTCACACCGTCGCCCATGAGATTATCACCTTCGACGACAACATCGCCGAGATTGATGCCGATGCGAAAGCGCAGACGGCTCGCCTCGGAAAGCTCAGCGTTTTGTTTGTCGACTTCGAGCTGGATTTCGGTAGCGCACCGAACCGCTTCGACGGGGCTCGCGAACTCGGCGATGACGCTGTCGCCAGCGCTTCCGAACACCCGTCCCTCATGTTGCTCGATTACCCGGTCAATGATCTGACGATGCGCCCGCAGCGTCGCAAGCGTCCCTTCCTCGTCTCTGCCTGTCAGACGGCTATAGCCAACTGCGTCGGCAGCGAGGATGGTAGCCATTCTGCGATGAACGCGATCCAAGCCGGAACCCTCCCGCGATCTCGCAACATCCTAGTGGAAATGGTGCCTTTTGGGGAGGGGCGCCGAACTAACCGCAAGGGGTCCGCTTCCGCCGTGCAACCAGACATCCCGCCTGTGTGGCGGCAATGACTGCGTTGGGTGAACTTATTTCGTAGCGCGAGCGCCTTTCTTCTTCCAAGCATGGCGTCGACCTGCTCCATCCGCTTGCCGACTTAGGCCACGGTGAGGTTCTTGTCGCGGTTGTTCACCGGTTTGAACTTGCTGCCGTCGATCGCTACAATGGCACGCGTGAAGAGCTTCAACCGGCGGCACAGTTCGACGAACTGCCCGCACACCGCTCTGATCGCGGCTCCGTTGTCACGCCGGAAGTTAGCGATCGTCTCAAAGTCCGGCTCTCCTCCAACCGACCTAAACCTATCATAAAAAAGCGTTTTACACAGCCTGGACCCAGAGCGGCCCTCATCAGCCGGTCGATTGAAAACCGCCAATTGAGCATCGAAAGCACCCTTGAGCCATGATCACTGGCGGATAACTGCGCGATGACTTTCCCAATCGTAGCCCAAAACGACAAAGCGCGAGCAAGAACCGAAGACGTGAAACGCGGTGGCAAGGCAAAAGAAGACAAATTTCTGTTGCACGCTGAACGATGAGCACACATCAAGTTCCCCGCGGCCACAAGCGAAAGATTTGGCAAGAAGCGCTAAAGGCATTTCCATCTTCGTTGAACGGCTGTACCTTAGCCGATGCCGTAGGGCCGTACTCATGAAACTGCTCCCCATCTTACGCAGTTTTGGTCCGTGATGGTCCTGTGCGTGAAGGCAGAGGAGCGGACATGATCCGGCAGCTTACGTCCTCGGAACGCCAGCGCGGCGCAGCTATCGCGCTCGCCGTGGTGATCACTGGAGCGGCGATGGCAGCCCTGGGACGTTCGGACACGCTTGGTGTCCAGGGCGTTATCGTAATGCTGTTCGCAGGCGGATTGCTCTACGGAGTGCTGTCCTCGTTCTACGAGCCGGAGCCGACGGAGGATCGGGAGGCGTCGTATTACGACGATCCGATCAAAGTCGGCATTGTGCTTTCGATGGCCTGGGCTGTATTCGGCATGTTCATGGGCGTTTGGGTGGCCGCACAGCTCGCGTGGCCCGACCTTGCCTTCGATGCGGCGTGGTCCAGCTTCGGGCGGCTGAGGCCTGCGCACACCTCCGGCGTCATCTTCGGGTTCGGCGGAAATGCCTTAATCGCGACCTCGTTCCACGTCGTCCAGCGCACGTCTCGTGCACGGCTTGCTGGGCAGATCAGCCCGTGGTTCGTGCTTCTCGGCTTCAATCTGTTCTGCGTTCTGGCCATTTCCGGCTATCTGCTAGGCGTCACCCAGTCGAAGGAATACGCGGAAGCCGAGTGGTATGCCGACTTGTGGCTGGTGATCGTGTGGGTGACCTACTTCATCCTCTACATCGCTACGATCGCGCGACGGAAGGAGCCGCACATCTACGTCGCCAACTGGTACTTCATGGCGTTCATCCTGGTCGTCGCGATCCTCCACATCGTGAACAACCTCGCCGTTCCCGTCTCATGGGGGCACGCCAAGAGCTACACGATCTGGCCGGGCGTCCAGGATGCGATGGTCCAGTGGTGGTATGGCCACAACGCGGTCGCCTTCTTCCTGACTGCGGGCTTCCTCGGCATGCTCTACTACTACCTGCCCGTCAGGGCGCAGCGACCGATCTTCTCCTATCGCCTGTCGATCCTGAGCTTCTGGGGCATCACCTTCTTCTACATGTGGGCGGGTTCGCACCACCTGCACTACACCGCGCTCCCGCACTGGGTGCAGACGCTCGGCATGACGTTCTCGGTGATGCTGCTCGTGCCGTCCTGGGCTTCAGCAGGCAACGCGCTTCTGACCCTCAATGGCGCATGGCACAAGGTGCGCGACGACGCTACGCTGCGCTTCATGATGGCCGCCGTGGTATTCTATGGCCTTTCGACCTTCGAAGGCTCGTTCCTCGCCATCCGGCCGGTGAACTCGCTGTCTCACTATACCGACTGGACCGTCGGGCACGTTCACGCAGGCGCCCTTGGCTGGGTCGCGCTGATCACCTTCGGCTCGCTTTATACGCTCGTGCCCAGCCTCTGGAAGCGCGAGCGCATGTACTCGGCGACTCTCGTCGAGGTGCACTTCTGGCTGGCGATTGCCGGAACGCTGATTTACGCCTTCGCGATGTGGAATTCAGGCATCATCCAGGGGCTGATGTGGCGGACCTACACGGAAGACGGCGCGCTCGCCTATTCCTTCGTCGACTCGCTGGTGGCGATGTACCCCTATTACATCGCCCGCGCCTTCGGTGGGCTGCTCTTCCTGCTGGGCGCGGTAGTGGGCTGCTATAATATGTGGATGACGGTCCAATCCGCGCCGCTCGCTGCGCCGCGCGAAGCAGACGTGCCCGTAGTCCCGGCGACCATTCCGGGGGAATGACGGATGCCTGAACTCTTCCACCGCAAGCTCGAGCGTTCTGCCATCTGGTTCGTTATCGCAATCATCGCGGCGGCGAGTGTCGGCGGCATCGTCGAGATCGCGCCCCTGTTCACCATCGATGAGACGGTGGAACAAGCTCCGGACATGCGGATGTACACCCCGCTGGAGCTCGCCGGGCGCAACATCTATATCCGCGAGGGCTGCTACGCCTGCCATAGCCAGATGATCCGGACACTCCGGGACGAGGTGGAGCGCTATGGGCCCTACTCGCTCGCCGTAGAGTCCCGGTATGACCGCCCGATGCTCTGGGGGTCCAAGCGGACGGGACCGGATCTCGCCCGTGTCGGCGGCAAGTATTCCGACTTCTGGCACGTCGCGCACCTGACGAACCCTCGTGACGTGGTCCCGGAGTCGAACATGCCCGCCTACCGCTGGTTGGCCCGTACGTCTCTGAAGATTGAAGACCTGCCCTTGCACCTGGCGGCGCAGCGGGCGCTCGGCGTACCCTACACGGACGAGATGCTGGAGAACGCGGCGCGCGACGCCTATGGCCAGGCGACGCCGGACACGGACTTCGCCGCAGGCGTCACTGAGCGTTACGGCGAGGAGACCCAGGTAAGCGCGTTCGACGGAGTGACGACCGACGTCACCGAGATGGACGCACTGGTGGCCTATCTCCAGGTCCTGGGGCGACTGACGGGAGCAGCGTACGGGAATACCGCGGCCCCTGAAGAAGAGCCGGACCCGGAAGGCTAATGGCGGAGGCTATCGGATGGACCTGGATTATAACGCCGTTGTCGCATTCTCGAAGAGTTGGGGCCTTTTTTACCTGATCGCGTTCGCACTCGGCGTGCTCGTCTATACCTTCTGGCCTTCGAACAGGAAGCGTTTCGACAGGGCCAAGCACAGCATCCTCGACGAGGACGACAAGCCATGGAAGTGAATGAACGCGACCCCGTCACCGGCCGCGAGACTACCGGTCACGAGTGGAACGGCATCAAGGAGTTGGATACGCCGGTCCCGCGCGGCGTGCTCATGTTCCTGATCGTAACCCACGTCTGGGCGATCGCCTGGTGGTTTCTCGTTCCATCCTGGCCGCTGGGAACGACCTATACGAGGGGCCTTCTCGGAATTGACCAAAGACAGACGGTCGAGGCGCGCCTCGTCGAGGCGCGGCGCGATCGGGTGAACTGGATGAATCGCATCGGGACGGAAGGCTACGATGTGATCCTCGCCGACGAGGCGCTGATGCAAACGGTTCGCAGCACCGGACGGCAGCTGTTCGGCGACAACTGCGCGGCATGCCACGGCAGGGACGGCAAAGGCGGAACGAACTATCCCGACCTTACGGACGACGATTGGCTGTGGGGCGGCGGCCCCGAACTCATCGAGCAGACGATGCGCGTGGGCATCAACACGCGGCACCCGGAAAGCCGGATCGGACAGATGCCGGCTTTCGGGCGCGATGAGATGCTCGACCGCGAACAGGTCCGGACCGTGGCCGCCTACGTCTATTCGCTGACGCACCCCGACTACTCTACCCATGAAAACATCAAGCAGATAGAAGCAGGGCGGGAGGTATTCGTCACGACCTGCGCGACCTGCCACGAGGAGAATGCCAAGGGGAAGCGGGATGTCGGCGCTCCAAATCTCACGGACTCGCACTGGATTTATGGTGAAGATCTGGACACGATCATCGCGTCCGTGCACGGCGGACGGCAGGGTCACATGCCGACCTGGGACGAGAGGCTGACGACGGCCGAGATCAAGACGCTCGCGCTCTATGTCCACGATCTTGGAACGCAGCAGCCATGACCACAAAGATATCCCACAGCAAAGCATGGATAGCCTGGGTGCTGGTTCCAGCCGGGTTGCTGATTTTTGCCGGGGCGAACGCGCACCTTGTCTATGTGGCGGTTCAGTCGCAACCGGACTGCGTGGAGCACTTGAAGGCCGGGGGCGAAGGCGAAGGCTACCGCGCGGCGAAGTCAGCGTGCTGAGGAGGAGTGAGATGAGCGAGACCGACAAGTCGTATTGGCTGCTCAGCGAGACCTCGGGCATTGGCGAAACGCGCGACCGGCGCCTCGACCGGGGACTGCCGCTTTTCGAGGGACTCCGCTGGCTCTCTGCGGGCTGGCGGGATTTCTGGATCCGGCCCGCGTCGAGCCTGGCCTATGGGATTGTCGTCTTTCTCCTGTCCGTCGCCTTCGTTTGGACGCTTGTCGGATTCGGTCGTGACTACATTCTGTTTCCGGCGCTTGCCGGGTTCATGATCGTGGCCCCCTTTTTGGCGCTAGGCCTGTATGAAAAGAGCCGGGCAATAGAGGAAGGACGCGCCATCGGCCTCGCCTCGATGCTCCTGGTGCGCCCCACCGGCGGCGCACAGGTCTTCTTCACGGGCCTACTACTGTGTTTGCTCCTGCTTCTGTGGACGCGTGCGGCGGTGCTCCTCTGGGCGCTCTTCTTCGGCGTGACGCCCTTTCCCGGATTCGACCGCATAGTCGGAGTGCTCTTCGGCACCGCATATGGGTGGGCGATGATTGCGATCGGGACGGCGATAGGAGGCCTCTTCGCGGCCTTCGCTTTCGCCATCAGCGTCTTTGCAGTGCCGATGCTGCTCGACCGGCGCGTGGACGCGCTGACGGCTATGGCTATCAGCGCGAAACTGGTGTGGAACAACCTTCCGCCGATGCTGGCCTGGGGCGCCTTGGTGCTCCTGCTCTTCGTAGTCTGCGTGGTCACAGGGCTTATCGGGATGATCGTCATCTTTCCTCTGCTGGGGCACGCAACCTGGCATGCGTACAGGGCGGTCGCACGTCCAGAGGGGTGAGACCATGAGTTGTTGCGCGCCGGGAGCCGAAGCCGCATTGCTGCTGGCGCCAAGGCGGGAGATTGCCGAGCGCGAAATCGTGCTCGCCAGCCGCGACATGGGGGATGGCGCTTTCCAGACCCAGTTTTCGGTACCGCAAGCGCATTGCGCTGCCTGCATAGCTGCGATCGAAGGCGCGCTGCAAAGTCTCGACGGAATCATCGCGGCACGAGTGAATCTCACGTCCCGACGTGTCGCCGTGAAGTGGAGGAATGAAGGTCGTGTCCCTCCGATGTTCGACGCCCTGAAGGCTGTCGGATACGATGCCTGCCTCGCGGAGACGGAAGACGGCGCATGCGATGCCGAGTTGTCGCGGCTGCTGCGGGCCACAGCCGTGGCGGGATTCGCCGCCATGAACATCATGTTGCTGTCGGTGTCCGTCTGGTCTGGCGCAGATCAGGGAACTCGAAATGCATTTCACTTGATCTCGGCGCTGCTGGCCGTCCCCACCGTCGCCTATTCCGGACGGATATTCTTCGTTTCGGCGTGGAATTCGGCGATGAAGCGCACCGCCAGCATGGACTTTCCCATCTCAGTCGGAATCCTGCTGGCTCTGGGCTTGAGCCTCTACGACACGTCTGTCGGAGGACCTCACGCCTATTTCGATGCGGTAACGTCGTTGATCTTCTTTCTGCTTGTCGGGCGCACGCTTGACCATGCGATGAGGCGGAAGGCGCGGAACGCCGTCACCGGTCTTGCCCGCTTGATGCCGAGGGGGGCGGCGGTGGTCGGGGCGGACGGAAGCCGCGAGTTCCGCGACCTGACAGAAATCGAGCCGGGTGACATGATATTGGTAGCCCCCGGAGAACGCATTCCGGTGGACGGGACGGTTGTCATGGGCGCGGGCAGCCTCGACGTTTCGGTGGTGAGCGGTGAGTCCATGCCCGAACGCGCGCAGCCGGGCAGCGCCGTTCTTTCGGGAGCGCTAAGTCTTGATGGCGCGCTCACTGTCCGTGCCGAGCGGCGTGCACGGGATTCCTTCCTCGCCGACGTGGTCAGGCTGATGGAGGCGGCTGAGCACGGCCGCGCCCGCTATCGCCGCATCGCCGACCGCGCGGCCGCGCTCTATTCCCCTGTCATCCATCTGCTGGCGCTTGCGACTTGCGCCGCCTGGATACTGCTTACAGGCGACTGGCATCGATCGGTTACGATTGCGATTTCCGTCCTCATCATCACCTGCCCGTGCGCGCTCGGCCTTGCCGTGCCGATGGTCCAGGTCGTGGCGGCGCGCCGGCTGTTCGATCTCGGCGTCACCCTCAAGGATGGCAGCGCGCTAGAGCGCCTTGCCGAGACCGACACCGTGGTCTTCGACAAGACGGGCACGCTCACGACGGGCGCCGCCCGCGTCGAACGGCACACGGTAGCTCCGCAAGATGTTGTGGCCGCCGCAGCACTCGCCTCCTTTTCCAGGCACCCGGTGGGGCGCGCTGTGGCCGCGATGACAGTCGCAAGAGTGGCTATCGAAGGGTTCCGCGAAGTTGCCGGGTACGGGATCGAAGGGCGCGTTGGCGAAGCGTTTTACAGGCTAGGAAGGAAGGATTGGGTCTCCGCAAGCGTGGCCAACGTCCCGAGTGAAGCCGCCACGTGGCTTTCGAAAGACGGAAAGCTTGCGGGTTCATTTGCGATTGCCGACGAAATCCGTCCTGGCGCGACGCGTGCCATCCGAAAGCTAGCTGACCTCGGATTGGCGACAGAGGTGCTGTCCGGCGATCGAGTGGAGGAGGCTTGCAGGGTGGCGGCTGCGGTGGGAATCCCGGAAATCCGCCACGGTGCGCTTCCCGAGGACAAGGTCGAGCGTCTGGAGGAGCTGGCGCGGTACGGCCGCCGCATCCTTATGGTTGGAGACGGGCTGAACGATGCCCCCGCGCTCGCCACCGCGCATGTCTCAATGGCGCCCTCGTCGGCGGCAGACATCGGGCGGAATGCTGCCGACCTTGTCTTCCTGGGCACGAGCCTGGAGGCCGTACCACATGCCATAAGAGTCGCCCGGAACGCATCCCGGCTGGTGCGGCAGAACCTCGCCCTTGCCATCGCCTACAACGTTCTGGTCGTGCCCCTCGCTGTGATGGGCCATGTTACGCCCCTTATGGCCGCTGTCGCCATGTCGACGTCATCGATTCTCGTGGTCGGCAACGCATTGCGCCTTCCGGGCGAGCCTCCGCCCGCAAGATCTCCGGCTCTTCGCAGGCTCGACTTGGCGGAGGCGGCATGAACTATCTCGTCTGGCTTGTTCCAATTGCCTTGGGCATGGGCGTCGCGGGTCTCGCGGCGTTCCTGTGGTCGATGCGCAGCGGCCAATATGAAGATCTCGACGGAGCCGCCGAAAGGGTGCTGCTTTCAGACGCCGCGGACGTTCCCCTTCGTCAGTATGGGTGGAAAAGCGAGGCGGCCGCTCATGAGGCTCGCCCCAAGGGCGGGAAGGCGCCGACCGCCGACGGCGTTTTCTCAAGGAGCAGAACGGACGGAAGGGTTTGACAATGTCTCAAGCTGGCGACAGGCCGTACGACTGGGTGGCGGCGTTGGCTTTCTACTCGGGAGCCGCCGTGCTTGTCCCAAGCCTCGCCGCCTTGGTCGTTAGCCTTTTGGCGGTCGCCTTGGCATTGCTATAGCAACGAGATGGCTGTCCTGCGTAGGGCGGCGGCTCCGCGACTGCTGGCCTCTTCAACTGCTGGCCTCTTCAGTTGCATTCGGATGCGGACGGAGTATCCTTAAGTTTGGGCGCTGGACGTTGCTGCGCCTAGTGCTCGGGCGTCCTCGCACGAGCGAAATTGGGGAGTGGCAGGCATGTCCGTGGCAATGCATCCGGCGGCGCCGCATCATCTTCCGCCTTTCATAACGGCCCCCGGCGAGACCGATGTGTTGTTCACGGGGTCGGTCATCTTCCTTGTGCTGGCCGTGATGGGGATTGGAAGTTTGTACTTCTGGCTTCATTCCTTGCCGGAGCGCATGTCCCACGGCGGCAGTCAGATCCAGTTCCAGCTGGTGGCGGTGCTGTCGCTGCTGGCGTTGTTCACCCACATCCATGCGTTCTGGATTGCCGCGCTGTTTCTGGCGCTCGTCCCCGTGCCCGACTTCTGGACGCCCCTGGCCAGCATGGCCGACTCGCTCGCCAGGATGGCGACGGGGCGGTTTCGATCCCCCGCCGCGGAGGCGCCGTCTGAGCCGGCTCCCGAGGTGCTTGCCAACTATACGCCGGTCAAAGTGGAGGCCGTACCTCCTCCGACCCCCTTGGAGAAAGCCCGAAGCGACCCCCGCGACGAAATCGCCAAGACGCATGCGCCGGAGCCGTCCGACCGCCATCAGCGCCAGCCGGTGTCAGTTGGAGGTCATGAACGATGATCGAGGTTCTGCTTTGTTCGGTCCTGACCGTCCTGCCCGATTTTCTCGTCCGCCGCTTCGTACAGGGAAAGAGGATTGGTCACGAGATCACGCTCTATTCTGTATGGTATGAGCTGCGATACGGAATAACGGCGTGCATAGCTCTGACAGTGATTCTGCTGACGCTCATTCTTTACTTTCATCCGTCGACGTCGAGTGCGATTTCGTTCTTTCGCACCATTCCCATCCTCCCCGAAGGCTCCGGCCGCGTCGAGGAAGTCTATGTGGGCATAAGGGACAAGGTCGAGGCTGGCCAGCGCATCTTCAGGCTTGACAGCTCGGAGCAGGAAGCGGCGCTCGAGACCGCGCGACGGCGCATATCGGAGATAGACGCTGGTTTCGAATTGGCCAAGACCGAGCTGGTAGGGGCCGACGCCCGCATTCAGGAAGCGCAAAGCTCGTACAAGCAGGCCTTGGACGAACTCGAAACCAAGACCGAACTTCAACGGCGAAACGCCAGCACGGTCGCGCAGCGCGAGATCGAAAAGCTCGCCAACATCGTGGAAGGGCGGCAGGCCGCCATTTCCGCGGTCATGGCGAGCAAGCAGTCCGTCGAATCGCAGATTTCGTCCGTGCTGCCGGCGCAGAAGAAAAGCGCCGAGGCGGCGCTTGCCCAGGCCCAGGTCGAACTGGACAAGACCGTCGTCTACGCCGGGGTCGCCGGCACGCTGGAGCAATTCACCCTGCGCAAGGGAGACATCGTCAATCCCTTTATGCGGCCCGCCGGCGTTCTTATACCGGCGGAAGCCGGACGGAAGGCTCTTATAGGGGGCTTCAGCCAGCTCGAAGCCCAGGTGATGAAGGTCGGCATGGTTGCCGAAGCCACTTGTATTTCGATGCCTCTGACGATCATTCCGATGGTGGTCACCGAGGTTCAGGATCTCATCGCGACCGGTCAGGTTCGGGCGTCGGACCAGTTGATCGACGCCCAACAGGTGGTCCGGCCCGGAACGATCACCGTCTTTCTGGAGCCGCTGTTCGCGGGAGGGTTCGATGGCGTGCCTCCAGGCAGCAGTTGCATCGCCAACGCCTACACCAACAATCACGACCGACTTGCCGAGGAAGATTTGGGCACAGCGCACTGGCTGTTCCTGCACGTAATAGATACGGTCGGGCTGGTGCATGCGATCATATTGAGATTCCAGGCGCTCCTTCTTCCTGTGCAAACACTCGTCTTTTCGGGCGGGCATTGAGGAACCGACGCGCCATCGAACATGCGGCCAAAGGAAATACCGTCATGTGCACCAAAGTGCGATCTTAAGCTCGCTATGGCCGTTCGTGCTTAAATGGAACGGGATTTGAACCGACATAACGCGGAGCAACAACGGCGTCTCAAGGGATCAATGCGGCAAGTCATACGCTTGGCCTGCCGACCTTAGTTGCTCAAGTGTTTTTCCGGCGCAACTTCCCGCCCAATCTCCGCCAACTGGCTCGGCCTTGCCTCGCATGGTGATTGTGCCGGCCTGATTGTCGGGGGTTATATAAACGGCAACCCCGTCTGGACCAATTTTTGACAAGTAGTAAGCACGAACGATGCCGCTTAATTCACAACGCACCAAGAAAGGAAAGTCCTCGAACGATCCCTCTTGGGCATGTGCTTCAGGGCTATACATGCAGGCAAGCGACGATTGCGCAATGACAGCGAAAGCTGCCCCTGTAAACAGCCAACGCGCCTTCAGGCAAATATTTTCCATTGATTACCGTCCCTTGAGCACCCGGTTGCAATTAAGCCCCGACAACCGCACCTGCTCAATAGCGATCGTCAACTCAACTTCATTCATTTGATCCCGACAAGGCAATACGCCATAGCTCCGTTTCTCTCAGTTAAATCACCGACACGATCAATGCGAAAGCATTATCGGCAGCCGGACGTCCGACAGGATGCCTTTCGTAGCCCCACCGAGCACGAAATCCCTCAGTCTGGTGTGACCGAACGCTCCCATGATCATCAGGTCGGCGCCGATTTCGATCGCTCGCTTCTGAAGCGACACCTCGACCGGGCAATCCTCGGATACGAATGGCATGGCCTCGGCTGACAGCCCGCGTAGGTTCAGCCCTTGAGCAAAGCGTTGGGCGGCGTCCGTCTCCTGCAGGGACTTCTCGCCCGTCACGGTGAGCACCGTAATCTTGGAAGCGCGGCGCAACACCTGATGTGCATCCGCCACGGCACGAGCCGCAACACGGCTGCCGTCCCAGGCAATAGCGACTTTGTCCAGCTTCCTTGCCGGCTCGACCTCTGGCAGAAGGATCGTCGGCCTTCCCGACCCGAAGATAATGGCCTGCGCGGTCGTCCTGCTCGTGGGGTTGTTCGCCTCCCAGGCGCAGAGAACGAGATCATAGTAACGCGCTTGAATTGCAGCGGTGTCATTCAGCAAGGGAGCGCTCGACGCGACCGCGCCGGTGGTTGAGTCCACGCCTGCCCGCTTCGCTCCCAGCACAACCTTTGCTAGAAACGCTTCGCCGCGATCCCTGCACAGCGCTTCGGCCTCCCGCGTCATTTTGGGGACGTCGACCAGCCTCCGCGACAGCGCATTCGAGATGTTTCGGATCTCTACGTTGATGGCCAACGCATGCAGTTGCGCGCCGAGGGCCGCCGCCATCGCGACCGCCCTGGGCACTACCATTTCAGGGTTGGGTTCGGGATAGGTGATAACAGGAAGCAGGGCTATCGTTTTCACTAGGGGCCCCCTTCTGAATGCAGGGTACGCGACAGCCGTCTAGTCCCAAGGCACGCATCCGGGATGTGCATGGGCCTGCTCACTCGCCCGGATCGTTGACTACGGCCCAACTGTCGTCTGGATCGAACGCCGTGATCTTTTCGGCGAGCGCCGCCGTATCGGGCCCCAGGTCCTTTTCGTAGACTGTGCCGTACTGGTTTACGACGAAGGTCATGATGCCTGTGCGGTCGTATTCGGCAGGCATCGCGATCAGCCCAAAGCCGGCGATCATGTTGCCGTTGATGACGTAGTCGTACTGGCCGCCGGCGACGTTAGCGCCTTGACCGTTCAATATGCGGTAGCGGTATCCGAAATAGCCGTCCTCGGCGGCCGTCGCCAACTCGGCCTGGCTGATCAGCGAACCGAACGGGCTTTCCGGCACGCCGTCGCCGGGTTGCCAATAGAGCCCGTCATATGTCCCGGGCGTGCTGATCAGCTTCTGAGCATATTCGCCGACGCCATCCTCGTCCCAGTCGGTTTCCTTGTAATCCTCCTGGGCCTCTACATAGGCGCGCAGATTGGCGACGGTGGTCAGTTCGTTCTCGCCGATCCTGCGGTTGATGACTTCTTCCAGCCCGGCTATCGTATCGAACGCCCATTTGCCCTCTGTCTGCACGACAGGGAATGGAAACGGCCATACCTGGTTACCAAGAAGAAGCGAGCGGCGGTCGGATGCCAGTTCCTTGACGGCGATGCCCTTCGCCGCCTCTTCGCGGATTTCCGGAAAGCTCGCCTCCACTTCCTTCGACTTCAGCACTTCGCTGGGCGACAGTCCGAGAAGCGAGGCGACGGCCTCCTTGTCATTTTCCTCCAGCGCTTTGCGGAACGCCTCGACGAGTTCGTCGACTGTTGCGAACGGCGTGGGCGTCTCGCCGATGAAGGCATCGAAATCCTGCGTGGTGCTGGTCTGTGCTTCCTGGGCGCCGCCGGCCGAAAGTGCGGGAACGCCGAGCGAAAGTGCGAGAGTTGCGGTAATGAGGTATCGGATCATGATCATGTTCCTGAAATAAGCCGGATGTCGCACACGATACGGCAGTTGCTACCGGCGTCCTCCGCCTCGTCCGCCTCCGCCTCGTCCGCCTCCGCCTCGTCCGCCTCCGCCCCCTCCTCTTCCACCTCTGCTCTGCACCTGGCGATGGCCGCCACCCCGGCTATAGGCACCGCGGTTCGAATGGTTGGTCGCAACCCTGCCAGGTCGCGGATTCCCCATCGCCGACGGCTTGCGCGGACGATTGTCGGCGCGCGCAGCCGGCTTTTTCCTGGAGGACTTTTTCTGAGCGACTTTCTTCGCCGCAGGTTTGTTGGCCGCCGGTTTCGCCTTCCTGTGCTGGTCCGAGACGCGTTTTGCATCGGGCCGCTTGGTCCCCGACTTCGGCAGCTTGGCCTGCGGCCGGTCCTTCAAACCTTCGGCGACATTCTTGCGGACATCCTTTCCCTTGAGGTCATGCGCCCGCGCCTGCTTGCCCTTGCCCGACTCCCGGCGGTCCTTGGCCTTGCTGGCAATGTTGTTGAAGTCCTTGCTCTTCAGGTTCTGCTTGAGCTTGTCGCGGTCGATGTTCGCGTTCTTGAGATTGATCTTGTCGCGGTCGATGTTCTTGAGATCGAGGTCCTTCAGTCTGTCGATGTCGATATTGTCGATGTCGATATTGTCGAAATCGATATCGATGTTGTCGCCGATATCGACGTCGAGATCCACGTCGCCGCCCCAGGTTCCCCAGTCGTCCCAGTCGACCACAGCGGCCCACATCGCACCAGTGGCAAGCGCGGCCCAGTAGGGCGCCGTCGGATAGTAGTAGGAGGGGTACGGGTCGTAGGCGATCGGGTCGCCCGCTATGACGTAGTCGGGCTCGTACAGCATTTCGGGGGGATAGGTCGGGATATAGACGGTCTGCGGATCAGCAGACCTGATAACGACATTGTCGCCTTCGTTGACAACCTGCACCTGTTCCGTCGTCTTCAAGTAGTTCTTGGCCACGGCCTCGTCGCGCAACTGCTGGATGGCGACGAGCAGATCCTTCTGCTGGTTGGCGGCCGCATTGCCCAACTGTTCGGTCCATTCGAGGTCGTCGTTCATCATCTTCACGATCTCGGGATAGTTGAGCAGCGAGATCACGCTGCCATCCCATTTGTCGCTCGGCTCGAGGTCGGGAGACTTCGCCTTTTCGTCGAGGAAGCGGGCCGCCTGCACGATCTGTAGCGGATAGAGCGAAGCCGCGATGGTGAGCGCGACGAGATCGTCGGGATAAAGCGCGATCGGCGCGGTCAGGACCTTCAGTTCGTCGAGCGTGAGAGGAGCAGGCTCCTCAGTGACGGCGGCCGGTTCGCTGTCGGCCGCCGGCCGCGGAGTCGGAGTGGGGGTCTGGCCGTAGGCAGGCGCACCGAACGGCGCGGAAAGAAGCAGAAGGGCCGCAAGGCCGACTGAAACGAGGCCGAACCTGGACCAATGGGTCATCTGGCTGCTCCTACAGTTGCGATCGCCAAGCTATTTCTTTTGCGCGGCGTCGAAAGTGTCGACGTAGCTCCGCCCAACCGCGCGGACGGCGCGACCTATGTCGTCATGGATATCGTCCTGGAGATTGACGATGGAGACACGCACGCTCCAGTTGGGAGCCTCGAAACCCCCGCCATTGAGCAGCACGATCGAGTGGTTTTCCGCCAGGCGATAGATCAGGTCCAGCGGATGAACATTCTTCTTCAACCATGTGACCATTTCCTCGCCTTGGTATTTGCGCAGCCAGAATTCGAAATCGAGGGGTTCCGATAGTAAGCCGCAAAATTCGCGTTGGGCTGAACATCCAGAGGCAGTCCTTGCGCGTCCGATCTGCATCTGTCCAGCATTCCGCCCGCGCCACCGCTGTTGGAGCGTTCGCGAATATGGCTTGCACTGGAAACCTTTTGCGCGGCATCGGTATGGTTTAACCGGTCACACGGGGTGAGCCGTCGCTTCAAGCTCGGAACAGAGCCAAACTCACTGGAAAATTGATGCGCCACAGGAACACCCCTTCAATGGCCCTCAACTCTCTATTGTTAAACTACTTTCTCGCGCAGTTTTTAGACACACATGATAACACCTTGAATCAGGCACGCAAGGGTGTATTGTACGACTTCAAATTAACTGGCATTACAATCAGCGGTTTCATTAGACAATTTTCGTACAATTTACCTTAGCGGCGGAAGCAATCGGAGAACTTCTGGCCGCTTGTTCTAGTATTGAACCTGCAACAGGAGGGTATCATGGTTGAATGGGTTCGTGAGCACGCTTCGCAGCTGTCCTGAAATATTGACCCTCATGTCTCTAGCCATTTGCTATTATTTCTGCCCCTTTATGTATGAAGATCTCGGCTTAGGAGCGGTGACAGCGACCCCCATTGCAGCCGTCATCGTTAGGCAGCTTGGGATCACGATTTCTCCGTCGCTGAGGGCGCTGCTGGCAGGACTGGTTGTCGGGCATCTGCGTATGCGCTTCCCTCTCTTCGGTGGGGCCGGGACTGTACCTCGGGCACTACCTGCTCCGTATGAACCCCATACTGCTCCTGGGAGGAGGACTGGCTGGGGCGCAGACCATGACCGCCGGCATGGCGGCGGTGCAGGACCGCTCGGGTAGTCCGGTTGCCGTCCTTGGCTATACGCCGGCGGTTCCGATCGGCCACATCCTGCTCACAACCTGGGGGACGGTGATCGTGGGCGGATGGCGAACTGAAATCCGACCTGAGAAAGGGACTTCGGTGGCAGTAGGATTACCCGGCAAGCCCCAATCGCGGCAGTTGAGACGCAGCTTCTTTTATGCGCTCGTGCAGCAGCTTCGCGTGGTCTGGCCGATCTTCTCCGGCATCCTTCTCGCCATGGCGGGATGCGGGCTGATCATCGGGCGTATTGAAAATTGGCGCGTCGACGAAGCTCTGTACTTCACCTTCGTGACGGGTCTTACGATCGGCTACGGCGATTTCTCGCCGCAGCACCTTCTGACGCGGTTACTGGCGATAGCAATCGGTTTTGCCGGCATAGTGATGACAGGCCTCGTTGCGGCGGTCGCCGTGCAGGCGCTGAGGGCGGCTGAGCGCAATCTCCTGAATGAGGCTGGAAATGGGCCCCTTGATCAAAGAGATCCGTAGCAACGTCGTTCTCTGGCTTTTGGCGTTTGTTCCGGTGGTATTCGTCGTCCGGCAATTGGAGCCGGAAGCGCACACGCTGCTCTTTGTGCTCTCTGTGCTGGCGATTGTACCGCTGGCCACCTTGCTGAGCGCGGCTACCGAGTCGGTCGCGTCCAAGACGGGCGATACGGTCGGCGGGCTGCTGAATGCCACGTTGGGAAACCTGACGGAACTGGTCATTGCGCTGGCTGCGCTGCAAGCCGGCCAGTACACGTTGGTGAAGGCTTCTATCGCCGGAGCAATCGTCGCCAATACTCTGTTCATGTTGGGCGCCTCGTTCCTGCTAGGCGGTATCAAGTATCATGTGCAGGAGTACAACAGGGTCAGCGCCAGGCTGCAAACCAGCCTGCTGTTCCTCGCTACGATCGCGATGGTGACCCCGTCCATGGTGGCGCAAGTCGATTCCGTTGCCACGTCCGCGTTCACCCAGCAGTTGAGCGTTGGATTGTCGGTGCTGCTCATCGGCGCCTACGCGATGGGCCTGGTCTTCTCACTGAAGACCCATCGAGAACTTTTCAGCGGAACAGCCCATGCGGAAGAAGGCGAAGCGTGGCCGATGGGCCTGGCTCTCGGAACGTTGGCAGCGGTGACAGTGCTTGTTGCTCTGGTAAGCGAAATGTTCGTCGAGTCGGTGCAGGAGGCTGCGGTCGCGTTCGGCATGACCCCCGCCTTCGTGGGTTTCATCGTCGTTGCGTTGGTGGGCGGTTCCGCCGAGATGGCGGCGGCGTTTGCCGGCGCGCGAAGGAACCGGCTGGACCTGAGCGTGGGCATTGCGCTTGGGGCCGCATCACAGATCGCGCTTTTCGTTGCCCCGATGATGGTGCTCCTCAGCTATGTCATCGGCCCTGCTCCGATGGACCTTCTGTTCTGGCCGGGCGCGGTCGTCATGGTGCTTATCGCGACGATAACGGCATTTCTGATGACCAATAACGGACGTTCCGCATGGTTCGTCGGAGTGCTCCTGCTGATGGTCTATCTGATCTTCGCCATGACGATCTACCTTCTACCGCCGCAAATCTAGGCAGGTAGGCGGGCCGTGGTTCCGTCAGGGCGAATACCAGAGGTGAACACCAAGGATGGGCTGACCGGGCGCGCTAGGAGCGGACTTGGAGAACATGACGTGAGAAAGATAGGCGAGCGGCGTTGGGAGGGCAGATAATGGATTCGGACGGTTCGCGTTCCCTCGTCCAACCTCGTCAGGATCTCACCCGCGTCACGCTGGCGGTGCTGTTCATCGGCAGTCTTCTCATCGCCAGCGTCTGGGTGATGCAGCCGTTTCTGCCGGCGATCGTATGGGCCACGACGTTGGTGCTTGCCACCTGGCCGCTCATGCTCTGGTTGCAGCGCCATACCGGCAACCGCCGCGGCCTTGCCGTCCTGATCATGACGCTGACCTTGCTGCTGCTTGTGATCGTGCCCTTCTGGCTGGCGCTCAGCACGGTCATCGCGAACATCGACAAGGTTGGCGACCTGGTCCGGACTATCCTGTCGATGCGACTGCCACCGCCACCCAGCTGGCTGGAGGGAGTGCCCCTGGTTGGAGCACGCGCTGCCGAAGCATGGGAGAAACTGAACTCGGCGGGCGTTCAGGAACTGGTCCAAAGACTGACCCCTTATGCCGGAACGCTGACCTACTGGTTCGCGTCAGCCACCGGAAGTTTGGGTGGCATGTTCATACATTTCCTGCTGACGACCGCGATTGCCGCGATCATGTATTCGGGCGGTGAACGGGCCGCCGCCACCGCAATTCTCTTCGGTCGCCGGCTGGGCGGCGTTCGTGGAGAGACCGCGGTAAGGCTGGCCGGCCAGGCGATCCGAAGTGTGGCCTTAGGCGTAGTGGTTACCGCCGTTGCGCAAAGCGCCGTAGCGGGTATCGGGCTGGCCGTAGCCGGCGTGCCCTATGCCGCCGTGCTCATGGCATTGATCTTCATTTTGTGTCTGATCCAGCTCGGTCCGGTCCTGGTAATGGCTCCGGCAGTGATCTGGATGTATTATTCGGGCGACACGCTTTGGGCGACGGTGTTGCTGGCCTTCACCATCGTCGCCGCGACGATGGACCAATTTATTCGCCCTGTTCTCATCCGCAGAGGCGCCGACTTACCCATGTTGCTTATCCTGGCCGGCGTTATCGGCGGCCTGGTAGCGTTTGGCATACTGGGCATTTTCATCGGCCCGACGGTTCTGGCGGTCGCCTATACGCTCTTCAACACGTGGATAGGCGACGGTGATGATCAAGAACCGCTTGGGGAAACGCGATGAAGCCGGCACGCGTGCGCGCCTTGTGGTGGGCGGCACACCAACGCCAAATCGGCGGCTAGAGCTTGATGTCGTCGCGGCGGGCGGTTCACCCCCGACGACAGTGGTGCTCGCTACAACGCTGCTTGTGTCTATTCGTTGCTGGGGGAGCCCGACCGAGCGATCGACCTTCTGGAGACGTACTTGCAGCAGGTGGGGCCTGACCTAAGGCTGCGGTTCAAGAACGATTCCGATCTTGACCCTATCCGTAGCCATCCCCGCTATCAGAAGCTGCTTGCACTGGCGGGATAGCGAAAGGCGAACTGAAATGCCTCCTTATTGCCGCTTCTCGCTCCGTCTTCCCGAGAAGGCGAACGACGACCTTCCACGGCTTTCATGACCTTCTGCCAGGAAAATGGAAAGGCGAGGTTCACGATTTCGCGTCGAGTCGAGCAATGACGCGATCGCGCCTCATTGCCGCCGTTGCCTGATCTCTTCCGAGAACGTGCCTATTTTAGGCTAGTGCCCGTTATGCCGGGCGGTCAGAGGTACGGTTCGGCATCAAGCTGCGATTGCTGCTCATTGTCGCTTGCCGGTGTTCGGAAAGTTACCACATAGCAGCATCAGGCAACAAACCGGCCCGTCACTTCCAGAAGGCGCGGGTCTCTTCGAGGTTTCGCCACAAGGCCTTTGCGCCGACCCAGCCAAATTCGGCGCGCGCCTGGCTCGCCCCGATCACCCATCCGACGGCACGCTGCGTGTTCGGATCACCAGCGCCGGGCGCTTCCGCTCCCGACAGCATGGTTCTGACGGTCGCCGCATCGTTCAGATCGCCGAAGACCGTCTGAAGTTTCTTCAAGCGTTTCAGGAATGGATCGACACGCTTGGCCGGGTACAAGGGAGAGAAGAACTCGACCGCATAGCGCAATTTTTTTAGCTCCTTCCGCAACTCGTGGCGCTGCTCCACTGTCAGTGTCTCAAGTCCGCGTGCACGCTTGCCAACCTTCTTCCAGCGCTTGCCGAGCGCTTGGCTGGCCAACTCCGCGACCGGCGCCGCCAGCCGTCCGGTCTGGTCGAAATCCTGCGGAACGAGCCAGCCTCGGGTCTCCACGAACCGCGCCAGATCGATCAGGAACGCCTGCACGCGCGCGTCGGGGAGAACCTTGCGAAGGTGATCGCGCAGTCCCCCCGCCTGCCTCGAGAGAGCATCGGCAAGGGGCGGCAGACCCGGTTCATCCGCGTGGGCCTCGGCCTCCCGCCGTACGATATTGTTCGCCACCACATCGATATCCCTGAGACGCCCGACCTCCTGGCCAAGCCAGCGGGCTTCCATGCTGAGCCGCGTCATTTCCGGGCTCTTCAGAACGGAAGCGCAGACAGAGAACGCGCTTCGCAATCGGCGCAGGCCGATCCGCAACTGGTGCGGCCCTTCGGGATCGTCCAGCTCCCGGATCACCACGACATTCGTGGCGACCTGATCGAGGCACTCGCGAAGGACGTCGCGTGCCGCCTGCTCGGCGATCTGAGCCCGATCGAGTGCAACGTCCTCGGCATTGCGGGGCGCGAGCGGCGGATCGATCCATCCCTGTTCGGCGAGCAGATAGCCGCGCGCCGCCTTGGAAAGCCGGGAGAACCTCAAGCCCCCATCGGGAAACAGCGCGTGTGCGATGTCGAACAACCCGCCGGGGCTGCCCTCGATGAGTTCGATCTCCACTTCATGCAACTTGGCCGAGCGCTCGCCGGCGCGGATTTCGCCGACGTCGATTGCCAACTCCGCGCGTGTGCCGTCGTCAAGCGAAAGTTCGCTGGCGGAGCGCCTGATCACGGTCTCGCAGACCGGTTGAAGCGGCGCGCCACTCACGCGATGGACGACCTCCTCTCGGACTGCTGCGTCCGGAATCGCTTCGAGACACAGCCGCCCACCCGGAGCCGGGTTCTCCACCTCGCCAACCTGCGAGAGGCCGCCATGCAGCTCGGCCCTGGTCTTGACAGTCTGTATCCATCGCCGCCCGT
Source organism: Mesorhizobium sp. WSM4807 (assembly GCF_055811615.1). Taxonomy (NCBI): domain Bacteria; kingdom Pseudomonadati; phylum Pseudomonadota; class Alphaproteobacteria; order Hyphomicrobiales; family Phyllobacteriaceae; genus Mesorhizobium; species Mesorhizobium sp. WSM4807. The sequence goes on from NZ_JBVVQY010000036.1 coordinate 24,809, forward strand.
CGCGCCGGAGCCTTAACGCGATCCCCGCCTTCTTCAGCGCGTGTTCGGGAGTGTCCAAATAGATGCTTCTGAGCGTTCTCGTTTTTGGGCTGCCGCTGGCCAGCTTCAGCGCCTTCGCGCGCCCCCAAAGCTCGCTCGAGGTCAGTTCGTCGAGGAGAAATTTTAGCTCGATCTCGCTCATGGCCGAGTGTTGTCAGGCCCGGTGCAAGGCTATAGAGTAGCTGAAGCTAATAAAATAGCTATGCCAGCTAAGGATTCAACCCGGTGGGCTTGCGCCTTCCCGTGCTTACGAGCCTTTCCGGTTATCAACCGGGCTGGGTGCGGAGCGATGTCTCTGCCGGGCTTGCAGTTGCCGCGGTTGGGCTTCCCAGTGCTATCGCCTATCCTGCGATAGCGGGCCTGCCGCCTGAGACCGGCATCTACGCGAGCATCGCGCCGCTGGTTGCCTACGCGATCTTTGGCCCCTCGCGTCAGCTCATAGTCGGTCCGGACGCGGCTACGATGACGGTGCTTGCGGCGGTTTTGGTCGCGGTTACCGCGAACGTGCCAGTCGGGCTCGAAGTGGACCGAACTGCGATCGCAGCAATCCTCGCGCTTGGCGTCGGTTTGTTTTGCCTGGCGGCGTGGGTGCTTCGGCTCGGCATTCTTGCAACCTTCCTGTCGCGTCCCATCCTGACGGGGTTCTTCATCGGCATCTCGCTTTCGATCCTGATCGGCCAAATCGGTCGCTTCACCGGAGTCAAGATCGAGGCGGAAGGCCTGCTCGCACCGGTCCTCGAACTTCTGCGCAAGGCCGGATCGATACATTGGCCGTCTCTTCTGCTGGCCTTGGGGATGTTCGGTTTGTTGCAGATCGCGCGGGCCATGCGTTTTCCGGTTCCCGGGCCAGTGCTGGTCGTGGTTCTCTCCGTAGTGCTTTCGGCCGTTTTCGACTTTGAAGGACGCGGCATCGCCGTAGTCGGCGATATTCCGACAGGGTTGCCCTCGTTGTCGTTGCCAGCGATTGCTGACCTTCCGATCCAGACATTGGCCCTCGGCGCCGCGGCGATCTTCCTCGTGAGCTACGGCGCCGGCATCATTACGGCCCGCAGCTTTGGGGCAATAGGCGGCTACCCGGTCGATCCAAACCGCGAACTCATCGGATTTGGCGCTGCGAACATAGGGGCGGGCCTTTTCGGCGCCTTCCCGGTGACGGCCTCCGACTCGCGCACGGCGGTCAACCTTACCGTTGGCGGACGCTCGCAGGTGACGAGCATCGTGGCTGCCGCGACCCTGATCGCGACACTGCTGTTTCTCGGTCCGACCCTAAGGATTATCCCGATCCCTGCGCTCGGGGCGATTCTTGCGGCTACTGCAATCAGCCTGATAGATCTCGCCGCCCTTAGGCAGATTTGGCGCATCAGCCGCATGGAGTTCGTCTTCGCCCTCATTGCGATGTGGGGTCCGATCGGTCTGGGCGTCCTTAACGGGGTTGTCATCGCGATCGGCGCGACGCTGGTCTATGTTTTGCGCAAGCTGATGTTTCCCCGCGACGCTATGCTCGGCCGTGTTCCAGGCCATGACGGTTTCTACAAACTGCATCGAACGCCCGAGGCCCGTCAGGTACCCGGCCTCGCCGTATGCCTCATTCAAGGCAGCCTGCTGTTCTTCAACACCGACTACGTCGCATCGCGGCTGCGGTCCATTGCCGAGGAATTGCCGGCCGACACACGCTGGCTGCTGATTGATGCAAGTGCAATTTCCCAGATCGACAGCTCGGCAGCGGCAATGCTGGAGGAGCTATGTGACGAATTGCGCAATCGCGGGATCAGGCTTGGCGTAGCGGAGCTTCACGCCGAAGCGCGCGATATCCTTGTTCGCGCCGGCGTGATCGAGCGCATTGGCTCCGACATGGTCTTCGACATTCCCGAAGAGGCGTATCATGCGTTCGAGGCCCAAGCGTGACAGTTCAGGGACTCTCCTGCTGTCACCCAACTGTCATTTTAATGGCTGCGTGCCAGTGGAGTGGAGGAAGACATGAGTAAGAAGAATAGAGACAGGGCGGCGGCTACGATATCCGAACCGGCGGAGGAAGCGAAATCGGGAGGAAAAAAATATGCGAAGGAACTCGCCCGGTTGCAGGTCGAGCTTTCCCACCTTCAGGCCTGGGTAAAGAAGTCTGGTGCCCGCATCTTGATCATTTTCGAGGGCCGTGACGCCGCCGGGAAAGGCGGCGTGATCAAGCGCATCACCGAGCGCGTCAGCCCACGAGTGTTCCGCGTCGTCGCCCTGCCGGCTCCGACCGATCGGGAGAAGACCCAGATCTACATTCAGCGTTACGTCCAGCACCTGCCCGCCGGAGGCGAGATCGTGATATTCGACCGCTCCTGGTACAACCGTCCTGGCGTTGAACGCGTCATGGGCTTCTGTAGCGAGAAGCAGGTGCGGCGCTTTCTCGAACAGGCGCCAGGTTTTGAAGCCACCCTTGTCGAAAGCGGCATAACGTTGCTCAAATACTTCCTCGATGTGAGTGAGGAAGAACAGGAGCGGCGTTTCCGACAGCGGGCCGACGACCCCGTTCGACAGTGGAAACTGAGCCCGATGGATGTCGAATCGTACAACCGCTGGTGGGATTACACCCGCGCTTACGACGAGATGATCCGTGCAACAGACACAAGGCATGCGCCCTGGTGGATTGTGCCGTCAAACGACAAGAAGCGCGCGCGCATCAACTGCATTTCGCACATTCTGAGCTCCATCCCCTATGAGCGCGTCGAGTTCGAAAAACCTAACTTCAGCAAACGCCAGAAGCGGCCCGACAACTTCGTGGACGATGCAACTCCGCGCAACGTGGTGCCGGACGTGCTTTGACCCAGCTATACACGCAGTTCAGAACCATTACCGGTTCCTATTTGGTTTCGGGCTCCCAATTTAAGAAGAAGCCGACGTCGCCAGGGATTCCGCCGGGGAAGTTAATAATCATGGCCTTGAGTTTGTAACCTTGCGGCTTCGCATTCTTAACATAACGTTCGTACAACTGCTTGGCCTTACCCTGTAGCGTTTCAGTCCATTGCGGATCAGCACTGTTGATAGCCCGGCCGCTGTCGGTGCAAAGGTCCGACGGAAAGCTGTATACTAGTGCTTCGTACTTGCCATTCTTGACGGCATTCATCACGAGGCGGCGAACCATTGCAAGTTCATCATCACTCACTTGGTCCTTTAGGAAGCTGCTTGTGAACTTCGTGAGTTCCTCATTCTGCCGCGCTCGCAGCTTTTCTTCCTTGTCTGCCTCCGCCATCTGCTCCTCTAGGAGAGCCATTCGCAGTTGCTCAGCGCTCGGCGGCGCCGCATTTATGTCTAAAGCTGTGTCTTTGATGTTGGCCATTTTCTCCTCCACTCGAAACCGTTCGAGAATAGAACACAGAGGCAGATCGACGTCTTGCCAATCTCGTTCGTTGGGCTCAATTCATGCCCACCCAACCGCAAGACGTAAATCAGCAGGGTAGTCGACTGAGGCAGGCTGCCAGCCGCACGTTGAAGGGATCGGCCGCCGCGGCAAGAAGTCTTGTCTTCGCAGTCCAGCTACCATTCCATGATGCCATGTGGGCACATCAAGGTCAAATTCGCGATAGGCGGTAGAATGTATCGCGACAGGCCGCGCTAGTAGCAATTACCGGAATCGGCTTCCCGGGGCGAGCATGGGCGATAGGACCTGTTTGAGTGATACCCATTGCCATAATACCGGTCGCCATAATACCGGTTGCGGTAATACCGGTCGCGGTAATACGGTTCGCCATAATAGGATCCGCCATAATAGGATCCGCCATAATAAGGTCTGCCGTAATAGGGTCCGCCGTAATACGGATCGCCGTAGAAGCCGCTTCGGTAATACCCGCCGTAGTAGCCGTTGTTGTTGGCGATCATGCTGCCGAGCAGCGCTCCAGCGACAAATGCGCCGGCGGGGAACCAAAAGTCGTTGTGCCTATGGTATCCCGGACGATAGTGGCGGTAGCCGCGATAACCCCTGTACCAGCCATCTCGAATTTGGATGACATCGGACTGCGCGCTTTGTGCCCTGGGCACGAAGATCGGTGCGGCATCAACTGGAACAGTGCTCGTAAGTGCAAAAGTGGCGACCAGGGAGGTCGCTATGCCTGACGGGAACCTCATGATCGCGTCCTCGCTGGTGGCAATGTTTGCCGTATGCGAAACGTCGTCACTAACTGGAAGAAACGTCGTCGATCCAAATTTTGTTCCCGAGACCGGCAAATTGTCTCAAGCCGCTCCGAACCTTTGACGGTCAGACAGGCCGCCGTCCCCAGAGCTACGGGCGCCGGCAACATCGATTCGCCTGCGTCCGGATGGGGATCCCCGCCGCCGAAAAACTCCCGATGCGTTTTAAGCGAGAATACCAGACCCAGTGAGTAGATGATCAGTTCGGTGAGGTTGCCCAGCGTCGCATTGAGAAGGCCGCCCACCCGTATCGCCCGTCTTGGTCGCCACCGACTCGGTGGCGTAGCTCAGCAGCGCGGCCAGCGGCACGATCGCCAGCACGGAAAGCACAAAAAGTAGCGTGTGTGCTTCGGGCTCGAGTGCTTGGGCGACGAACACCGCAGGCACAAAGGCCAACAACCAGAGAACGGGATTGTCACGGATTTCTTTGTGCAAGGGGGGCCATGGATACGATCAGCGAAATACTGCTTGTCTTAGAACGAGCGCTGGCTGGTCCATGGCTTCAACCCCGCTAGCAGGCTTCCGAGCCATCAGTGCTGGTTGCCAAAAATGTCAGCCATCAGGCAGCGAAATGGGCTGATGAAGGGCGGCTTCGGGTCAACTTATTCCGTAGCGCGAGCGAATCTGGACGACTGGAACGGGTCGAAATCGGTATCTCGTCTTCGGTACCATCGGATTTTCAACACTCTTGTCTATTTCGCGCCGAGCCTGGCCAGCACGGCCTTGGGGATGTTGTATTCCCGGATGACCGCGTCGTGCTTGCGCAAGCCGCACAATTCGCGCTGGATGAAATAGCCGTGGACGGCCTCCGCCGCGTCCTTGAGCAGCCGGGCACGATGTTCGCCATTGTCGCCATGTTCACGCAACTTCGCCAGCGTTTCATCTACGCGCCGGCCGGCGCGGCCGAGCGCCGCCGCCTTTTCGCCGAGGATTTCATGGCCGAGCAGGTCGAGCGCGCGCTCCCGCGCTCCCGACCGTCCGAAATTCGATGGCATTCGCACCGACATGATCCACTCCGGTTTTTGCTGAAATCTGGCCCTACTCCGCCGGCCGCGTCTCCTCCAGCACGCTCTCCTCGTTGAACAGGAAGCCGCCGGACTGCCGCTTCCACAGCCGCCCATAGAGCCCGTCGAGCGCCACCAGTTCGTCATGCGTGCCTTGTTCGACGATCCGGCCGCCGTCGAGCACCACCAGGCGATCGAGTGCCGCGATGGTCGACAGCCGGTGCGCGATGGCGATGACCGTCTTGTTCTCCATCAGCCTCGCCAGGTTTTCCTGGATGGCCGCCTCGATGTCGGAATCGAGCGCCGACGTCGCCTCGTCGAGTATCAGGATCGGCGCGTCCTTGAGGAAGACGCGGGCGATCGCCACGCGCTGGCGCTGGCCGCCAGACAATTTCACGCCGCGCTCGCCGACAAAGGCCTCGTAGCCCTGGCGATCACGATTGTCGCGCAAGTCGAGGATGAAGTCGTGCGCCTCGGCCTTCTTCGCGGCCGCGACCACCTCGGCGTCGGTCGCGTCCGGCATGCCGAGCTTGATGTTGTCGCGCAAGGAACGGTGGAAAAGCGCGGTATCCTGGCTGACGACGCCGATATTGGCGCGCAGCGAATCCTGCGTCACCTCTGAAACATCCTGGCCGTCGATGATGATCTTGCCGGCCTCGAGGTCGTAGAGGCGCAGGATCAGATTGGCCAGCGTCGTCTTGCCGGCCCCTGACGGACCGACCAGTCCGACCTTCTCGCCCGGCCGCACGACGAGGTCGATGCCGTTGAGCACGCCGAAGCCCTTGCCATAATGGAACTCGACCTGCTTCACGTCGATGCGGCCGCCGGCGACGACAAGCTCCCTGGCATCAGGTGCGTCGATCAGGCCGAGCGGCTGCGAGATCAGCGCCTTGGAGTTTTCCAGCACGCCGAGATTCCGCAGGATGCCATTGAGCTGCATCATCAGCCGGCCGAGCAGCATGTTGAGTCGCAACACCAGCGACAATGTGAAGGCGACGGCGCCGACTGTGATCGAGCCTTCGACCCAGAGATAGACGGCAAAACAGGCGATCGCGGTGATCATGATCCCCGACAGCGTCGTCAGCGCCATGCGCACGCCGGTCAGCCTGCGGGTGAACGGGCGCAGCGCGTCGAGATAGATATCGAAACCGCTCCTGATGTAGCGATCGTCGCCGTCGGCGGAAAACAGCTTCAGCGTCTGCACGTTCGAATAGGAATCGACGATGCGGCCGGTGATCATCGAACCGGCCTCGGCGGTTGCCTCGGCATGCTTGCGTATCGCCGGCAGATAGCGGTTGGCCAGCCAGCCGAAGGCGGTGATCCAGATCACCACCAGCACCGCCAGCCGCAAATCGAGGCCGGCGACCAGCACCAGCGTCGTCACCGTGTAGACGACCATGAACCAGACGACCGCGATGAAGCTTTCCATCAAATCGCCGGTCGCCTGCCCCGCCTGCCAGACCTTGGTCGCGATGCGCCCGGCGAAATCGTTCTGGAAGAAGGCGTAGGACTGGCGCGAGACATGGCGATGCGCCTGCCAGCGCACCAGATTGTAGAAGCCGGGGGTGATGGTCTGCTCGTCGACCAGCGCCGCCAGGCCGACGACGATGGTGCGGACGACCAGCACCACGGCGGCCATGAAGACAAGTTCGGGACCGGCGGCAGTCCACAGCGCATCCCAGCTGCGCTCGCCGGGGAGCTGGTCGAGAATGTCGACCAGCCTCCCGACGAAGTAGAACAGTCCAGCCTCGACCAGCGGCGCAATACCGCCGATGACCAGCATGGCGAAGAAGGCGACCTTCGCCTGGCCGACATAGTGCCAGAGGAATCCCCTGACGCTGACCGGTGGCCGAAGCCCCGCGGGCTCCCTGAACGGATAGACCCAGTTCTCGAACCAGCGATAGACGGCAATCATCATTCTGCTGCCATCATTCTGCTGCCCATCATTCTGCTGCTTGACCCTTGACGATGGCATCGTTGGCGGCGGCACCGTCGTCGAGCAGGAAACCGCCCGATTGGCGCTGCCAAAGCTGCGCATAGAGCCCGCCGCCGGCGACGAGTTGCTCATGCGAACCTTCCTCGATGATGCGGCCCTTGTCCATGACGACGAGCCGGTCCATCGCCGCGATGGTCGAGAGCCGGTGCGCGATGGCGATGACGGTCTTGCCTTGCATGAGCTTGTAGAGGTTCTCCTGGATGGCGGCCTCGGCCTCGGAATCAAGCGCAGACGTCGCTTCGTCGAGAATGAGGATCGGCGCGTCCTTCAGCATAACGCGGGCAATGGCAATGCGTTGCCGCTGGCCACCGGACAATTTGACGCCGCGATCGCCTACATGCGCATCGAAACCCGTGCGGCCACTGGCGTCCGAAAGGCTTGATATGAAATCAAGTGCCTCGGCGCGGCGTGCGGCCTCGACCAGCATCTCGTTGCTGGCGTCCGGCCGGCCATAAAGGATGTTCTCGCGCACCGAACGATGCAGCAGCGAGGTGTCCTGCGTGACCATGGCGATCTGGGCGCGCAGCGAATCTTGCGTCACCGCCGCGATTTCCTGGCCATCGATCAGGATCTTGCCGTTTTCAAGGTCGTAGAAGCGCAACAGAAGGTTGACCAGCGTCGACTTGCCGGCCCCCGAACGGCCAACGATGCCGACCTTTTCGCCCGGCTTCACCGTCAGCGACAGGCTTTCGATCACGCCCTTCTGCTTGCCGTAGTGGAAGCGGATGTCCTCGAAACGGATCTCGCCCTTGGTCACGACAATGTCCTTGGCGCCAGGCCTGTCTTCGACGACGCGCGGCAGCGAGATCGAGCTGATGCCGTCCTGCACCGTGCCGATATTCTCGAACAGGGTGGACATCTCCCACATGATCCATTGCGACATGCCCCACAGCCGAAGAACGAGGCCGATGACCAGGGCAACGGCGCCGATCGTCACCGCCTGGCCGAGCCACAGCCACAGCGAGATCGCGGTGACCGAAAACAACAGCAGCGAGTTCAGGATGTAGAGCAGGCCATAGAGCTGCGTCACCAGCCGCATCGACCGATAGACCGTATCGAGAAAGCCGGCCATGCCTTCCCGGGCGAAGGACGCCTCGCGCCGCGCATGCGAGAACAGCTTGACAGTCTGGATGTTGGAGTAGCTGTCGACGACGCGGCCGGTCATGGTCGAGCGCGCGTTGGCCTGCTCCTCGCCGACCTTGCCCAGTCGCGGGATGAAATAGCGCAGGAGCAAGATATAGCCGGCAAGCCAGACGGCAAGCGGCGCCGCCAGCCGCCAGTCGGCCGAGCCGACGATAAACAGCATGCCGAGGAAATAGACCACGACATAGTTGAGCACGTCGATGAGCTTGATGACGCATTCACGCACGGCGAGCGCCGTCTGCATCAGCTTGGTCGCGATGCGCCCGGCGAACTCGTCCTGATAGAAGCTCATCGACTGCTTGAGCAGGTAGCGATGCACCTGCCAGCGGATACGCATCGGATAGTTGCCCATCAGCGTCTGCTGGTTGAGGAGCGCACGGAACCAGACCGTCGCCGGCAGGGCGAACACCACGATGAAAGCCATGCCGGCGAGTTTCCAGCCCTCGGTCTGCAGGAATGTCTCGCGATTCTGCGCCGACAGCCAGTCGACGATCCGGCCCATGAAGCCGAACATCCACACCTCGGCAAGGGCGATAGCCGTCACCAGCATCGCGTCGACAGCGATGTAGGGCCAGGCGCCACGCGTATAGTGCACGCAGAAGGCGATCAGCGTCTTCGGCGGCTCGACCGGCTCCTCGGCAGGGAACGGATCGAGCCTTGTTTCAAACCAGCGGAACATTGTCTTGGTACTCATGTGCTTGTTTTCGCTCACGCGGCGCGGAGCGCGTGGCATCCTTGGAGCGCGTAGAGTCAAAGACCGGCGTGCCGGAATCACCGGGGCCGCCGGTCCTGCTTCGCGCAATATAGGATGTCGCCGGCTTTTCGCCGACAGGCTCGTTTGACGATCCTGACAGCGCTGTGTCGACGACCCGGAGTGTCGCGACGGTCTCTGCGCCAGGCCGGATCAGCCTGATAATCCGGCGCACCAGCGACGGCCGGCTGCGGTCGGGAACGGCGCGCGAGAAATCGACGTCCGGCAGCATGCCGCGATGCGGGCGCCGGCGGGTCTCGGCGTGAGCCGCCGACGAATAGGTTTCGCCGATCAAAAGCGCCCATGTCGCCATCCTGCGCTCGTGCAGGTTTCTTGAGCCGGGAATCTTGCAGGGATCGAACATCGGTCCGTCCTCCATGTGAAAATACGGAAAAAAGTCAGGCCTGTTCGCGGGCGAATGGCCGGCGAAAGGCGGGGATTGAACAGCGGCGTGTTCAGGTGGGGCGTTCAGCCCCTTCGACAGCTTGAAAAACATCGCAGGATTCCTTCGAAGGCCGAAAAAAGGGTTTCGGCTAAGAATCGGTGCGATCGAAGTCTAAAAAGTCAGGAGAATCGTCGTACCGAAACCGCCGGCAGGCTGGTAAGCCCACATGAGGGGCGCTGGATGTGCATGATCATCATGAATTACCCCCCCATCGGTTCGGGTTGACAATGCCCGGCGTATAGCCGACTTCGCAGAAAATGACCACCCGCCAGTCCAGCAATTTCCAAAACCGCGAACCTGCTGTGGCCGATCTGCCACTTATTAGCAGGATGCGGAAATGAACAACCGTCTCCGCATCGCGCTCTACCAGCCGGATATCGCCGGCAACACCGGGACAATCCTGCGCTTCGCGGCTTGCCTCGGTCTCGTCGTCGACATCATCGAACCGGCCGGCTTCCCGCTCTCCGACCGTGCGCTGAAACGGGCCGGCATGGATTATCTCGAAATAGCGGCGCTGACCCGGCATGTCGACTGGCACGCCTTCGAGAACTGGCGCAGAGCCGAAGCGCGGCGGCTGGTGCTGCTGTCGACCAGGGCTGCGACCGCCTATACGGATTTCGTCTTCGCCGACGCCGACATTCTTTTGTTCGGCCGTGAATCCGCAGGCGTGCCGGATCCTGTCCACGAGGCGGCGGATGCGCGACTGATCATCCCGATGCAGTCGGGCACGCGCAGCATCAACGTCGCGCTTTCCGTCGCCATGGTGGCCGGCGAGGCGATCCGGCAGCTCGGATAGCATTCGCAGACCGTCAGTGGGCGCAGCGAACACGGCCGCTTTCTGGCCAATGACCGCACCCTCTCTTGTCATTCTCACCCAGGCGCACATCGCCTTCTCCTGCGGTTTGCATGTCAAGGGTTTCTTCGTTACAAGCTCAACTTAACTTGAGGTCAAGCGGAAAATTCGAATGGCGGTGACGGAACTGACGGTCGGCCAGGTGGCCACGCGGAGCGGGGTGGCGGTATCGGCGCTGCATTTCTACGAGGCGCGCGGACTGATCCGCAGCCACCGCACATCAGGCATTCAGCGACGCTACGGCCGCGACGTGCTGCGACGTGTGGCGATCATCAGGATCGCGCAGGAGGTCGGCATCTCGCTGGCCGAGATAGGTGCCGCACTGGAATCGCTGCCTGACGGCCGCACGCCGACGCGCGAGGACTGGAACCTGCTTTCAACGGCCTGGCGCGACCAGCTCGATCGCAAGATTGCCCAGCTGAAGAAGCTGCGCGACGGGCTGACCGACTGCATCGGCTGCGGCTGCATGTCGATCGACAAATGCCCGCTGCGGAACAAGGAAGACCGATTGAGCGCCCAAGGCCCGGGCGCAAGGCGGCTGTTGGTCGCTCGCTAATCCGCCGCGGGCAATCGCCTGATCGTGAATTCGATGACGTCGCCCGGCCGCTCGAACCAGCTTTCGATCTCGGTCCAGTAGGCCTGCTTGGGAAAGCGTTCGAACCACTCCTTCGCCTTGAGCCGCGCATCGGAACGCGGCAGGACGAAGGTCTCGCGCAGGAACCCGTCGCGCGGCATGCGCGCGCGCTCGGCGCGCGAACGGTCGAGCCTCTTCTTCAGGCCATCCAGCGGCGGTCTTGCCGGGGTGCGCACGAAAGAACTCCATTCACACTTGACCCTTGCACCTAAGAGATTAGGGATCGCGGCCAGAAAAGACGAGTCATTTGTCGGGGTACGCGCCCCACAACCGGAGACAGCATTGCAACGATCCGAAATAGCGGCGGGGCTGCCGGCCGACATCGAACAGAAGAAGAGGAAGGCGCGGCTGTGGTTCGAGACGTTGCGCGAGCGCATCTGCGCCGCCTTCGAGCAGATCGAGCAGGACCTGCAGGGGCCGCAGGCTTCATGGTCGCCCGGCCGCTTCGAAAAGACGCCGTGGGAGCGCGACGCCGGCAAGGGCGGCGGCGGCACCATGTCGATGATGCGTGGCCGCGTCTTCGAGAAGGTCGGCGTCCACACCTCCACCGTCTATGGCGAGTTCTCGCCGGAATTCAGGAAGCAGATGCCGGGCGCCGAGGAAGACCCGCGCTTCTGGGCGAGCGGCATTTCGCTGATTGCTCATCCGTGGAACCCCAACGTGCCGGCCGTGCACATGAACACGCGCATGGTCGTCACCTCGCGCCAGTGGTTCGGCGGCGGCGCCGACCTGACGCCGGTGCTCGATCGTCGCCGCACCCAGGATGACCCGGACACGATTGCCTTCCACCGGGCCATGCGATTCGCCTGCGAGAAGAACGCCGGCGTCGCCGACCACGCGAAATTCAAGGCCTGGTGCGATGAGTATTTCTATCTGCCGCACCGCGACGAACCGCGCGGCACCGGCGGCATCTTCTTCGATTGGCTGCATTCGGGTGAGGACAAAGGCGGCTGGAACGCCGATTTCAACTTCGTCCAGGATGTCGGGCGATCTTTTCTCGTCGTCTACGGACATCTCGTGCGGGCCAATTTCAACGACAACTGGACCGACGGCGACCGTGAAGAACAGCTCATTCGCCGCGGCCGCTATGTCGAATTCAACTTGCTTCACGATCGCGGCACCATCTTCGGACTGAAGACCGGCGGCAACGTCGCCTCGATCCTGTCCAGCCTGCCGCCGGAAGTGAAATGGCCGTAAAATCTCGGTGAGTCGGACGTGAGCCGCAATGAGGTCCAAATCGTTTGATTTTGGCGGCGAATGTGGCGCGCAGAATATCTTTTTCGTCTAATATCCACTTGAAAAAACAGGACTATTTTTCGTTCCGGGCCGGGAAACGCCGGCGGTTCATCCTCCCTAGAACCGCGACCCGACGCGACCGGACGGCCCATGATTGAGTGGGGCACCTTCCCAAAATGGTGCCCTCATTTTCCAGGAGAGCATGCCATGCGCAAGCTTATTATGTCGGTTGCGGCTGCCGCCGTTCTTGCCTCTGGTGGCGCTGCCTTCGCAGCGGTCAAGCACACCACGGGCACGGTCAAGACCTATGATGGAACGGCCATGAGCCTTGTTCTGGACAACGGATCTACCTTTACGCTGCCCAAGGCCTTCAAGAATCCTGGCCTGAAGGCCGGCGAAAAGGTCCGCGTTTCGTGGGACATGAGCGGCAAGCACAAAATTGCCGAGGCAGTCAGGATCGTGAAGTGATCGCCTACCCGCTGGAGCAAGACGAGGTCTTGCCTCCGGGGTAGTGTTAAGAGGGCGGAGCAGCGATGCTCCGCCTTTTCGGTCTTTGCGGCAACCAAAACCATTCGACCGTGTTATGCTTGCTCGGCCAGCGCATGATCCGAATACCGACACCCGGTTTCAGACGGGGATCATGCGTCGATCAAAGGTGCTGGAGCTTCCGCGTTCAAGCAAATGGGTGGCGCTCCGGGGAGGAAAAGGGAGAAATCCGATGAAAGAATTCCACTGCGGCTCGCTCGTTCCGGGTTGTGACTGGCATACGCGCGCCGAAGAGGAAGCCGAGATCATGCGTCGTGCGGTCGAGCACATGCGTGAGACGCATGGCGAGACGATCATCCGCGAGACGATGATCGAAGCCATCCGTTCGCGCATCGAAAAGCCCCGCGACGCCGCCTGATTTAACTTTCGAGTGCTTCTGCGGCGCGCTTGAGGAGTGCGTCGCGATCCAGCGCAAAGCCGGACTCGATCCACTCGTTTTCGAGGTTCTTCAAGGTTGCGCCGAGTTTCGGCCCGGGCGACGCGCCAAGCGTCGTCAGATCGGCGCCCTTGAGCGGAAAGCCGGGCTTTTTCCATTTTCCGGCGGAGGCCAGCAGGCGCGAAAAGCCGCCGGCTTCGAGCGGCGCGTCGTTGTCCTCGACCGCGCGGGCTCGAGCGGAAGCGAGCGACAGCCGCAAGCGATCGACAATGCCTTGACGATCGCCACGATAGAGCCGTTTTGCGAGTCCCGCTTCAGTGGTCTTCGGCTCGACGGGCGCTGTCAGCGCCCACTGCCTGAGACGGCCGGCGTCGCTGACGGAGAATCTCAGCCGCTCGGCCAGCGTCTTCAGCCGCGCCGCGTCCGGCGGCACGATCGCTTCCAGCCTGAGCAGCGGGTCCGGCGTCCAGCCTAGATCCTTCTCGGCCCTGGTCAGCGCATGGATCGCATCGATGCCCCATTTCTCGCTCTCCGGCAGAACGCTGGTGAGCACGCTGGCCTGGCGCATCCACAGCAAAGCGCGCGATGGATCGGGGGCCGACAGCAGCTTCTTCAGCTCGGACCAGATGCGCTCGACCGAGAGTTGGCCGAGCCCCTCCTTGAGCCGGGCGCAAGCCTTCAGCCCTTCGGCATCCGGCCGGCCGTCGCCATACCAGGCGAAGAAGCGGAAAAAGCGCAGGATGCGCAGATAATCCTCGCGGATGCGCGCCTCCGGATCGCCGATGAAGCGCAGCCGGCGCGCCTCGATATCGGCTACGCCGCCGACCAGGTCGATGATCGTGCCGTCGGCCTCTGCATAAAGCGCGTTGATGGTGAAATCGCGCCGTTCCGCGTCCGCCTTCCAGTCGCGCCCAAACGTCACTTTTGCCCGCCGGCCGTCGGTCTCGATGTCGGCGCGCAGCGTTGTCACCTCGAACGGCTTTCCGCCGGCGACAATCGTGATGGTGCCGTGCTCGATGCCGGTCGGCACGGCCTTGAAGCCCGCCGCCTCGGCGCGGCGGATGGTCTCATCGGGCACGGTCGTGGTGGCGATATCGACGTCGGCGACCGGCTGGCCGATGAGCGCATTGCGCACCGCACCGCCGGCGACACGCGCCTCCTCGCCGCCAGCCGCCAGCGCCGCCAGCAGGCGCTGCAGGTGCCGTTCGCCGAGCCACTCGGCTTTGCCCGCGAGCGACATCCGGCCGCTCACGTATAGAGCCTTTCATAGAGCGTGCGGATGATGCCGGCGGTGACGCCCCAGATGCGCTGGCCGCCATAGGGCATCTCGTAGAAGACCCATTCGAGGTCGTTCCACATGCGGCTGTCGCGGCCGTGGTTGGCCGGGTCCATGAGGAAGCGCAGCGGCACTTCGAAGGCGGCGTCGACCTCCTGGGAATTCAGCGTCAGTGAAAAACCCGGCCGCACGATTCCCAGCACCGGGGCGATGCGGTAGCCGCTGCCGGAGACGTAATCGGGCATGCGGCCGATGATCTCGACCCGGTCCTGGCCAAGTCCGATCTCCTCGAATGTCTCGCGCAATGCCGCCGCTTCCGGGCTCGGGTCGGTAGGATCGATCGTGCCGCCCGGGAAGGCCACCTGCCCCGAATGGTTGCGCAGGTTTTCCGCCCGTTTGGTCAGCAGAACCGTGGCATCGCGTCCGTGATCGACCACCGGGATCAGCACGGCGGCATCGCGCAGCACCTTCGCGAGCTTCAAACGCGGATGGCCGGGGTTGAAGCGATGGTCGCTATAATCGTCGGCGGCATGCGCCAGCGGCTGTGCCGCGACGCGGGCGCGAAAATCCGCGGCGGAAAACGGCGCTGGCGTCACTTGGTCCATAGCGTCACCTGGTCCATCATGCCCCGGTCCATCATACGCTGCCCATCATGCGCTCAGCCGCTGCAGTTTTTCCATCGGCATGATCGGATAGACCGCGCCCTTCGAGCGGACGGCAAACATCCTCCTGCCGCCGACCTCGATCTCTTCGCCATGCTCGACCAGTTCGTACATGACTGGCCGCGCCACCAGCGCTTCCAGCCGTCCGCGCACCAGCACATAGGGTTTCAGGCCACCGCTCGCCTCCTCGTCGACGAAGCGCAGCGGATGATCCGGCCCGGCCTCGACCACATCGCCGACATTGGTGCGGAAAGTGATGACTTGGCCATAGCCGGTGCCGCAAACGTCCATCTCGACGGCGATGAAAGGCGCGTCGACGACGCGGATGCCGACCCTTTCCACCGGCGTCACCAGATAGGTCTTGCCGTCTTCGTCCTTGCGCAGCACGGAGGAAAACAGCTGCACCAGCGGCATGCGGCCGATCGGCGTGCCCTGGTAGAACCAGGTGCCGTCCTGTCTGATCTCCATGTCGAGATCGCCGCAAAAGGCCGGATTCCAGCGCTCCACTGGTGCCGGCCCCTTGCCCGCGCGGGCGGCACGCGAGATCAGCGCCTCAAGTCCGCGCGCCTCGGTCACGGTCGTCAAACTTTCATCACGATCGTCGGCGCGTTCTGTCATGGTCACGAAATAGTCACTGTTGTTCCGCTTGTCAGCATAAGTCAGTGATTTAAGTTCAAAGACAGGCGCCACGCGAGGCCGAATCGCGGCACTCTGTGGCGTCTTAGGTGCAAGCCGGTATTTCCAACGAGAAGGATCGATGCTGCATGAGCGTGATGATCAAGGAAAGCCCGATCAGCGAAAAGGACATGATCGCCCAGGCCGAGACGGCGCTGGCCGACATTTCCAGGGTTCGCGAGGGCGTCGGCCGCGTCATCTTCGGCCAGGAAAGCGTCGTCGAACGCACGTTGGTGGCGCTGCTGGCCGGCGGTCATGCGCTGCTGGTCGGCGTGCCCGGCCTCGCCAAGACCAAGCTGGTCGAAACGCTGGGCATCGTGCTCGGCCTCGATTCCCGCCGCATCCAGTTCACGCCCGACCTGATGCCGTCCGACATTCTCGGCTCCGAGGTGATGGAGCAAGACGAATTCGGCAAGCGCTCCTTCCGCTTCATCTCCGGGCCGATCTTCGCGCAGCTGCTGATGGCCGACGAGATCAACCGCGCCTCACCGCGCACCCAGTCGGCGCTGCTGCAGTCGATGCAGGAATACCACGTCACCATTGCCGGTATCCGCCACGACCTGCCGGCGCCCTTCCACGTGCTGGCGACGCAGAACCCGCTGGAGCAGGAAGGCACCTATCCGCTGCCCGAGGCGCAGCTCGACCGTTTCCTGATGCAGGTCGACATCCTCTATCCGGAAATCGAGGCGGAGCGCCGCATCCTTCTGGAGACCACCGGTATCGAGGACGCCAAGGCGCAGAACGTGCTGCAGCCGGCGCGGCTCAAGGAGATCCAGACCCTCATTCGCCGCATGCCGGTGCCGGAAAGCGTCGTCGAGGCGATCCTCCAGCTGGTGCGCTCGGCGCGCCCCGGCCAGGGCAATGCCGAGACTGACAAGCACGTCGCCTGGGGCCCGGGCCCGCGCGCCAGCCAGTCGCTGACACTGTGCGCCCGCGCCCGCGCCCTCTATGATGGACGGCTGGCGCCGTCGATCGACGATATCAGAGCGCTGGCCGAGCCGGTGCTGCAGCACCGCATGGCGCTGACCTTTGCCGCCCGTGCCGAGGGCACGACCGTGCGCGACGTGGTGGCGAAACTGGCAAAAGGCATCTGATGGCGCGTATAGGCGAGGCCCAGGCACCGGCGGCGACGCGTGACGCGCTCGCCCGCGGCCGATTGCGGGCGTCGCTGGTGCCGGACCTGCTGGTCGAGGCGCGCCGCATCGTCAACACGGTGATCGCCGGCTGGCACGGCCGCCGCAAGCGCGGCATCGGCGAGAATTTCTGGCAGTTCCGGCCCTATGTCGAAGGCGATTCCTCGCGTATCGACTGGCGCCGCTCGGCCCGCGACGACCACATCTATGTGCGCGACCGCGAATGGGAAGCCGCTCATACGGTGTGGCTGTGGGCCGACCCCTCGCCCTCCATGCTCTACAAATCGACAGGAGCCACCGTCTCGAAGGAATCCCGCGCGCTGGTGCTGGCGCTGGCCATGGCCGAGCTTCTGTCGCGCAGCGGCGAGCGCATCGCCTGGCCCGGGCTGACCGATCCGTTCACCGCCCGCAACGGCGCCGAGCGCATCGCGGCGCAACTCACCCATGCCGGCGAATTGCCGGTGAAGCCCGACCTATCCGCTATTCGCCGCTTCTGCGACATCGTCATCGTCAGCGACTTCCTCGATCCGGTCGAGGACACCATCGCCTGGCTCGACGTGCTCGCCCGCCACGGCGTGCGTGCCCATCTGATCGAGGTCGCCGACCCGGCCGAGGAGAGATTCCCCTATGCCGGCCGCACCGAGTTCACCGATCCCGAGACCGGCGACAAGCTGACTGCCGGCCGTGCCGAAACGCTGGGCGATGAATACCGACTGCTTTACATCGCCCGGCGTCAGGAACTGACCGACTGGTGCAAGCGGCTCGGATGGAGCTTCACCGTTAACCACACCGACCGCCTTGCCTCCGATGCGCTGGTGCGAGTCCACATGGCGATGACCGTCGATGGCAGCTCAGCCGGGAGGATCCGCGCGTGAGCTGGCTGCCGCTATCCTTCGGGGCACCGATGGTGCTGTGGGGCCTTCTGGCGCTGCCGGTGATCTGGTGGCTGTTGCGGTTCACCCCGCCCAAGCCGCAGACCGAGGTCTTCCCGCCGCTGAAGATCCTGGCCCGCGTGCTGAAGCGCGAGGAGACGCCGCAACAGAGCCCGTGGTGGCTGACGCTGCTCAGGCTGCTGATGGCGGCCCTCATCGTTGCGGCGCTTGCCGAACCTGTCTTCAACCCGCGTGAAAGACTGCCGGCCGAGGGCGCCGCTCTTGCGCTGGTCATCGACAATGACTGGGCAAGTGCCGCCGACTGGGGCCAGCGCGTCGCCACTGCCGAACGGCTGATCACCGATGCCAGCTCCAACGACGTGCCCGTCATCATCGCCTTCACCGCCGAGAAGCCGAATGCCGAAATCGGTCCCTTCGACGCCGCCACCGCGCTCGACCGGCTGCGCGCGGCAAAGCCGCGGCCGATCCCGACCGACCGCCCTGCCGTCTACGCCCGCGTCGCGGCAACCCTGGAGACCTTGCCGGGCGCCAGCGTTGCCGTGCTCGCCGACGGTCTGGCGGCGGAAGGCGACGAGGCCGCCTTCAACACGCTTTTGTCGAAGAACGCCGCCCGTGTCGTCTGGGCCGCCTCCGATCGGCCTGGCCTGATCGGCCTGACCGGCGCCGACAACCAGGTGGACGGCTTCGAGCTGACCGCCATCCGCGCGCCGGGCGATCCGGCGCCGGCTCAGGTGACCGCCGGCGCCTTCGACGACAAGGGCCGCCGCATCGCCGACGCCACGCTGACCTTCTCACCGGGCGAATCCACCGCCACCGGCACGATGGCGGTGCCGTTCGAACTGCGCAACGACTTCGCCTCGATCGCGCTCGACGGCCAGCGGCAGGCCGGCGCCGTCCGCGTGCTCGACGAGAATTCCAAGCGTCGCCGCGTCGGGCTGCTGTCGCAGGCCGAGGCCGACCAGGCGCAGCCGCTTTTGTCGCCGCTGTACTACATCCGCCGCGCGCTGCAGCCCTTCGCCGATCTGACCGAGCCGTCGAGCGCCGACCTTGCCGATGCCATCCCGCAACTCCTCGACCAGAAGCCGGCGATGGTCGTCATGGCCGATGTCGGCACCATTCCGGAGCAGGTGCGGCAAAGGCTGGTCGACTGGGTCGACAATGGCGGCACGCTGGTGCGGTTCGCCGGCTCGCGGCTGGTCGCCGCCGGCAATGACGACGACCTGCTGCCGGTCAGGCTGCGCACCGGCGAGCGTTCGCTCGGCGGCGCGCTGTCGTGGACGACGCCGCAGCCGGTCACAGATTTCACAAAGACCGGTCCCTTCGCCGATCTCGCTCCGCCCGCCGAGGTCACCGTCACCAGGCAGGTGCTGGCCGAGCCGACGCCCGATATCGTCGAGCGCACCTGGGCCACGCTTGCCGACGGCACGCCGCTGGTGACCGGGATGAAGAAGGGCAAAGGCACGCTCGTCCTGTTCCATGTTACGCCGGAGGCGACCTGGTCGAACCTGCCGATCTCCGGCAGCTTCGTCGAGATGCTGCGCCGCATCGTGCAATTGTCGCGCAACCAGGGCGCGGCGGCTGCCAATGCCGAGGCCGCCGCCACCTCGCTGGCGCCCTACCGCATGATATCAGCCGACGGCACGCTGGTGCCGCCGACGCCGGATGCACGGCCGCTGGTGCCGGGTGCCGGCCCGCTGCCGGTGACGTTCGACAACCCGCCTGGCCTGTACGGCTCCGAAACCGGCGTCCTCGCCCACAATCTGCTCGATGCCGAAAGCAGCTTCGCACCGCTGGTCCGTCCTCAGATCACCGTGCCGGTCACCACCATCCAGTACGCCTTCGACGAATCGCACAATTTGAAGGGCCCGCTGGTGGCGGCAGCTCTCTTGCTGATGGTGCTCGACACGCTGGCCGTGTTCTGGATGAGCGGCTTGTTCTCGCGCCGGCCGCGCCGCGCCGGCACGGCTGCTGCGACCACCGCCGCCCTGCTGATTGCGCTGGGCGCCCTGGTCGGCCACACCGACATCGCCCGCGCCGACGATGCCAAACCCGGCGATGAGCGGGCGATCGAGGACATTTCCAAGACCCGGATCGCCTATGTGCAGACCGGCGAACGGAGCGTCGATTCGATCAGCCAGGCCGGGCTGGAGGGCCTGACCCGCTTCCTGATCGAGAAGACCGCGCTCGAGCCGGGGGCGCCGGCCAGCGTCGATATCTCGAAGGACCAGCTCGCCTTCTATCCGCTGATCTACTGGCCGATCGATCCTGCCGCGCCGATGCCGAGCCAGGCCGCGATCGCACGCGTCGACGCCTATATGCAGCAGGGCGGCACGGTGCTGTTCGACACGCGCGACCAGTTCGCCACCGGCATCGGCGCGGATTCGGCCAGCCCGGCGACGGAGCGGCTGCGCGACATCCTCGGCAACCTCAACGTGCCGGCGCTGGAGCCGGTGCCGTCGGACCATGTGCTGACCAAATCCTTCTACATCCTGCCTGAGTTTCCCGGACGTTTCGCCGGCGGACCGCTCTGGGTCGCGGCGTCGCTCGAAGCCAGCAACACCGAGAACCGCCCGGTACGCACCGGCGACGGCGTCTCGCCGATCATGATCACCGCCAATGATTTCGCCGGCGCCTGGGCGGTCGACGAGAATGGCGACCCGCTTTTGCCGACCGTGCCGTCGGACCCGATGCAGCGCATTTATGCGCTGCGCGCAGGCGTCAACATCATGATGTACATGTTGACCGGTAACTACAAATCCGATCAGGTGCATGTGCCGGTGCTGCTCGAGCGGCTGGGGCAGTAAGCCATGAACTTGTCGCTCGCCTTCGAACCGCTCATCTCCTGGCCGCTGCTTGGCCTGGTGCTGGCGCCGCTGTTGCTGCTGGCATTGGTCGGTTTTTGGTTTCGCCAGCGCGGCGCGGTCTTCCGTTTTGCCGCCCTGCTGGCGCTGGGTGCGGCCCTGCTCAACCCGGTGTTGCTCGACGAAGAGCGTGAGGCGCTGAAAAGCGTCGTCGCCGTCGTCGTCGACCGCAGCCAGAGCCAGGACATTGGCGAGCGCACCAAGCAGACAGACGAGGCGCTGGCCGGGCTTCAGCAGCGTCTTGGCCGCTTCAAGCAGTTCGACGTCCGCGTCGTCGAGGCCGGCAAGTCGGAAGCCGCCGAGGAGCGCACCGAGACGCGGCTTTTCGGCGCGCTTGAAAGCGCTTTCCGCGACGTGCCGCCTTCGCGCATCGGCGGCGCCATCATGATCACCGATGGCGAGGTGCATGACGCCCCCGGCGGCACGCCCGACTTCAACGCCCCGCTGCACGCGCTGATCACCGGCAACGACCAGGAAAAGGATCGCCGCATCCGCTTCGAGAATGCGCCGCGCTTCGGTCTGGTCGGCAAGCCGCTCGAAATGACCTATCGCGTCATCGGCACCAACAACGAGGCCGGCTCGGTCGACGTGCGCGTGTCGGTCAATGGGGAGCAGGTTTCGGTCGAGCGCGCCACCATCGGCCAGGCCATGCCGCTGCAGGTGACCATTCCCGGCGCCGGCCGCAACATCGTCGAACTCGCCATCGACCCCGAGCCCGACGAACTCACCGACACCAACAACCGTGCCATCGCGCTGATCGACGGCATCCGCGAGAATTTGCGCGTGCTGCTTGTTTCCGGTGAGCCGCATGCCGGTGAGCGCACCTGGCGCAACCTTCTGAAATCCGACGCCTCGGTCGATCTGGTCCACTTCACCATTCTGCGGCCGCCGGAAAAGCAGGACGGCACGCCGATCAACGAACTGTCGCTGATCGCCTTCCCGACGCGCGAGCTGTTCGTCGAGAAGATCAAGGATTTCGACCTGATCATCTTCGACCGCTATCAGCATCGCGACGTGCTGCCGATCCTCTACTACGACTACATCGCCGAATATGTCGAAAAGGGCGGCGCGCTGCTGATCGCGGCAGGGCCTGAATATGCCGGCGAAAGCTCCATCGCCCGCACGCCTTTGATGTCGGCGCTGCCGGCGATGCCGACCGGCGAAGTCGTCGACAAGGCCTTCTATCCGCGCCTCACCGAGCTCGGCCAGCGTCATCCGGTGACGCGCGGGCTCGACGGCTCCGCCACCGAGCCGCCGCACTGGAGCCGCTGGTTCCGCACCATCGGCGTCGAGAACCCTGAGGGCGAGGCGGTGATGAAGGGGGCGGACAACCGACCGCTGCTGCTGCTCGACCGCAAAGGCGAAGGCCGCGTCGGCATGTTTCTGTCCGACCAGGGCTGGTTGTGGGCGCGCGGCTTCGAGGGCGGCGGCCCGCATGTCCAGCTCTATCGCCGCATCGCCCATTGGCTGATGAAGGAGCCCGAACTCGAGGAGGAGCGGCTGACCGCCGACGGCCGCGGCATGATGCTGGAAATCCGCCGCCAGACGATGAGCGACGATCCCGGCCCGGCGCAGATCATCACCCCGTCCGGCAAGGCGATGACCGTCAAGCTAGAGAGAGCCGAACCCGGCGTCTTCCTGGGCAGCATCGAAACCAGCGAGATCGGCCTCTATCAGGTCGGCAATGGCGACCTGAAGGCGCTTGCCCATGTCGGCCCGGTCAATGCGCCGGAATTCACCGACGTCGTCTCCACCGAGAACCGGCTGAAGGCGCCGGCCGAGGCCACCGGCGGCAGCGTGCGCCGGCTGGCGCAATCGTCGACCCTTGGCAATCTCACCGGCGGCGTGACGCTGCCGTCGGTCGTTCCGGTCCGCTCCTCGGGTGCGGCGGCCGGCAACGACTGGATCGGCCTGCGCACCACCGACGACAGCGTGCTGAAGGCCGTCTCGCGCGTGCCGCTGTTCGGCGGGTTCCTCGGCCTCGGCCTGCTGCTTCTGGCATTGGGCTCGATGTGGTACCGCGAGGGGCGGTAGCAAAGCGGTTTATCCTTCTCCCCTTGTGGGAGAAGATGGCCGAGCGGAGCTCGGTCGGATGAGGGGTGTTCCAGCTTGACACCGACGGCGCCTCGTCCAGCACCCCTCAACCGTCTTGTCGCTCCGCGACAATCCACCTTCTCCCACAGGGGGAGAAGGGAAAACCGCTCTACTCCTCCGGTTCTGTCGTGAACATCAGCGGGTAGCCCTTGGCCTTGCCGGCATCGGTCGCCCGTGTCGCCTTGGTCTCGGCGACGTCCCTGGTGAAGACGGCGACGACGCAGACGCCGCGCTGGTGCGCGGTGATCATCACCCGCCGCGCCTGGTCTTCGCTCAGCTTGAATTCGCCCTTGAGCACCGTCACCACGAACTCGCGCGGCGTGAAATCGTCATTGAGGAGGATGACCTTGTAGAGCTTCGGCCGTTCGATTTGCGGCTTCGTCTTGGTGCGGGGTTTGGTGACGATCTCAGGCATCGGAACCGGCAACTGCGCGCAAGAATTTCGCTTTTATTCTGACATAGGCAAAGCGGTCGTCCATTTTAAGCCGCGCACAAACCGCCTTCCCGGGAAGCGCGACCGTTCACAAGTCCGTGCCCATGCAATTGGCGAAATCCGTGACGGCAGCCAATCTCCCAGTGGGGGAGATGTGCGGCACGACAGGCGCGCGCGAAGGAACGATACGGGCCGTTTCGTTTAGAAAACAGCTATCGCCGCAACACCGCCGACAGCACGTCCCTGACGCCGATGGCGCCGACGAAGCGCGACTGGTCGTCGAACAGCGCCACCGGTGCGGTCTGCGAGCGGTGCATGGCCAGCATCACCGTCTTCAGCGAGGTGCCGGGATTGGCCCAGAATACCTGCGTCGTCTCCTCCGGCTGCGCCTCGACATCGGCGCACGACACCCAGAACGCCGGCTTGCCGTCGCGCTCGGCCGCCGCCACCAGCCCGTGCTCGTCGATCTTGAAACGCGTCGTCTTGCGGCGGTCGAGCCACACCCAGCCGTCCTCGCCGTGGTCGAGGTCGCGGCGGTCGCGCATCACGTTCCAGGCGGTCAGCACCGAGAGCGGATTCACATTGGCGATGAAGTCGCGGACATAGTCGTTGGCGGGGCGCAGCACGATGTCTTCCGGCGCGCCGGTTTGCACGATGCGCCCGCCTTCCATGATGGTGATGTGGCTGCCGATCTTCAGCGCCTCCTCGAGGTCGTGGCTGACGAAGATGATGGTCTTCTTCAGCTCGGCCTGAAGCTGCAGCAATTCGTCCTGCAGCTTGGTCCGGATCAGCGGGTCGAGCGCCGAGAACGGCTCGTCCATCAGCAGGATCGGCGCTTCGGTGGCAAACGCGCGCGCCAGCCCGACGCGCTGCTGCATGCCGCCGGAAAGCTCGTGGGCGTATTTCGACGCCCACTGGTCGAGGCCGACGAGCTTCAACTGGCGCTCGACGCGCGCCTTGCGCTCGGCTTCGGGCACGCCGGAAAGCTCTAGGCCGAAGCCGACATTTTCCGCGACGGTGCGCCAGGGCAGAAGGCCGAACTGCTGGAACACCATGGCGACCCGCGTCTGTCGGATGTGGCGCAGCGTGGCGGCGTCGCAGGCCGCGACATCGATCATGCGGTCGCCGTCCTTGACCATGACGTTGCCGCGCGCCGGCACGTTGAGCAAGTTGACGGCGCGGAGCAGCGTCGATTTGCCGGAGCCGGAGAGGCCCATCAGGACGGAAATCTCGCCCTCGTTGACGGTCAAATTGGCGCCGGCGCAGCCGAGCACGGCGCCGGTCTTCTCCAGGATTTCCTGACGCGTCGCGCCGCTGTCTACGAGCGCCAGCGCTTCCTTGCGCGCCGCGCCGAAGACGATGTCGACATTCTTGAAATCGACCGCGGCGCTCATTTGGCGGCTCCCGTGCCGATGCGGCTGATGCGGTCGAGGATGATGGCGAGCACGACGATGGCGAGGCCGGCTTCGAGCCCGAGCGGGATGTTGACCGAGTTCAGCGCGCGCACCACCGGCTTGCCGAGGCCGTTGGCGCCGATGAGCGCAGCGATCACGACCATGGAGAGGCAGAGCATGATGCACTGCGTCAGCCCCGCCATGATGGTCGGCAGCGCCGCCGGCAGCTCTACCTTCCACAGGAGCTGGCGTTTTGTCGCGCCGAAGGCTTCGCCGGCCTCGATCATCGGTTTCGGCACCGAGGTGATGCCGAGATGCGTCAGGCGGATCGGCGCAGGAGCGGCGAAGATGACGGTGACGATGAGGCCGGGAGCGATGCCGAGGCCGAAGAGAATCAGCACCGGGATCAGGTAGACGAAGGTCGGCATAGTCTGCATAAGGTCGAGGATTGGCTGGAGATAGCGGTAGCCACGCTCGTTATGCGCCGCCCAGATGCCGATCGGCACGCCGATGGCCATGGAGGCCGCAGCGGCGCCCACGACCAACACCAGCGTCTCGACGGTTTCCTGCCAGAGATCCTGGTTGACGATGAACAGGAGGCCGAGCGCGACGGCAAGCGCCAGCTTCCATGATTTCTGCAGGTACCAGGCAAGCCCGGCTATGGCGGCAACCAGGAGAACCGGCGGGACGAGCAGCAAAAGATCGACCAGCCCGTCGAGAACGACGGTGAGCCCGTCGGCGATACTGTCGAAAAACCACTCGAAATTGGTGGTCAGGAAGTCGAAGAAGGTCTTGCCCCACCGCCCGATCGGGATCTTGAAGCTCGAAATCAGTTGCGAAACCGGATCCATGGCAAATGTCCCCTCATTTCTTCTTCACCCTCCCCCTGGCGGGGTGGGTCGAACCGCGCAGCGGAGCGGGGTGGGGTGGTCACGCACCCCACCGCGGCGCGTGCCGCGCCTCCCCACAAGGGGGAGGGTGTAAGTCTGCTACGAACCCAGCGCGGTTTTCACGGCGGCCGCGGCGTCGCCCCCGTCGAACGTCGTCACACCGGCGAGCCATGGCGTCATCGCGTCCGGATTGGCCTTGAGCCATTCGGTAGCCGCGGCCTTCGGGTCGGCGCCGTCATTGAGGATCGCACCCATGATCTCGTTTTCCATCTTGAGCGAGAACACCATGTTCTTGAGCAGCGCGCCGACGTTCGGGCATTCAGTGGTGTAGCCGGCCCGGACATTGGTGGCGACGGTCGCGCCGCCGAAATTCGGGCCGAACACCTCGTCGCCGCCCGACAGATAGGCCATCTTGATGTTGGCGTTCATCGGATGCGGCTCCCAGCCGAGGAAGACCACGTCTTCGCCCGATGCGGCCGCCTTCTGCACCGCCGACAGCATGCCGGCCTCCGAGCTTTCGACGAGCTCGAAATCCTTCAGGCCGAACTTGTCGGCGGCGATCATGTCGAGGATCAGGCGGTTGCCGTCATTGCCGGCTTCGATGCCGTAAATCTTGTTGTCGAGCTTGTCCTTGAACTTGGCGATATCAGCGAAATCCTTGAGACCGGCGTCATAGGTGTGCTGCGGCACGGCGAGCGTATACTTTGCGCCTTCGAGGTTGGTCACGATCGTCTCGACCGACTTGTCTTCGAGATAGGGCTTTATGTCGGCTTCCATGGTCGGCATCCAATTGCCGAGGAAGACGTCGACGTCCTTGTTCTTCAGCGAGGTGTAGGTGACCGGAACCGACAGCACCTGCACGTCGGGTTCGTAGCCGAGCGCTTCGAGGATGACGCTGGCGGTAGCGGTGGTGGCGGTGATGTCGGTCCAGCCGACATCGGCAAAACGCACCGGCTTGCAGCTTTCCGGCTCGGCGGCGAGTGCGCCGCCCGCGGAAAGAAATGCCGCCAGACCGAAGCCGGCGGCGAATAGTTTCATACGCGACATCATGTATTCTCCCATTGTGATCTATCGGCGAAGCGAAATTGCGGTTTTGTCTCCGCCTTGTTTCGTCAGCCAAACACCATTCTGGTGCGGTTTCAAGCGATAAGACAATCGCGATCAACGGCGCGGGCTGGCCGATCAGCGACACGTTCGCCGCTTTTCCGGTGGAATGTGAGGACGCCCCCTCCCCGCGCCGGGACAACTCGGCTTAAAAGAGCGGCATGGCCAAGCTGTACTTCCACTATGCGACGATGAATGCCGGCAAGACGACGATGCTGCTGCAGGCCTCGTACAATTACCGCGAGCGCGGCATGACGACGATGCTGTTCGTCGCCGACCACTACCGCAAGGGCGATACCGGGCTGATCTCGTCGCGCATCGGCCTGGAGACGGAGGCTGAGATGTTCCGCGACGGCGACGACCTGTTCGCCCGGGTCGCCGAGCATCACGACCATACGACGGTGCATTGCGTCTTCGTCGACGAGGCGCAGTTCCTCGAGGAGGAGCAGGCGTGGCAGCTTGCCCGCATCGCCGACCGGCTGAATATCCCGGTGATGTGCTACGGCCTGCGCACGGATTTCCAGGGCAAGCTGTTTTCCGGCTCGCGCGCGCTTCTGGCGATCTCAGACGATCTGCGCGAGGTGCGCACCATCTGCCGCTGTGGCCGCAAGGCGACGATGGTCGTGCGCCTCGGCTCGGACGGCAAGGTGGCGAGACAGGGCGAACAGGTGGCGATCGGCAAGGATGTCTATGTCTCGCTCTGCCGCCGCCACTGGGAAGAAGAAATGGGCCGCGCCGCGCCCGACGATTTCATCGGCTTCACCTAAAGCGGGGGGGGGGGGGGGGGGGGCGGCGGGGGGGGGGGTGGGGTTTTTTTGTGGTTTTTGGAAAAAACCACGGCCGGAGTGTGGGGGGGGTGAGAGAAAGGGGCA
>NZ_JBVVQY010000037.1:0-47992 GCF_055811615.1 Mesorhizobium sp. WSM4807
ATAGGATGGCAAACTGTTCGCGATGTCCTCGCACACCTGTTCGCGATGTCCCCAGTCCAAACAAGGGGGAGAAGGCAAGGGATGCTGCCGTCAGGAGCGCGG
The DNA here is from genome assembly GCF_055811615.1 of Mesorhizobium sp. WSM4807. Taxonomy (NCBI): domain Bacteria; kingdom Pseudomonadati; phylum Pseudomonadota; class Alphaproteobacteria; order Hyphomicrobiales; family Phyllobacteriaceae; genus Mesorhizobium; species Mesorhizobium sp. WSM4807. Next base: position 103 of record NZ_JBVVQY010000037.1, read on the forward strand.
TCTGGTCTTCTGCGGGTCGTAGTGGGCGAAGGCGACGACGCGCGCCGGCAGCCGCTTGCTGTGGCCGTCGAGCTTGCCGATCTCGACCTCGGTGCCGATCGCGGAATGGGTGACGTCAAGCCTGGCCAGCGCGATGGTCTTGTTCAGCACCGGCGAACGCGTGCTCGAAGTGACCTCGCCGATCTGGGCGCGACCGACATGGACGCAATCGCCATGGCCGACCGCGACATTGGCGTCGATGTCGAGGCCGACCAGTTTCTTCTGCGGGTTCTCCTTGCGCCGGATCAGCGCCTCACGGCCGATGAAATCGTCGGTCTTGCTCTTCAGCGGCACGGTGAAGCCGATGCCGGCCTCGAACGGATCGGTCTGGTCTGAAAATTCATAGCCGGCAAAGATCAGCCCGGCCTCGATGCGCACCATGTCGAGCGCCTGCAGCCCCATCGGCTTCAAGCCATGCGGCTGGCCGGCCTCCCAGATGGCGTCGAACACCTTTTCGGCGTCGCGCGGATGGCACCAGATCTCGTAGCCGAGCTCGCCGGTATAGCCGGTGCGCGAGACGACGACCGGAATGCCGTTGCCACCGCCGATGCGCGCGACGGCGAAACGGAACCATTCGAGTTCCTCGATCGACGGCTGCAACGGCGAGGTCCAGATGATCTCCTTGAGGATGTCGCGGCTCTTCGGTCCTTGCACGGCGACATTGTGCATCTGGTCGGTCGACGAGCGCACCAGCACGTTGAGGCCGAGTTTCGTCGCGGTGTCGCGCAGCCATTCGCCGGAAAGATCGTCGCCGCCGACCCAGCGGAAATTGTCCTTGCCGAGCCTGAGCAGCGTGCCGTCGTCGATCATGCCGCCATGCTCGTAACACATGGCGGAATAGACCACCTGGCCGACGCCGAGTTTTTTCACGTCGCGGGTCAGCGTGTATTGCAGCAGCGCTTCGGAATCCGGGCCGGTGACCTCGAATTTGCGCAGCGGCGACAGGTCCATGATGACGGCGGCCTGCCGGCAGGCCCAGTATTCGTCGATCGGGCCTTGCCTGGCGAAGGAATTGGCCAGCCAATAGCCCCTGTACTCGACGAAGTTGCGGGTGTGTTTGGCAAAGCTCGAATGAAAAGCGGTCTCGCGGGTCATTTTCGGTTCCGAATCGGGCGTCATGCGTCTGGCGATCGCTCGCGAGAATTTGTGCTGGCCGGAATAGGTCCGCACATGGATGTCGGTCAGGTTCCAGCCATTGGCCGGCGTCGTGTCGTCGGGGCAGGCCGACGAAACGCAAACGATGTCGGTCAAGGCGCGCAGCAGCACATAGTCGCCCGGCCGCGACCACGGCTCGTCGGACACGATGACGCCATGCGCGTCGATCGCCGTGTTGAAGAAGAAGTTGATCGCCATCCAGCCCGCGCGCGGAGTTACACCCTTGTCGGCGAGCGCGCGGTTGAAATTCTCCGAGCAGTTGGGGTGACCGGGATAGCCGATGTCGTCGTAATATTTGGCCGCACAAGCGAGCGCGAATGCATCATGCCGCCCGCATGTGTCCTGCACCACCTCGACCAGCGGCTCCATGTCCTGGTCGTAGTATTTCGAGTGCAGGCCTGGCATCGGATAGCTCGAGCCCATCAGCGTGCGGGTCGTCGTCACGTCGAGCGGAAGGTCGCGCCCCTTGTCGAGCTTGCGCGCCGAAAAGCACTGGAAGTCGGTGCATTGGCGCCCGTCGACATCGATGATCTGCAGATAGTCGCCTGCCTTGACGAAGTAGGCTTCCGCCGTCGCCGAATGGACGCGCAGGTCGAGCACCGGGTCGGCTAGGGGATCGTCCAATTGCGACTTCGCCACCGGACGGATCGTGGCGCGGCGGACGATGACGTTGAGCGGCGTCGCCGTGTCATGGCCATCGACCAGCATCGGCCCGCCCGGGGCGGCGATCAGCATCGACCCGTCGCGGGCGACAGCAAAACTCTGTTCGGTGCCGGCCGGGGTGGCGCCGCCGAAGACGCGAACCGCCTTTGCCCGATCAAGCTGCACCTGGCGTCGCTCGAGCCCTCGGCGCAAGGACGCGAGGCTGTCGTCGCCATCGGCCAGCAGCGCCTTGATGCCGGCGGCGTTGCTGTTCGATTTCTCGCCTAGAATGCTGGGGTCGGTAGCGCCGCTCTTGTCCCATGCCAGCAACTCACAGGCCTGCCCGCCCTCTACGTTGCGTACGCTGATGGTATCGCCGGCCTCGACATAGATGAGCACCGCGCCATTGCCGTGAACGAAATAGCGCTCCATGCCGGCCGGCAGCGTGATCTGGCCGGGCCGCAGGATGAGGCTCGGTCGAGGCGGTCCGGCGGCGACGGCGGGGTAGGGCGATTGGCTCATCTCAACCCTGTGTTTCGAGAAACAAGTTTGCCTGTACGTGAAATTATTTTAGCAGCAAGAATAGGAGGCAAGGCGGGATTTGGCAAGGCGGAGGTGGCGCGCCGGGCGCAATCGCTAAGGGTTGGATTTCCCGCTCGGGCTATCTTTCGTGCGTCGGCGCTGCCCCTCATGGGCATTTCTCCCCGTATAGTGACGGGGAGAAAGACGCTGCCACCAACGATTTCGCCATTATCGGCGTTGCAAGAAATGCGCCAGCGTCGCGGCCAGCCTCCTTCTCCCCGTCACTATACGGGGAGAAGATGCCGGCAGGCAGATGAGGGGCAGCGCCGACACAGACAGCTATCCCAACTCCTCAGAATAGCCGATATCGACGCCATACTCTGCGGCTGCGTCGAGCATCGTGTGCCACAGGCTTTCGGCGAAGGTGTTAAACACCAGAAGATTGAACACCGCCTGCCCATCCGGCCGGTCATTTCCACGCCAGAGATTGACACTGGTATGATCGATCGATGTCGCGGCAGCGGCGCCGATCGGGAATGACGCCGGGTGCAGGTCGAGCGACGACAGCTTGGCCAGCATGGCGCGCGCCTTCGTTCCCGAGACGCTGATCAGGGCGCGCGCATGCGACTGGTCCGAGAGCGAGGCGGATCGCGAGAACGCCTGGCTCAAAATGTCGATCGCGTGCTTGCCGCCCTTGGACAGGACGAGGAACTGATCCGGTCCCGACCAGATGAGCATCACGTCCGAAGCGCTGACGGTCTTCGGCACCTCCGGAGCCGCCATGCCGAAACGGGCCTTGGCGGCGTTTGCCAGTTCCGCCCCTTTGCCGCGCCGCGCCATGATCTGGATCAGGTCGAAATTGCGAATCTCGGTGAGCGAAATGCCCGACGCGACGTCGCGTGCGCCATAGGCGCCCACGACAAGGACATGCTCCAGCGGACTGCGAGAAATCCACGAAATTTCAGCCACGCTGGCGCCCTCCATCCGGATCGTAGAAGACGGGATTGCACAGCTCGACGTCATAGTCTTCGCCGCGCAGTGGGTCATGCGCATGGACGATCTCGCCGATGCGCTCGCGGCCGCGCTCGACAAGCGCGAGCCCGATCCACTGGTCAAGCGTCGGCGAGAAACAGACCGAGGTGACATAGCCCTGATCGTTGTCCGGACCCGGTTTCTCGGCCTTCGGAATGATATGCGCGCCGGAGCGCAGGCGGCGCGTCTTGTCGGGCGGTTTGATGCCGACCACGACCTGCCGATCCGGTGCGACCAGCGCCTCGCGCCCGGCCATGACGCGGCCAATAAAATCCTTCCTGGTCGACATCATCTTGCCAAGCCCGAGATCGGCGGCGGTCGTCGTGCCGTTCAGTTCCGGCCCGGCGACATGGCCCTTTTCGATGCGCATGACGCCGAGCGCCTCGGTGCCGTAGGGCGTCACGCCGAATTGTTTGCCGGCTAGCGTCAGATTGCGCACCAGCGCGTCGCCGTAGCGGGCCGGAACGGAAATCTCGAACGCCATCTCGCCGGAGAACGAAATGCGGAACAGCCGCGCCCCGATGCCGCCGCGAAGCGCTACTTCCCGCGCTCCCATGAATGGAAACCCCTCGTTCGAGAGGTCCTCGGATTCATCAACGACCTGTTTCAGCAACTCCCGCGTGCTCGGCCCGGCGATCGAGAATTGCGCCCACTGGTCGGAGACTGACGTGAGCTGCACGTCGAGTTCCGGAAACAGCACCTGCCGGCAGAATTCGAGATGCTGCATCACCGGCCCGGCCTTGGCAGTCGTGGTGGTCAGGAAATAATGATCCTCGGCCAGACGCGACGTGGTGCCGTCGTCATAGACCATGCCGTCCTCGCGCAGCATCAGCCCGTAGCGCGCTTTTCCCACAGCAAGATTGGAGAAGGTGTTGATGTAGACGCGATCGAGGAAGGCGCCGGCATCCGGGCCGTGCACGTCGATTTTGCCGAGCGTCGAGACGTCGCAGAAGCCGACGCCGCCGCGCACCGCCTTGACCTCGCGGGTGACCGATTCCAGCCAGTCCTTCTCGCCGGCGCGCGGATACCATTGCGCGCGCTTCCACAGGCCGGTGTCGACGAACACCGCGCCCTGTTCGGCCGCCCAGTGATGCGACGGCGTCAGCCGCGTCGCATGAAAATTCTCGTCGCGATGATGGCCGGCGAAGGCGCCGATGGCGACCGGCACATAGGGCGGGCGATAGATCGTCGTGCCGGTCTCGGGGATGGATTTGCCTGATACCGCCGCCATGATGGCGAGGCCTGCGGCGTTCGAGGTCTTGCCCTGGTCGGTGGCCATGCCGAGCGTCGTGTAGCGTTTCAGATGCTCGACGGATTCAAAACCTTCGCGCTGCGCCAGTTCGATGTCCGCGGCGGTGACGTCGTGCTGGTAGTCGACAAAGGCTTTCCCTTTGCCGGCAACATGCCAGAGCGGGGTCAGCGAAAAAGCCTCGTCGTCGGCGACTGGCGGAGCGCCGGCATTGCCGCTGTGTCCGGCACTCTGCGCTGCCGCCGCACCGGCGGCGAATCCCTGTCGCAGGCAGGCGCCGAGCCCAAAAGCGCCGTTGGCGGCACCGGCGGCCACCATGCCGGGAGGCGCGCCGTCCGGCACGAAGGCTGATATTTCGTCCTGCCATTTCGGCCGGCCGCGATGGCATGAGGTCAGCCCGACCGCCGGGTTCCAGCCGCCGGAAACGGCAAGCCCGTCGGCTTCGACTTCGGCGCGTGCGCCGCCGGTCAGCGATATCGAGATTTTCCTGACACCGTCCTTACCGCCTTCGACACCGACGACGGAGCCGTTCAAAACGGCAAAGCCGGCCTTGGCGGCGAGCGCGCGATGCGTGGCGGACACGTCCGGACGCGCATCGATGACCGTGGCGATCTGCAGTCCGGCGCCAAGCGCGGTTTTGACCGTGCGCCAGCCATCCTCATTGTTGGTGAACAGGGCGATCCGCTTCGCAGGGGTCGCCGCATAGCGCGCGACATAGGTCCGCATTGCCGAAGCCATTATCACGCCGGGCGTGTCGTTGCCGGCAAAGACGATCGGCCGTTCGATAGCGCCGGCGGCAACGACACAGCGTTTGGCGACGATCCGCCACAGCCGCTGGCGCACTTGGTGTTCGGGCGGGGAGGGCAGGTGATCGTTGATCCGTTCGATGGCGCCATAGGTGCCGCCGTCATAGACGCCGAACAGCGTCGTGCGGTTCATGATGCGGACGTCGGGCAGGGAGGCGAGCTCGGCCAGCGTGCGGGAGATCCATCCGGCCGTCGGCGTACCGTCGATCGTGCCGTCGTCGGAAAGCAGGCGGCCGCCAAGCGCAAAATCTTCCTCGCACAGGATGACGCGGGCGCCGCTGCGCCCCGAGGCGAGCGCTGCCGCCAGCCCGGCCGGGCCGGAGCCGGCGATCAGTACGTCGCAATGCGCCCAGGCCTTGTCGTAATGGTCGGGGTCGGCAACGCCCGCCGCGCGTCCGAGACCGGCGGCGCGGCGGATCGCCGGCTCGTAGATCGCCTCCCAGAATTTTGCCGGCCACATGAAGGTCTTGTAGTAGAAGCCAGCGACGAAGATTGGCGAAAACAGCTGGTTCACCGCCATCAGATCGTGGCGCAGCGACGGCCAGCGGTTCTGGCTGGCGGCTTCCAGCCCGTCATAAAGTTCTGCCGTGGTCGCCTTGGTGTTCGGCTCGCGCCGCGCACCAGTGCCCAGCTCGACCAGCGCGTTGGGTTCTTCCGAGCCTGATGTCAGGATGCCGCGCGGCCGATGGTATTTGAACGAGCGGCCGACCAGCCTGACGCCATTGGCAATCAGCGCCGAGGCGAGCGTGTCGCCCTGGAAGCCGGCAAAGGTTTTGCCGTCGAAGCGAAAATTCAGCGGCGCCGAGCGGTCGATGAGACCGCCGGATGGCAGACGATTGGGTTGGCTGGAAATCACGATGCCCGGCCCCCATGCAAGAGCGTCGCGCTGCCCCTCATCGCCCTGCCGGGCACTTCTCCCCGTATAGTGACGGGGAGAAGGACGCCTTCACTGAGGGTTTCGCCAATCTCCAGCGTAGCAGGAAGGGCGCCGAGGTTGCGGCCATCTCCCTTCTCCCCGTCACTATACGGGGAGAAGGTGCCGGCAGGCGGATGAGGGGGGGCGCTGAGTTGGCTAAGAATACTCATTTTGCCACCTGCCTTGCCCCGACTCCCACCGCCGGCTCGACCGAGGAAATCTCGTGTGTCAGCGTGTTGCGGGCGATCTTCAGCCAGGCCCGGCAGCCGCCGCCATGGTACCAATGTTCGCTGGTCTCGCCGGCAATGTTGTCGCGCAGATAGACGTAGTCGAACACCTCGTCTTCCGAGCCACCGGCTGCCGGCCGCAGCGGCTTGGCGTCGCCCAGATAGGTGAATTCACCGAGTTCGCGTTCGCCGCAGAAGGGACAGACAATACGCATGCTTTTTGGACCGTCCTCAGTGCAGGTTCGGTTGGGCGCCGACGCCCTTTTCATCGATCATCGCGCCCCGCCGGAATCGGTCGAGGCGGAATCTGGCGGCCTCCCTATGCGGTTCGTCGCGGGCCAGAAGATGGGCAAACACAAGGCCCAAGCCGGGCGTTGCCTTGAAGCCGCCATAACACCAGCCGGCATTGAGATAGAGCCCGTCCACCGGGGTCTTGTCGATGATCGGCGAGCCGTCCATCGACATGTCCATGATGCCGCCCCACTGGCGCAAGAGGCGCACGCGACCGATCATCGGCATAAGCGCCATGCCGCCCTCGCAGACGTCTTCCATCACAGGCATGTTGCCGCGCTGGGCATAGGAATTGTAGCCGTCTATGTCGCCGCCGAAGACCAGTCCGCCCTTGTCGGACTGGCTGACGTAGAAATGGCCGGCGCCGAAAGTCATGACGTTGGGGATCAGCGGCTTGATCGCCTCGGAAACGAAGGCCTGCAGCACGTGGCTCTCGATCGGCAGCCGCAGTCCCGCCATCGCCGCGACCCGCGAGGAACTGCCGGCAACGGCCATGCCGACCTTGCCAGCGCCGATTGTGCCGCGCGAAGTCTCGACGCCGGTCACCTTGCCGTTGGCGTCGCGCGAAAAACCTGTCACCTCGCAATTCTGGATGATGTCGACGCCGAGCCCGCTCGCCGCATGGGCATAGCCCCAGACCACCGCGTCGTGGCGCGCCGTGCCGCCGCGCCGCTGCAGCAGGCCGCCTTGCACGGGAAAGCGCGCATTGTCGAAGTTCAGGAACGGCATCATCTTCTTGACCGCGGCAAGGTCCAAGAGTTCGGCATCGATGCCGTTGATGCGCATGGTGTTGCCGCGCCGCGCATAGGCGTCGCGCTGCGCATCGGAATGGTAGAGATTGATGACGCCGCGCTGGCTGACCATAGTGTTGTAGTTGAGATCCTGCTCCATGCGCTCCCACAGCTTCATCGACAGCTCGTAGAAGCCGGTATTGCCGGGCAGCCCGTAATTGGAGCGGATGATGGTGGTGTTGCGGCCGGCATTGCCGGAGCCGATCCAGCCCTTTTCGAGCACGGCGACATTCCTGATGCCGTACTCACTGGCGAGGAACCATGCCGTCGCCAGGCCGTGACCGCCGCCGCCGATGATCACCACGTCGTAGTGATCCTTCGGGCTAGCGTCGCGCCAGGTGCGCTGCCAGGTCTTGTGGCCGGAAAATGCGGCGCGGGCGAGGGAGAAGATCGAGTATTTCATAAATCTATTCCGAGGTCGCTCGCGCCACGCAGGACCTTTCTTGACGCATCGGAATCATCCGAAAATCGCCTCACGCTTTTCGTTCCGATGCTCTAGATATCCAGCGTGTGGTCACGCTCCCACTGGGTGAAGTGGGAAGCATAGGAATTCCATTCCTGGTGCTTGAGCTTTAGATAAGCCGACGAGAATTCCTCACCCAGCGCCGCCTTGAGCGATTTGTCGTTGTCGAACTCGCGCAATGCATCGAGCAGGTTGAGCGGCAGCTTCGGCGCGCCCTCCACCGTATGCCCGAACTGGTACATGTCGATGTCGTAGCGCCTGCCGGGATCGGCCTTCGAGCGGATGCCGTCGAGGCCGGCGGCGATGATGACGGCCTGCAGCAGATAAGGGTTTGCCGCGCCGTCGGGCAGGCGCAGCTCGAAGCGTCCGGGGCCGGGCACGCGCACCATGTGGGTGCGGTTGTTGCCGGTCCATGTCACCGAGTTCGGCGCCCAGGTGGCGCCCGAAATAGTCCGCGGCGCATTGATACGCTTGTAGGAATTGACGGTCGGGTTGGTGATCGCGGCAAGTGCTGAGGCATGCTTCATGATGCCGCCTAGAAAATTCTTACCCTTCGCCGACAGGCCAAGCTCCATGGCGTTGTCGGCAAAGACATTGGTCTTGCCGTCCTTGTCCCACACCGAGATGTGGGCGTGGCAGCCATTGCCGGTCAGGCCGGGGAATGGTTTTGGCATGAAGGTGGCGCGCAGGCCGTGCTTTTCCGCAACGGATTTGACCATGAACTTGAAGAAGGAATGCTTGTCGGCGGTCGCCAGCGCATCGTCGAAGGCCCAGTTCATCTCGAACTGGCCGTTGGCGTCCTCATGATCGTTCTGGTAGGGGCCCCAGCCGAGCGCCAGCATGTGGTCGCAGATCTCGGCGATGACATCGTAGCGCCGCATCACCGCCTGCTGGTCGTAGCAGGGCTTTGACGCCGTGTCGTATTCGTCGGAAATCGTCTTGCCGTCCGGCGAGATCAGGAAGAACTCGGCCTCGACGCCGGTCTTGACATGCATACCGTCGCCCGCCGCCTCGTCAATCAGCCGCCTCAGCGTGTTGCGCGGCGCCTGCTCGACCGATTTTTCGTCCATCATGCAATTGGCAGCAATCCAGGCGACTTCCGGCTTCCACGGCAGCTGGATGACCGAATCCGGATCCGGCACCGCCAGCATGTCTGGATGCGCCGGCGTCAGGTCGAGCCAGGTGGCAAAGCCGGCAAAGCCGGCACCGTCCTTCTGCATCTCGGCGATGGCTTGCGCCGGTACCAGCTTGGCGCGCTGCCCACCGAACAGGTCGGTGTAGGAAATCATGAAATATTTGACGCCGTTCCCTTTGGCGAAGGCGGCGAGATCGTTCCCCATTATAGTTCCTCGCTTATTGGTATTTGGTAGTTTGATATCAGAAGCCGTTCTTCCCCGGTATCCAGTTGGTCCCGGCCAGCGGCACGCCGGCCATGGCGGCGGCTTCGATCGTGAGCGCGACGAGATCCTCGGGCTCGAGATTATGCAGGCTGTTCTTGCCGCAGGCGCGGGCAATCGTTTGAGCCTCCAGCGTCATCACCTTGAGATAATTCGCCAGCCGTCGGCCGGCCGCTATCGGATCGACCCGTTTCATTAGTTCGGGGTCCTGCGTGGTGATGCCGGCCGGATCGCGGCCCTCGTGCCAATCATCATAGGCGCCGGCGGTGGTGCCGAGCTCGTTGTATTCCGCCTCCCAGCGCGGATCGTTGTCGCCGAGCGCGACAAGTGCGGCGGTGCCGATCGACACCGCGTCGACGCCGAGCGCCAGCGCCTTGGCCACATCGGCGCCGTTGCGGATGCCGCCCGAGATGATCAGCTGCACTTTGCGATGCATGCCGAGATCCTGCAGCGCCTGCACCGCCGGCCGGATGCAGGCAAGCGTCGGCTGGCCGACATTCTCGATGAACACTTCCTGGGTTGCGGCGGTGCCGCCCTGCATCCCGTCGATCACGACGACATCTGCACCTGATTTCACCGCAAGTGCTGTATCGTAATAGGGCCGCGCGCCGCCGACCTTGACGTAGATCGGCTTTTCCCAGTCGGTGATTTCGCGCAGTTCCAGGATCTTGATCTCGAGATCGTCGGGCCCGGTCCAGTCGGGATGGCGCGAGGCCGAGCGCTGGTCGATACCCTTGGGCAGCGTGCGCATTTCGGCGACGCGGTCGGAGATCTTCTGGCCAAGCAGCATGCCGCCGCCACCGGGCTTGGCGCCCTGGCCGACGACGATCTCGATCGCATCTGCCCGGCGCAAGTCGCGCGGGTTCATGCCGTAGCGCGACGGCAGGTACTGATAGACCAGCGTCTTGGAATGGCCGCGCTCTTCCTCGGTCATGCCGCCGTCGCCGGTGGTCGTCGAGGTGCCGGACAGCGTCGCACCGCGGCCGAGCGCTTCCTTGGCTGGACCGGACAGCGAGCCAAAACTCATGCCGGCGATGGTGATCGGGATTTTCAGCTCGATCGGCTTTTTCGCATGGCGCGAACCCAGCACGACGCTGGTGTCGCAGCGCTCGCGATAGCCTTCCAGCGGATAGCGCGAGATCGAAGCGCCGAGCACCAGCAGGTCGTCGAAATGCGGCAGCTTGCGCTTGGCGCCGGCGCCGCGAATATCATAGATGCCGGTCGCCGCGGCGCGGCGGATCTCGGAGAGTGTGTAGTCGTCGAAGGTCGCGGATTTGCGCGGCGTCGTCGGCGGGTTGCGATAGGTCATTGAGCCTCAATACGCTTCGGCGTTGTCGATGTTGAAGTTGTAGAGCGTGCGCGCCGAGCCGTAACGCTTGAACTCCGCCGCTTTGACGCCGGTCACCCCGGCGCGGTCGAGCAGGCCTTGCAGCAACTCCAAATGCTCGGGCCGCATCTCCTTGGCAATGCAGTCGGCGCCGAGGCTGCCGACCTTGCCGCGCACGAACAGCCGCGCCTCGTAGATGGAATCGCCGAGCGCATCGCCGGCGTCGCCCAGCACCACCAAATTGCCGGACTGCGCCATGAAGGCCGACATGTGGCCGATATTGCCATTTACGACGATGTCGATGCCCTTCATCGAAATACCGCAGCGCGACGACGCGTTACCCTCAATGACCAGCAGCCCGCCCCTGCCGGTGGCGCCGGCATATTGGCTGGCATCGCCTTTGACCGTTATCGAACCTGACATCATGTTTTCGCCGACGCCGGGTCCGGCCGAGCCATGCACGGTGATGGCGCTGCCGTCGTTCATGCCGCCGCAATAATAGCCGACACTGCCGCGGACATCGATGGTGACCGGCTGGTCGACGCCGACGGCGACCGAATGGCTGCCTTTCGGATTGAGCACTTCCCAGGCGGTCTCGTTCGAACCGAGGGTCAAATTATGAAGCGCCTGGTTGAGCTCGCGCAGCGGCATCTCGGCCAGGTCGAAGACCCGTGACGCATGGCCCTGGTCGAGTGCCTTGGAGACGTTGATTGCCGGCATGAACTCAATGCTCCCAGAAATAGACGGTTGCGGGCTCGGGTTCCCAGACCCTCGCATTATCTATGCCGGGCAGTTTGGTGAGCGCGCGATATTCCGAGCCGAAGGCGACATACTGGTCGGTCTCGGCCATGACGGCAGGCTTGCAGGCGATCGGATCGCGCACCACGCCGAAGCCGTTCTTGGTGCCGACGACGAAGGTGAAGAAGCCGTCGAGGTCGCTCAGCGTGCCTTCCAGCGCCTCGCTGAGATTCTTGCCATGTGCCATCTGCGAGGAGAGATAGGCGGCCGCGACTTCCGTGTCATTCTCGGTTTCGAATTTCATGCCTTCGCGGATCAGCTCGCGACGGACATTGTTGTGATTGGACAGCGAGCCGTTGTGCACCAGGCACTGGTCGGCGCCGGTCGAGAACGGATGCGCGCCCATCGTCGTCACTGCCGATTCCGTCGCCATGCGGGTATGGCCGATGCCGTGCGTCCCGGTCATGCTGCGCACGTCGAACCGGTCGACGACCGCTTCCGGCAAGCCGACTTCCTTGTAGATTTCGACGACGTCGCCGGCGCCCATGATGCGGATATCGGGGCGCAGCGCCTGGATCGCCTCGCGCACTTCATCGATCTTGTCGGGCGTCGTCCTGACGACCGCATGCGTCGATTTCACCGCGATGTTCACCGGCGTTCCGATCGCCCTGGCGAGTTCGGCATCCAGGTTGCGGAAATCGTGCTCCGGCTTTGCCGACTGGATGGTGATCTTGGCCTCGTTGCCGGATGGCGCTCCATAGATGGCGATGCCGGCGCTGTCGGGACCGCGATCGCTGAGCGAGATCAGCATCTCCGAAAGCATCGAGCCAAGCCGGGGCTCGAGCGACTTGTCCTTCAAAAACAGTCCGACGATTCCGCACATGTCAGGCTCCCGAGCTGAAGTATGATTTAGGTGCTACCAGCTTCATCAAGCGAATTCAACTCGTATGAAAGTTTTTTTCATCTTGGACAAGTCGCCTGGTGCAAATGACGCGCCAGGGCGACCGGTGGCGACTGAATGGCGATCGATCGCCTTTCTGGTTTCCTCTCCGGTGCGATCCGCAGCCATGTCTGCTTCGATTTCAGCGTTCTCGTGGCGCGTCTGGAGGACGTGCCACCCGATCCAGAAGACGAGGCCGATGATGACCATCACGACTTCAGAACCCTGAAACGGGTAGATCGCGCCGATGTCCTTGAGGTCCACGGCCCAACTTTCCATTCCATTGGTAGACATTGCGGTTTCTCCTTGCCCGTTGACTATTTGATCATGGCCTTTCGGCGGTTCCCACTTCGCGGACAGAGGCGTCGAACGCATGGTTGAGGGCGAAGTCGACGCCCTCGAGTTCGACCTTCGCCGGTACGCGCAGCAGGTTCATGCTGTTGAGGATCTTGCAGACGACAAAGGTGGGGACGAAGCCGAGCACGAACATCAGCACCGCGCCAGCGAAATTGCCGAGCGGGTTGATGTGCACGAAGCCTTCATAGGGCGAGGACGGCTGTCCCCACAGCATGAAGCCCGCGACCACGACGCCGAGGAAGCCGCCATAGCCGTGCACTGCAACGGCGCCGACCGCATCATCGATCTTGAAGCGACGTTCGACGAAATAATGCAGCTTGTAGCAGATGGTCGGGACGATCGCACCGATCAGCATCGCCTGGATCGGGTGATAGAGGTCGTTGCCGGCCGAGGCCGAGATGATGCCGCAAAGCCCCATCGAGAACGTCCAGAACGGGTCGCCTTTCGAGACGATGTAGCCGGCGAGCATGCCGCCCGACAGCGACATCAGAAAGTTGAAGGTGATCGCCGAGAGCGTGGTCGGCGCGAGATAGATGTTGGTCGCCGTCCAGGTCTCGCCGGTGATCTGGCCGGCAATCGTGGCCGGGCTGATCAGTGGAATGTTGCACGCGGCATAAAAGCCCCAGAAACCGGTGAAGATCAGGAACAAGCCGATCGTGACCAGCCAGACATTGTGGGGCGGGATGTCGCGCGCCGTGCCGTCGGGCCTGAACTTGCCGATGCGCGGGCCCAGCACGATGAGAAAGGCGAGCGCCGCTCCGCCCGCGATCGCGTGCACGACGCCCGACGCATAGGCGTCATGATAGCCCCACAGCTTCACCATCCAGCCTTGCGGATGCCAGCCCCAGGATGCGTCGAGGATCCACAGGACCGAGCCGACAAGCACCGCGACGATCCAGAACGCACCCGAGCGCGCGCGCTCGATGATCGAACCCGAGACGATCGACGCCGTCGTGATGGAAAACAGCAGGAAGGCGCCCCAGAACACGCCGTTGAGGCGATGCCACAGCGCGGCATCGGTAGGCGTGACCCCCGTCTCGCCTGGATTGACACCGGAGAGGTGGGTGCCCATCAGCGGATTCCACGATTCGGCGAATGGTGCGGTGACAAGCCCGCCGGCGATGCCCGGCCCGTTGGGGAAACCGAAATAGATCCACCAGCCGAAAAAAAAGAAGGTGATCGTTACGAGCGGGATCGCCATCGCGTTCTTCATAAGCGTTTTCAGATGATTGCGCCGACGCGACACGCCGACCTCGTACATGCAGAACCCGACATGGATCAGGAACATCATGACGATGGTCACCCAGTAATAGAATTCCGTGAAAATGGTCGTTAGCGCGTTGAGATTCCCTTCCATTGCATGTCCCCTCCGTTCAGTTGCGTTCCTTGCCTCTCAGTAAAACTTTTTGCATGTTAGTATTGCGCGCTTTTGGAGTTTTGAGTCAATATGGCGCGGACCGCCGCCGGGCCTCAGTGCCCTGAAGCGGCGAAACGTCGGCAATCGTGTTGAGGAGAAACAAGTCCATGACCGCATCCTGGAGATTTTCGACCTTGGCGGATCGCCATCGTGCGCTCGGTTCGAAGCTCGAAGACTGGAGCGGGATGGGCACCGCCTGGACCTACGACAAGGACGCCGACGAGGAGTATATCGCCATCCGCACCAAGGCCGGGCTGATGGACGTGTCGGGCCTGAAGAAGGTCCACATCACCGGGCCGCATGCCTCGCACCTGATCGACCTGGCGACGACGCGCGACGTGGAAAAGATCTATCCCGGCAAGTCGGCCTATGCCTGCATGCTCAACGAGGCCGGCAAGTTCACCGACGATTGCATCCTCTACCGCACCGGCCCGAATGCCTGGATGGTCGTGCACGGTTCGGGCACCGGCCATGAGGAGTTGCAGCGCGCCGCCATGGGCCGCGATGTCTCGCTTCGTTTCGACGACAATCTGCACGACCTTTCGCTGCAGGGGCCGACATCAGTCGATTATTTGGCAAAGCATGTGCCGGGCATTCGCGACCTCAACTATTTCCACCACATGCAGACCCAACTGTTCGGTTATCCGGTGATGATCTCGCGCACCGGCTACACCGGCGAACGCGGCTACGAGATCTTCTGCCGTGGCCAGGATGCCGGCACGATCTGGGACACCATCCTCGATGAGGGCAAGAGCGCCGGCATCATCCCGTGCCGGTTCACCACGCTCGATATGCTGCGTGTCGAGAGCTACCTCTTGTTCTACCCCTACGACAATTCGCAGAAATATCCGTTCGAGAACGAAGGCCCCGGCGACACGCTGTGGGAACTCGGCCTCGACTTCACCGTCAGCCCCGGCAAGACAGGCTTTCGCGGTGCCGAGGAGCACTACCGCCTCAAGGGCAAGGAGCGGTTCAAGATCTTCGGCGTGCTGCTCGAAGGCAAGGAGCCGGCCGACGAGGGCGCGCCGGTCTATCGCGACGGCAAAAAGGTCGGCGTGGTGACCTGCGCCATGTATTCTCCGCTGGTCCAGAAATCGATGGGCATTGCCCGGCTCGATGTCGACTGTGCCGTCCAGGGCACCAGGCTCGAGATCCGCAACCAGAGCGGCGCCATCAGCGCGACGGCTGAGCCGCTTCCGTTCGATGATCCGAAGAAGACCAAGCGCACGGCGAAAGGCTGAGGCATACTGGGAGAATGGCAGCGAAAAGCATCATCAGCCGGCCGGTCTACGGAACCCTGTCCCGGCAGCCCGGCAAGCACCATCTCTTCGTGGCGGATGCAGAAGGAGCGCTGGCGATATCAGACTTGGCCACCAAGGCGCCGGCGGGCTTCTTTGCCGATGCCCACATCATCTTCATCCCCGGCAATGACGGCCATCACGTCGCCGCGCTCGAAGCGCTGAGGCCGGCGCAGTTCTATCAGGGGCCTTCCTTCGCCAGTGCCTTGCCGCGGCTGAAGCAGACCTTGGCCAACGCGCATATGGGCCTGCGCCTCTATCTCGCCGGCACCGAGGGGCTGATCGGCCAGGCCATGCAGGTGGCGCTCGAAGCCGGCATCGACCACACCTCGATCCAGACCGAGCATCGCGGCTCGCTGGCGCGCCGCATCCAGTGCGTCCATTGCAAGGGCATCACCGAGAACGTGACGACGCAGCCGGCGACCTGTTCGCATTGCGGCCTGCTTCTCCTGGTACGCGATCACTATTCTAGGCGCCTCGCGGCGTTCCAGGGCGTCTGCATCAATGCGGAAGACCGCAGCGAAATTCCTCCGACGGAGGAGATCTTTCGATGAGCACCGGCACCACCAAGCTTGACGTCGTGGTGAGCGACGTCGTTCCGGTCAACGAATTGGTCACGCGCTTCCATTTCCGCCGGCGCGACGGGCAGCTTTTGCCGACATTTTCCGGCGGCGCTCATGTTGTGGTGGAGATGCACGACGGCGAGCGGACCAGGCTCAACCCCTATTCGCTGATGGGCTCGCCGCTCGATACGCGCGAATACACGATCTCGGTGCGCCGCGACGATGTCGGCCGCGGTGGTTCGCTGTTCATGCACAGCAACGTCAGGCCGGGCATGGAGATGGTGATCAGCTATCCGGTCAATCTGTTCTCGCTCGATTTGCGCGCCAGAAAACACCTGATGCTGGCGGGAGGCATCGGCATCACGCCGTTCATGGCGCAGACCGCGCAGCTGGCGGCGCAAGGCGGCAATTTCGAGCTGCACTACACCTGCCGCACCGCATCGCTCGGCACCTATGCCGATGTGCTGAGAGAGCGCTACGACCGCCGGGTCAGGCTCTATCACGACGATCGCGACGAGCGCATCGAGCTCGACCGGCTGCTGTCGTCGCAGCCGCTCGGCACGCATCTCTATGTCTGCGGCCCGTCCGGCATGATCGGCTGGGTGTGCGATCGTGCCGCTGCGCTGGGCTGGCCGGCGGAAACTGTGCATTTCGAGCATTTCGCCGCACCGCAGCCCGGCGCGCCGTTCGACGTGACGCTGGCGGTCAGCGGCAAGACGATCCGCGTTGGCGAGCAGCAGAGCCTGCTCGAGGCCATCGAGGCCGCCGGCGTCGATCCGCCCTATCTCTGCCGCGGCGGCGTCTGCGGCCAGTGCGAAACAAATGTCATCGCGCATGACGGCAAATTCATCCACAACGACCACTGGCTGAGCGAGGAAGAGCACCGATCCTGCAAGAAGATCATGCCTTGCGTGTCGCGCTTCGAGGGCAGGTCGCTGGTGCTGGAAAGATAGGAGGCGGAGCTTGGGCATCACCTTTCGTAACGAAACGTTCCGTAACGATTTTACCTTCAGGAACAGCCCGGAGCACATCAGGCGGTTTCCGTTCCCGTTCCACGAAGACAGCTACATGTATGCGGTCAACATCGAGCCGCATGTTCTGGGGCCGAAGGGCAGCGTGCTCGAAAACCTGATCGACGTTGACGAGCACTATGTCGCCGAAATGCAGGACCGCGCTTTGGTGCTGGCGGAGGACCCGCTGCGCTGCCAGTCGCTGCCGCACATGACGCTGGCCGGCTGGGACCTGCTCGAACTTCTGATGGAACAGCAGGCGCTGGGCTATCCCGAGCATTTCACGCTGACGCGCGATGGCGACAGATGGCGCTGGATAAACCGGCCGCTCGGCATCGACGACACCTTCACCTTCGGTGACGTGTCGACGCTGCCCTATGGGCCGATGGAATACATCACGCGGCAATCACAAGGCGATTTCTGCATCCTCGACCAGCGCGACGGCAATCTGTGGATGGACGCCGGCATGGTCACCACCCAGGCCGACTGGTCGCTCGATTTCGACATCGGCATGAATTTCTTCGAGTGGCACGCGCCGGTGCCGCTGGCGCATGAGAGGGGCATATTCGTCCGGGCGCTGAAATTCCTCACCAACATCCAGCAAGGCAAGCCGGCGCGGCGGCTGAACTGGACGATGACCATCAATCCGCGCCTCGACACCAGCCCGGAAAACTATCACAAATGGGGTCCGGACCGGGCGACGGTGACGCCCGAAAACGTCGGTGACAAGGTCCATCTGCGCGTCGAATTGCAGAGCTTCTGGCGGCTGCCGCGCTCGAACGGCATCGTCTTCCCGATCCGCTGCTATCTCATCAAGATGGACGAACTGGTGACGCAGCCGAAATGGGCGCGGCGCCTGCACCGCGTCATCCGTGACCTTCCCGAAGAACTCGCCAATTACAAGGGCTTGACGCGCTATCGGCCGACGCTGGTCGAGTGGCTGTCGAAGCTCGACGACGGCAGCCCGACAAGCCCAGGATTTGGGCCGGACTAAAGCAAGGTCCCCCTCATCCGGCCGCTTCGCGGCCACCTTCTCCCCGCTGGGGAGAAGAGAGGTAGGCGCCGGCGCTGCCGGTCTCCTCTCCCCTCGGGGAGAGGTCGGATTGCCCCGAATTGCCCTTCGCAATTCGGTTGGTAATCCGGGTGAGGGGGTCTGCTTGCGTCCCGCTCACCCCGCGCTACTCTGCGGATAGCAGATGATCGAGAGATAACGCATCGGCAGAACCGTCAGCACTTCCGGTCCGTGCGGCGCATCGGCGTCGAAGAACAGGCTGTCGCCGGGCTTCATCGGATAGAGGTTGTTGCCGTGGCGGTAGGTAACCTCGCCTTCAAGCATGTAGAGGAACTCCATGCCTTCGTGCTGGAATGTCGGGAACACATCGGAATCTTCGGTCAGCGTGATCAGATAAGGCTCGACGACGACGCCGCTGGTGTTGGAGCCGATATGGCCTAGCAGATTGTACTGGTGGCCGGCACGCGTGCCGCGCCGCTCGACGTCGAGGCCTTCGCCGGCCTTGACGAAGACGGCGCTGCGCTCTTCCTCGAAGCGGCGGAAGAAGGCGGTGACCGGAACGCCGAGCGCCCGCGACAACGCCTGCAAAGTGGTCAGCGACGGCGAGGTGATGCCGTTTTCGATCTTCGACAGCATGCCAAGCGAAATGTCGGTGGCAGCCGCAAGATCGGCGACGGTGATGCCGAGTTTTTTGCGAAACGCCCGCACCTCGCGGCCGATCGCCACCTCCAGGACTTTTTCACGGGTGTCGCGAACAGCGTGCGGGTCTTGAGTCAGTGGCGTCCGGATCGTTGCCACACCCTTCGGCGACGGCTTGGCCTGGGCGGCTGCCCCATTCCTGAAATTGGAAGCTTTCTTCGCCATGTCGCCACCCCGTTCTGCAGATTTATTTCACTCACGGTGAACATATTCAGTGCGGATACAGAGCGCAACTGCGACAGCAAAGCCACATTATGTCGAATGGCATGCTCTCCGGGTTTCCGCCATCAGCGGTTTTGCTGAAAATCCGATCTGCTGAAACGTGGTTTCAGCAGAAGGCCTGTTGACAGCATCGAACGGGCAATTACTGTCCTGTCAGTGAAATTTGTTTCGTTAGAGAAATGAGACCGGGAGGCCCGCAATGAAAAGTCGTGTTGCCGTCATCGGAGCCGGACCTTCCGGCATGGCCCAGCTTCGAGCCTTCAAGTCGGCGGCCGACAAGGGTGCGGACATTCCGGAAATCGTCTGCTTCGAAAAGCAGTCCGACTGGGGCGGCTTGTGGAATTACACCTGGCGCACCGGCCTCGACGAGCATGGCGACCCGGTGCATGGCTCGATGTACCGCTACCTCTGGTCGAACGGACCGAAGGAATGCCTCGAATTCGCCGACTACACGTTTGAGGAGCACTTTGGCCGTCCGATCGGCTCCTACCCGCCGCGCGCAGTGCTGTGGGACTATATCAAGGGCCGCGTCGAAAAATCCGACGTGCGCAAATGGGTGCGCTTCAACAGCCCGGTGCGCATGGTGACCTTCTCCGACGCGACGAAAAAGTTCACCGTCACCGCGCATGACCGCACCAACGACGTCACCTATTCCGAAGAGTTCGACAACGTCGTTGTTGCCTCGGGGCATTTTTCCATACCCAACGTTCCCTATTTCGAGGGTTTTTCGAGCTTCAATGGCCGCATCCTGCACAGCCATGATTTCCGCGACGCCATGGAATTCAAGGACAAGGACATCCTGATCATCGGCCGCTCCTATTCGGCCGAGGATATCGGCTCGCAATGCTACAAATACGGCGCCAAATCGATCACCTCCAGCTACCGCTCGAAGCCAATGGGCTTCAATTGGCCTGACAACTGGAAGGAAGTGCCGCTGCTGCAGAAGGTCGTCGGCAGGACCGCGCATTTCAAGGACGGCAGCACCAGGGATGTCGACGCCATCATCCTGTGCACGGGCTACCTCCATTCATTCCCGTTCCTCACCGAGGATCTGAAGCTCAAGACCGCCAACCGCATGTGGCCGGACGGGCTCTATGAGGGCGTCGTCTGGGAGAAGAACCCTCAGCTGTCCTATATCGGCATGCAGGACCAGTTCTACACTTTCAACATGTTCGACGCGCAGGCCTGGTTCGCGCGCGACGTCATCATGGGCCGCATCGAACTGCCCTCGGCAGAAGCGATGGCGGAACATGGCAGGAGATGGCGGGCGCGCGAGGAAACGCTGGAAGACGCCGAGCAGATGATCTGGTTCCAGGGCGACTACACCAAGGAGTTGATGGAGCAGACCGATTATCCGGGATTCGACGTCGAGGCGACAAATCAGACCTTCATGGAATGGGAGCACCACAAGGCGCAAGACATCATGAGCTTCCGCGACCACGCCTACCGCTCCCTGATGACCGGCACGATGGCGCCGTTGCACCATACGCCATGGCTGCAGGCGATGGATGATTCGATGGAGAGCTATCTGGAAGTGAAAGGGGTGGCGGCGGAATAGCAGCTTCCTCAGCGCACCACAGCAGCGGCAATCCAAGCTGCTTTCGCCAGGTTCAAGTCCGGCTCCAACCAATACCAGTTCAAAAGGCCTGCTAACCAATGGTTTAGCGGGCCTGTGTGCACCATCAAGGTACCGCCATTTTGCGACACTTGCGCCAGATCTGGCGTCAGCGACAGCTGCCCCTGGTTGCTGGCTGGTGCGCCTGCGTAAAATCGGAAGGAGCGGAAAGTTCGAACGGTATTGGAACTATGCGGTTCCTTGACGGTTTGATTTCTCGCGCAAACTTTGCCGGCAGAACCCAATGAGGATCAGGGAAAAACGCCGGGCATCGGCTTTGACAACGGTCCCGTTGGGGATCGGGGCGAAAACGCCATCCTACAAGCTTCCGCCGGCACGTCTCAACCGGCCGAGCCACATGCCGATCAATTGAGGATCGCCGGGTGAGAGGTCCGCGATGTCGTCAACTGTTTCAGGCCCAACTTTCTCAGGCCCAATTTTCTCACGCAAAGCATTCAGGCTGCTTGCTATCGCTGGTCTCTTTGTCGTTGCGCTCGCAGTGGTGGCTACTGTGGGTCTGCTACGGCAGCCGCGACAATACCGCGTCGATCCCCCTGTATCGGCAGCGCTCGACGGGTTGCGCCTGATGCCGAACGGCATAGCGGGCGCTCCACCGGAAGTCTATTTTGCGCTGGGCCAACCCTATGAGGAGACAGCTTACGATCTCAACCAGGGCAAGCGCCTCTATTCCTGGTTCGGCTGCGCATCATGTCACGGCGACGGAGAGGGCGGGGCCGGGCCATCGTTTTTGGACGGATGGTGGCTATACGGGCCATCGATGGTTTCGATTGCAGCTTCCATTCGTGATGGGCGCCCGCATGGGATGCCGGCATTCCGTCACAAAATGACAATTGATGAGATTTGGCAGCTCGCGGGCTACGTCAAAGCCATCGGAGCCTATTCCGCTAAGCTGACTGCGCCAAGCAGGAACGACGACCGGCAGACCCGGCCGGCGGAGAATCGTGCGCCGGCTGCGATCCTCTTCGATCAGGGGTCGGCCCCGGTCCGTCGTCCAGAGCAGGGGCCGTCGCCTTGAAAACAGCCGCGATTTCCCTCCCGCTCCTGCTATTGCTTTCCGGATGCGGCGGCGTTCAGTCGGCTCTCGACGCACACGGGCATACCGCGATCCTTCTCAAAAGCCTGATCATTTTCGTCGTGGCGACCTGTTTCGCCGTGTGGATCATCGTCATGCTCGTGCTCATCTGGTCGCTCATGCGCCGTCGTGACGGGCAGGCGGCTGATGATCGAAGCTTGCATCGGCGGATGACGATAGCGGTATCCGGGGCGGTCGCGGCGACGGCACTCATCATCAGCGGATTGACGATCGCCAGCTTTTACACGACGCGCGGCCTCGACCCGGCTCGGGATCGCGACGTGACGATCCGTGTTCGCGCCCAGCAATGGTGGTGGCAGTTCATCTATGAGGACGCCGATCCAGCGCAGTCTTTCCATACCGCCAACGAAATCCATATTCCTGTCGGGAAAGCGGTGCGTGTGCGGCTCGAAAGCAGCGACGTCATCCACTCCTTCTGGGTGCCGAGCCTTGCGGGAAAGCAGGATCTTATTCCGGGGCGAGAGAATATCCTGACGCTTCGGGCGGAGCGGCCAGGCGTCTATCGCGGCCAATGCGCTGAGTTCTGCGGGCTTCAGCACAGCCATATGGCTCTTTTTGTCATCGCGGAAGACGAGGAGAGTTACCGGCAATGGGCCTCAGCCCAGCGGAAAGAAGGCCTGCAGCCACGCGAGCCGGAAATTGTCGCCGGCAAAGCCGTGTTTATGGCGAGACAATGTGCTGCCTGCCACACGATCCGCGGGACCGAGGCATCCGGGACCACCGGCCCGGATCTAACCCATATAGGAAGCCGCCACAGCATCGCCGCCGGGCTACTTGAGAACACCCGCGGCTCGCTTGCAGCCTGGATCGCCGACCCGCAGACGCTCAAGCCCGGCAACAACATGCCGATGGTGCCGCTCTCGGCCGACGAACTGCGGCAGATCTCCGCCTATATGGACAGCCTGAAATGACGACCGAGCGGAGATCATCGGCAGCGACCGACATCAATCTGGACGATGCCGAACTCGACCGTCAGCTCGATCGGACTTGGGCCGGACGGACGAGCTTTTGGGGTGCGATCGCCGCCGTTGATCACAAGGTGATCGCGCGGCGCTACATCGTCACCGCATTCGTGTTTCTTATCCTCGGCGGCATGCTCGCGCTTGCGATGCGCATCCAGCTGGCGCAGCCGGAGGCGCGCTTTATCGACGCGGATCGCTATAACCAGATCTTCACCATGCACGGGTCGAACATGATGTTCCTGTTCGCCGTGCCGGTGATGGAAGCCATGGCGGTTTATCTCGTGCCTCTGATGGTCGGCACGCGCAATATAGCCTTCCCGAGACTGAATGCCTTTTCCTATTGGGTATTTCTGGCCGGCGGCATCCTGCTTTGGATTTCCTTTGCGCTCGACACGGCGCCGGATGTCGGTTGGTTTGCTTACGTGCCTCTCTCGGGACCTGAATATGGCTCAGGCAAACGCGCTGACGTCTGGGCACAGATGATCACCTTCACCGAATTGTCGGCGCTCGCGGTCGCGGTGGAAATTGTCGTCACGATTTTGAAGCAACGCGCGCCGGGCATGTCGCTCGATCGGATACCCCTGCTGGTCTGGTCCATGCTCGTTATGGCGTTCGTCGTCATCATGGCGATGCCGGCCATCATGTTCGAGAGTTCGACCCTGATCATGGATCGTCTCGTCGGAACGCAATTCTACAATCCCGCCGAAGGCGGCGATGTACTGCTCTGGCAGCACCTGTTCTGGTTCTTCGGTCACCCGGAGGTCTACATCATTTTTTTGCCGGCGGTCGGCATGGTTTCAACCATACTTCCGACGTTCGTGCAGCGTCCGATAT
Organism: Mesorhizobium sp. WSM4807; assembly: GCF_055811615.1. Taxonomy (NCBI): domain Bacteria; kingdom Pseudomonadati; phylum Pseudomonadota; class Alphaproteobacteria; order Hyphomicrobiales; family Phyllobacteriaceae; genus Mesorhizobium; species Mesorhizobium sp. WSM4807. The sequence goes on from NZ_JBVVQY010000037.1 coordinate 23,741, forward strand.
TCGGTTATCTACCCGTGGTGATGGCGCTGATCGCGACCGGAGTATTGGCGTTCGGGCTGTGGGTGCATCACATGTTCGTGGTCGGGCTGCCGCGGCTCGCGGAGAGCTTTTTCACCGCATCGAGTATGGCGATCGCGATTCCCGCGGGCGTCCAGATCTTCTGCTGGCTGGCGACGCTCTGGGCAGGGCGGCCGATATTCAAGACGCCTCTGCTCTTCGTGATCGGCTTCATCATCACATTCGTGATCGGTGGCCTGACGGGAGTGATGGTGGCGTCGGTGCCGTTTGACGCTCAGGTCCACGACACCTATTTCGTCGTCGCGCACTTCCACTACGTGCTGATCGGCGGCGCGGTCTTCCCCTTGATCGCTGGCATCTATTACTGGTTTCCCAAGATGACCGGCCGGATGATGAGCGAGCGGCTGGGGCGGTGGTCATTCTGGCTGATCTTCATCGGCTTCAACCTTACCTTTTTCCCGATGCACATTCTCGGGTTGCAGGGCATGCCGCGCCGCATCTACACCTATCAGCCGGAGATGCCCTGGGGCGGGCTTAATCTGTTCATCAGCCTCAGCGCAGTCATCCTGTTTTCAGGCTTTCTCGTCTTCTTCATTGACGTCGTTCGCAGTTGGTCGGCCGGCAGGCCGGCCGGGCAAAATCCATGGAACGCATCGACCCTTGAATGGGCAATGAATTCGCCGCCTCCTCCCTATAATTTTCGTCGCATTCCGGTCGTCGATGCGCGCGATCCTCTTTGGTGTGGATCTGATGAACTGCCGGTGGCCTCAGGCCTGCGGACCGATCGTCGCGAACTTTTGATCAGCAGCGTTGTTGAAGCCCTGCCAGAAGCGCGCGAGTCATCGCCGCGGGATTCGGTCTGGCCATTTTGGGCGGCTATCGCCACTTTGATCATGCTGATCTGGTCGATCTTTTCGCCCTGGGCCATCGTCTGGGGCTCCATCCCGATCGCGATCACCCTGATCGGATGGTTCTGGCCGAAGGGTATTGCGGAGGATGAGTCGTGAAGGAACGGCCGGTCCTCGATGTTTCGAAACTGCCGCTGCACGGCATGGGAATAGCAAGCCCGGCCTGGTGGGGCACGTGCACCTTCATCCTCATCGAAGGATCCGCCTTCGGCCTGGCGATAGCCGTCTATTTCTACCTCATGAGCCTGGCGCCGCACTGGCCGCCCGATGTGCCGCCGCCCGATCTGTTTGCGGGAACATGTTTGACAGTTCTGCTCCTGGCGAGCGTCGTGCCGAACGTCCTCGTATCCCGCTGGGCGCATCAGAGGAAGCTGGGAAGGGTTCGCATCGGCCTCGTGGTGATGTCGCTGTGCGGCATAGCGCCACTCGCGTTGCGCATTTTCGAATTTCCGGCTCAGCATGTGAACTGGGACGATAGCGCCTACGGCTCGATTGTATGGACCATACTCGGCCTTCACACCGTCCATATCATCACGGATCTCATCGATACGCTGGTGTTGGCGTGCCTGATGTTTTCTCGGCATGGCGACAATGTGCGCCGGTATGGTGATGTCGAAGACAATGCACTCTATTGGAACTTTGTCGTCGTTGCGTGGCTTCCTCTCTATGCCTGTATTTATTGGGTGCCACGTCTATGAGTATCGGAGCGGCGAGGTATAGCGGATTTTTGGCGCCGGGCGTTTGGGCGATCAACACCCAACTCGGCCAAATGCTTCCCTATGTGGACTGTGCCAGCAGCACCAGCTGGACGGCGGTAGCGGCGTTCGCCGCTACCTTTCTGGCGCTGACAGGCGTGCTCATCTCGCGTGACGATGGCAGTTCGACAGCCTCTAGAACCAAGCTCTTCGTCAGCACGCTGAATGTACTCCTCGGCCTCACCTTCGTCTTTGCCCTTGTCCTGCAGGGAGCAGCTACGCTGCTGCTGAGTGCATGCGAACGCTGACCGCCATCGTGCTGCTTCTGATGGGTGCCAGCCGGGTGGCGGCGCATGACGGGGAAGCGCATGGCTCGGCATTCGTCTGGACTTTCGATCCGTGGGTCGTCGTTCCGATCGCCGTGGCCGGCGGTCTCTACGCAGCCGGTTCGTTCAGGCTGTCGCAGCGGTCGAACGGTCGGCACTTTCTGATCAGATCCGCAGCCGCTTATTGGGTCGGATGGATCGTGTTGGCGGCTGCGTTGATTTCACCTCTACATTATCTAGGGGAGCACCTGTTCACCTTCCATATGGTGGAGCATGAGCTCGTCATGGCGGTTTCGGCGCCGCTTTTTGTGCTGGCGCGACCAATGGGCGTGCTGCTCTGGGGTCTGCCGAGGTCGAGCCGGCGTCTGGTCCGCAACGCCGTGAAAACGGCTCTTGTCGGAAAGACCTGGGAGGCCTTGAGAACAGGACCCGGAGCAACCCTGCTGCACGGTCTCGCCATATGGGTCTGGCATGCGCCAGTCCTGTTTGATGCAGCGCTGAGCGATATAACGCTTCACCGGCTGCAGCATGTGAGCTTTTTCGTCACGGCGGTCCTTTTCTGGTGGGTAATGGTCTGGCGAAGCGACCGCGGCTTTGCCTCGTGCCACCTGTTCCTCACCATGCTGCATACCAGTGTTCTCGGCGCCCTGATCGCGCTTGCACCGCGCGCCATCTATGTGACGCAGACGCGAACCGCCGATGACTGGGGCCTGACGCCGCTGGAGGATCAGCAACTGGCGGGAATCCTAATGTGGGTGCCCGGCGGCATCATCTATGCCGGAGCGGCGCTGACGATGCTTGCGCTGTGGATCGCAAATTCGGGCAAGGGAGGTCTCGATGCCCGTCGTTTCCCTTCGCCCTGATTTCCGTTTTGTTTTGGCGAGCGCCCTGTTGGGATTGCTGCTGGTCGGGGTCGGAGCCAACCTCATCAAAGACCGTGAGCAGCGTCGCGCGGTGGCGGTGGCGATGACAGGCGGTGATCCGTCACGGGCCCCCGCGATTTTTCGCAGGTATGGCTGTGGAGGATGCCACGTCATTCCGGGCATAGCCGGCGCGGACGGCAAGGTCGGCGGACCGCTCGTCGATCTGCGGCAGCAGGTCTACGTTGGCGGGGTGGTCAACAATACCCCGGACAATCTCGTCCAATGGATTGTTTTCCCGCAGCGCTTTTCATCACGGTCGGCAATGCCCGCAACCGGTATTTCGGAAGCAGAGGCGAGAGATCTTGCAGCCTATCTTTATGCCCGTTGAGTCAAGTATTCACGCTGAGTCAGGGATGCGGTGTTGGCCGTGCCGGCAGAGACTTGATGTAGCGCGCGATCGCCAGGCGGTCGCTTTGCGGCAGTTGAGTGATATTGGAGACGACATCGACCATCGACGATCCCACGCGCAGGTGTTCCGGCGTTCTCCCGCTCGTCAGAATTTCTGCGATCTCGGTCTCGGACCACTGGCCGATACTGCTCGGCGTGATGTTCGGTACAAACCCCGTACCCTCGGGATCGGGACCTCCCGCGAACCGCGTTGACGGCTTGATCGCCCCCAGGCTGTTGCGCGTCGAATGGCAGTCGTCACAATGCCCGAGTACCTCTACCAGATAGGCGCCTCGATCATGAACGGGATCGCCGTTCAGGCGTGCCTCTGATCCGCCCTCATCGAAGAACAGCAGTTTCCAGAGGCCAAGAAGGCGGCGGATACGAAACAGCAGAGGGAGGTCGTGCGGCGGCGGGCGCCCGGAAACGGCCGGCAGCGTTTGCAGATAGGCATAGAGATCCCCAACGTCCTCGATACGCATGCCTGTGTAATTGGGATAAGGGAAAGCGGGATAATAATGTTCATCAGCCGGCGACACGCCGGAGATCAACGCATTTGCCAGATCGGCGGCCGACCATGATCCGATTCCATCGATGGGATCCGGTGAGATATTGGGAACGCGGAACGTTCCGAAAGGGGATGCGAGTGCTAGGCCGCCACCAAGATTGAGCGGATCGGATTGGCCTGGCCTCGCATGGCAGGAACCGCAGCCGGCCGCAGCAAAGACGAGCCGCCCGCGAGCCGCATCGCCTCCCATCAATGTCCGATCGTCAGGCTCCGACCGAGGATTCGTCGCCGTGATGAACCAAAGCGCAGAAAACAACCCCACGATGGCAACGGCGAGCACCCATAACCAGCGTAGATTGTTCGCTCCGCCGCCGTTCACCAGTAGGCGACGTTCAGATAAAGCGTCTCGATGTGCTTCGTCATGAGCGGGACCATCGCCGTCGTCTATCATCGGTTCATCGCGCTTAGGCAGCTGGAGCTCACAGTCTTTCGAAATTTTCGCCACCTCAGCGGCATGACTACAAACCAATGCCCAGGACACATGTTCCCGATTTTGGGACGTTGCCGCTTTTGGCGGTGCCGATGAATGCTGAAGGCAGGCGCACAGCGAGCGGCTATTCCTGGCTGGGATGTGTTTACGAGCCAAACCCAGGTCAACGGAAAGGAGATGCCTGCACTCATGACGGACGACCTCACGAACGCCGGAGCGGCTGTTTCCGGCTACCCCAGCCTTGCCCGTGCCTTTGCCGTCCAGGCGTTGAACAGCCGGTCGGCGACGAGGCCGATGAAGGCGACGGCCAGTCCGGCGACGATGCCGCGGCCGGAATCGGCCTTGAACAGCGCGATGAGCACCTGCTGGGCCGACTCGCGCTTGCCGACCATGGCGCAGATGATGATCATCGCCAGCGCCATCAGGATCGTCTGGTAGACGCCAAGCCCTTCAAATTCTCTGTGCAGAGATACTAGTTGCTGCGAGCCTCGCGCACGTCTTTCGTCGCCTCAATGATCCGCTCGAGCAGGGCATGGAGATCGTCGCGGTGGCCGCTGCGTCCGGCGGGGCCGTTTTCATCTGAAGTCATGACCACGGTCAACGCGCGCCCGGGCACAACGTAGACCATCTGCCCGCCATACCCCCACCCGTAGAAGACCGCTTCGCCCGCGATCTGACGCATGAACCAACCATAGCCATAACCGTCACCGGTGAAACGGGAGGCTGTGCGTGGCTGCCAGGAGAGCTTGATCCAGTCGGCCGGCACGAGCTGCCGTCCGCTGCGGCTCATCCCGCCGCTGCGGTAGAGCTCGCCAAAGGCGAGCAGCGAGCGCGGGCTCATGGCCATCTGGTTGCCGCCGAGATAGATGCCCTGTGGGTCGCGGTCCCAGGCGGCGATGGAAAAGCCCTGCTGCGGCCCGAGCCATTCGCGCGCCAGTTCCAGCGTCGAGCGGCGGGTCCGCCGCGTCAGGATCGCCGAAAGGAGATGGGTCGAGCCGGTGGAATAGAGCATGGTGCCGCCCGGATCGTCGTCGAAGGGCATGGCGAGCGCTGCCCGCACCCAGTTGTCGTCTGCCACCCAGCGCCCGTAGTTTGGGCCGGAGGTCCGACCCAGCCCCGCCTGCATGGAAAGCAGATGACCGATCGTAACCTGCTGGAGCCGCGGATCCGCGTCGGCGGGCAGGTCGGCCTGAAGAAGCGGAGCGATCTTCTGGTCAGTGCCTTGCAGCACGCCCTTGTCGATGGCGATGCCGACGAGCGCCGAGATGATCGACTTGGAGGCCGATTTTATGTTGGCAGGACGTGCCGGAGAGTGGCCGCGATAGCCACGCTCCGCCACCACCGCGCCCTCATGCGCGATGGCAACCGTGCGCAGCGGCGTCAGGCGATCGGCCTCGTCAAGGAGCTTTCCAAGCCGCTGCTCCAGGCCATCCGCAGCGTGAGCAGCGACGGACAGGATGAGCAGAAAGGCTAGAATCACGGTGGGGCGCTTCAGCATGAAGCCAGCTTGGGGTGCATTTTGGGCAAGACGAAGGTGACGTGGCTGGCAAGACGTCTTGGCGCGAGATCAGTCGGATATCGCTGGCCGTTTGGCTTAGGTCCGGGCGCGAGGCTGACGTTTCGGGGGCCGCTCGATCCTCTATTTTCCGGCTACCCCAGCCTTGCCCGTGCCTTGGCCGTCCAGGCGTTGAACAGCCTGTCGGCGACGATGCCGATGAAGGCGATGGCCAGTCCGGCGACGATGCCGCGGCCGGAATCGGCCTTGGACAGCGCGATGAACACCTCCTGGCCAAGATCGCGGGTGCCGACCATGGCGCAGATGATGATCATCGCCAGTGCCATCAGGATCGTCTGGTTGACGCCCAGCATGATCTCAGGCAGCGCCAGCGGCAGTTGCACGCGCAGGAACGTCTGGCGCTTGGTGCAGCCCGACACCTTTGCCGCCTCGATCAGTGCCGGCGGCACCTGCCTGAGGCCGTGATTGGTGTAGCGGATGGCCGGCACCACGGCGAAGGCGACGGTGGCGATCATCGCAGTCACATCGCCGACGCGGAACAGCATCACCACCGGGATGATGAAGCAGAACGACGGCAGCACCTGCAGCGTGTCGATGATCGGCGTGACGACCTTCTCGACACGATCGCTGCGCGATGCCATCAGCCCGATCGGAATGCCGATCAGGCAAGCGATGAAGGCCGAGATGCCGCAGAGATAGACCGTCGCCATGGTCTTTTCCCAGAGGCCTGTCACCGCGCAGAAGATGGTCAGCGCCGCGACCAGGGCGGCGAGGTGCAGACCGCCGAGCTGGTAGCCGGCAAGGCCAAGCAGGAACACCGCGCCCAGCCACGGGAAGCCCTCGCAGAAGGCGCGCACCGGGTTCAGCACATTGAGGATCAGCGCCACGCGGAACGCTTCGATCGTGTCGAAGAAGTTGATCGTGATCCAGCTCACTGCTGTCTTCCACATGGGTGCGGTGGTAAAGGTGATCGCCTTCGGCACTGCGGCGAAGGCCGGCACGAGCAGGCCAAGCAGTGTCGTGACGGCAAGGATGGCGATGGCCAGCGTCAGGTTGGGGTAGCGGCGCCAGAAGCTCGGGCTCACCTCCTGATAGACATGACCTTGCGCGTGATTGCGTGCGATCGCCTGGCTCAGGCGGTCGAGCGCGATTGCCAGTGCGACGATGGCGAGGCCGGCTTCCATCGCTTCGCCGACCTTCAGCGCCCTGAGCGCCAGCAGCACGTCGTAGCCGAGGCCGCCGGCGCCGATCATCGAAGCGATGATCACCATATTGAGCGCCAGCATGATGACCTGGTTGACACCGACCATCAATGTCGGACGCGCCGAAGGCACAAGCACGCGCCACAGTTTCTGGCGCGCCGTGCAGCCGGCCATCTCGCTGAAATCGTCGATTTCGGACGGCACCCGCGACAGTCCCAGCATCGTCGCGCGCACCATCGGCGGCGTCGCGAAAATGGCCGTCGCGATCATCGCCGAAACCGGACTGTTGCCGAACAGCAGAAGCATCGGGATCAGATAGGCGAAGGTCGGGATGGTCTGCATCAGGTCGAGGGCAGGGGAGATCAACAGCCTCTCCGCCCAAGGCTTGCGCCACGCCCAGATGCCAACGAACAATCCGGTGACGATGCAGAACGGCACGGCAATCGAGATCAGCCCGAGCGTCAGCATGGCGCTGGTCCACTGGCCGAACAGCGCGATGTAGAGAAAACAGCCGCCGACCAGCGCGCCGAGCTTCCAGTCGCCGGCGGCGCGGCCGGCCAAGAATGCAGCGATACACATGCCGACCCAGGACAAGCGTGGCAAGATGATCATATCCGCGCCACGGCCGATCTTGAAATTCTTGGCAAGCAGATTGAGCGCGAAATCGAGCGGCACGCTGAGCGTCGCGGTGATCGACCGCGTCAGCCAGGAAAGGTTCGACTTTATCAGGTTCATCAGCGCGCTGACCCAGTCGGCGACCGGAACGATTGCGCCAGCCGGATAGTTGACCGCCCAGGGCAGCCTGTTCTGCAGCAGGAACACGGCAAGCACGGCGGCAAGGGCGCAGGCCCAGACCACCAGCCAAATCTGAACCGGCCGCGATCTCGCCTCGCTGGTGCTTGCCGTCACTGTCATGAGCCGGCCCCGGGACGTGCGATGCCGGCAAGAAGATCGATCACGGCTTGCGGCGTGACCTCGCCGATCGGCTTGCCGGTGCCGTTGACCACGGCGAACGGCTTGCCGACTGAGACGATGCTTGCCGAAAAACTTGATATCTTGGCATCCGGCGCGACCATGCCGCCATGTTCGGTGCCGTCGCAGGCGCGCATCAGGCTTCGCGCCGAGATCACCTTGGCGCGGTCGACGTCACGGGTGAATTCAGCGACATAGTCGGTCGCCGGATTGACCACCAGCTCTTCGGGCGTGCCGATCTGGATGACCTCGCCGTCCTTCATGATGGCGATGCGGTCGGCCAACCGGATGGCCTCGTCGAAATCATGGGTGATGAAGACGATGGTCTTGTGCAGCATGGTCTGCAGCCGCATCAGTTCGTCCTGCATCTCGCGGCGGATCAGCGGATCGAGCGCCGAAAATGGCTCGTCGAGAAACCAGATTTCCGGCTTGGTGGCGAGGCTGCGGGCGATGCCGACACGCTGCTGCTGGCCGCCGGAAAGCTCACGCGGATAGAAATGCTCGCGGCCGCGCAGGCCGACAAGCTCGATCACTTCCCGCGCGCGCTTCTCGCGCGTCGGCCGGTCCTGCCCCTGGATGCCCAAGGGAAAGGCGATGTTCTCCAGCACATTCAGATGCGGCAGCAGGGCGAAATTCTGGAACACCATGCCCATGCGGTGGCGTCGCAATTCGATCAGCGCGGCATCGGAGATCTTGAGGAGATCCTTGCCCTCGAACTCGACCTTGCCATGCGTCGGCTCGACCAGCCGCGACATGCAGCGCACCAACGTCGATTTGCCGGAGCCGGACAGGCCCATGATGATGAAGATCTCGCCTTGGCGGATTTCGAGGTCGACGGCGCGCACCGCGCCGACCAGACCGGCCGCGGCGACCTCCGCCATGCTGGCCTTGCCGTCGCGCTGGCGGATGAAATTGGCCGCGTTCGCGCCGAACAGCTTCCAGACGTTGCGGCAGGCGAGCTTTATCGGGCGGGCATCTGCCGCTTGCGGCACCTGTTCAGTCGTATCGGCCATGCAATCGTCCTTCTGGAATATGGGATAGAGACCCGGCCACAAGGGGCCGGGTCTCGCAGTTTCCCAGTTGGAACGATCACTCGGCCCAGGCTTTCCAGTCGGCTTCGTGGGCGGCGATCCAGGCGGCGGCGACGTCTTCCGGCGGCTTGCCTTCGAGATCGATCTCGCCGCTCATCTTGTTGAGCTCGTCGGTGTCGACCGTGTAGTTCTTCGCGACCTTGTAGGCGACCGGCCATTTGTCCTTCATGCCGGCCCAGGAATATTTCCAGATCTCGCCATGCGGCTTGCCGCAGTCATATTTCGCTTCAGGGTTCACACCCCATTTCGGGTCGTTGTAGCATTCCGGCGTATAGTCGGGAAATTCGACCCATTCGCCCTTGTACTTGGCTGGCGCCCAATGTGGCGAATAGACCCACAGCATGATCGGCGCCTTGCGCTGATAGGCCGAATCCAGTTCGGCGAACATCGCCGCGTCGGTGCCGGCATGGATGACGGTGAAGGGCAGTTTCAGCGCCGCGGCACGCTCGTCGTCAAAACCTTCCCACGTCACCGGGCCGCCGAGGTAGCGGCCGTTCGGCGCCGTTTCCGCCGTCGAGAAGGCTTCGGCGCATTTCGGGTCCTTCAGCGCCTCCCAGTTCGGCAGGCCCGGGCATTTCTCTTTCATGTATTCGGGATACCACCACTCTTCCTTGGCCTTGGGCCCGAGCGCACCGAGGCGTTCGGTCTGCCCGGTCGCATCCGAGGCCTTCATGGCTTCGCCGGCCGTCGTGTCCCAGAATTCCAGCGCGACAGTGAGATCGCCATTGGTGAGGCCGGTGGTCAGGCTTGAGAGATAGTCGGCGGTCGGGTACTCGACCGTGTATCCGAGCTTTTCCAGAATGCCGCCGAGGATCTTTGCGTTCAGATTGACGCTGGTCCAGTCGAACAGGGCGATCTTGATCGGGTCGTTGGATTCTGGCGCCGCAGCCTGGGCCGAAGGCGCGAGTGCGCTTGCCGCGGCAAGTGTTAAGGCTCCCATTGATAATCTCGAAATCAAACTCCGAAGTGACATGCCTGTTCTCCTGTCAAGCTCTGGTGGAAGTTATCGTTCGTTCCCTTCTTGCGTCTTTTTTGATTGTGTTGGAAGAGCTGGTCGTTGCGCAAGTCCATTGGCACCGAATTGCTGTCGGCGCTGAAGTAGGCGCACACGCAATGATGCCCCAATTCGATGAAGATGTCGTGCGGCCCGCGTCATGGCTGCCGTGCTGCCGAAGCAGTGATCTGCGGATTGATCGCCGGTCTTGCGGCGCCCTCAAGCTTGCGAGCCATCAAGGTCCCATGATGTCGGCTGCCGGCAGTCGCCGAAGCCATTTTCATGGGATGAAATTATATATACCAACGTTCATGTCGCGCAACGATTAACGCGGCGCGGATCGCGCAATTCGGCCGCAGTTTCGCCGCCTGCCGATTATATCAGCAGATTGACGCGTGAACCTGCCCCGTTGCTCACGACATGATCAGGCCGCCATCGACATTGATGGTCTGGCCGGTGATATAGGCGGCGTCGCTGCTGGCCAGGAAGCTGACCAGGCCGGAAACATCCTCGCCGCTGCCGGCGCGGCCCATCGGGATGTTCTTCACCCATTCGGCCATCAACTCGCCGGGCTTGTAGTCGCCCATCAGCTTGCCCCATGCCGCGTCGTTGTAGGCCCACATGTCGGTGTCGATGATGCCGGGACAGATCGCGTTGACGGTGATCTTCTCCTTGGCCACTTCCTTGGCTAGGCTCTGAGTGATGCCGACGACGCCGAATTTCGAGGCGGCATAGTGCGGCGTATAGATGAAGCCCTGTCGCGCCTGGCCGGATGCGGTGTTGATCAGCCTGCCGCCGTCGCCATGTTTGCGGATGCGCGCGATTGCCTCCTGGCAGCACAGGAACACGCCCTTGGTGTTGACCGCCATTATCTTGTCCCATTCGGCCTCGGTCATCGCCTCGATCCTGGCGATGGTGATGACGCCGGCATTCTGTACGGAGATGTCGACGCGGCCGAACTGCTGTTCGGCCAGATCGTAGAGGGCGGCGACCTCGTCCTTCTTGGTCACGTCCATGCGCAGCGATGCGACCTTGGCGCCTTCCGCCTTCAGTCCGGCGGCGATCTCGTCGACGCGCGTGTCGATGGCGCTGACGACGACAGCCGCGCCCTCAGCCGCGAAGCGCCTGGCCAAGGCCGCGCCAATGCCGCCGCTGGCGCCGGTGATGACCGCCGTCTTTCCCTCGAACCGCTTCTGCACTTTCCTGTTCTCCTACCAGCAGACGAAGCCGCCATCGACGATCAGGTCGATGCCGGTGACGAAACTCGAAGCGCGACTGGCCAGGAACACGGTCGGGCCGACCATCTCTTCCGGCGCCGCCATGCGCCCCATCGGCGTATCGCGCTCGAAGATCCTGACCTGGTCGGCGACCTCCGGCCGCTTGTTCATCGGCGTCAGCGTGTAGCCGGGGCTGACGACGTTGACGCGCAGGCCGCGATCGGCCCATTCCATGGCAAGGCTCTTCGACATGTGGATGACGGCGGCCTTGGATGAATTGTAATGCGCCTGGGTCAGGCCGCGATTGACGATCGAGCCCGACATCGAGGCGATGTTGATGATCGAGCCCTTGCGCCGCGTCAGCATTGCGCGCGCTTCGGCCTGGCAGGACAGGAACACGCCGTTGACATTGACGTCGTAAAGCTTCTGCCATTTCTCCAGCGACAATGTCTCGGCCGGCTCTGCCGCGGCAACGCCGGCATTGTTGACGGCGACGGTCAGCGCGCCCAGTTCCTTCTCCGTGCGTTCGATCGCCGCCGCGAGATCGGCCTCTGAAGTCACCGTGCCGGACAGCACCAGCGCCTTGCGGCCGAGCGCCGAAATTCTGTGCGCGGTCTCGTCCAGCCCGCCCTTCGAGGCATGGCCGAAACAGGCGATGTCGGCGCCGGCCTCGGCCAGGCCGATGGCGATTGCTTGCCCGATGCCGCTGCCGGCGCCGGTGACGAGGGCAACGTCCCCATGAAGATCGAATAGTTTCATCGAAATGTTTCCTGTTGAGCCGCCGGTGCTGCCCTGGGAAGGAAGGGCGCCAGTCTCGACTGGCGCCCCGCGCGGTCCGGTGCTTGGGAGGGTATCACCTGCTGCGCTCTATTCCGATCCTTTATGCCGCCGTCAGCTTGTGGCGAGCTCCATGACGGCGACGTTGTTCGCTTCGCTGCGGTCGAGAATGCCGCGCTGGCGGCCACGGCTCAGCACCAGCACGCGATGCGACAGGCCGAGCACTTCCTCGAGGTCGGAACTCACCACCACCACCGCCATGCCGGAGCGGGCGAGGTCGGCGATGACGTCGTAGATCGCGGCGCGGGCGCCGACATCGATGCCGCGTGTCGGCTCGTCCAGGATGAACACCTTGGGCGGCCGTGAAATCCATTTGGCGATGATCACCTTCTGCTGATTGCCGCCGGAAAGCTTGCTGATCGCCTGGTCAGGCCGGCCCTTGACGCCAAGCCGGCCAATGCCGGCCTCGGCGAATTTCTGTACCGCCTTCGGAAACACCCAGCCATTCGGCGCGACATGGTCGAAATTGCCGATCGCCAGATTCTCGCCGATGGTCTGGTCGAGCACCACGCCTTGCGCCTTGCGGTCTTCCGGCACCAGCACGACCCCGGCCTTGATCGCCGCCGCTGGGTCATTGAGGTGAACCGGTTTGCCGCCGACACGCACTGAGCCGGACGAAATCGGATCGGCGCCGGCAATCGCCCGCACCAGCTCCGTGCGGCCGGCGCCGATCAGTCCGGCGATGCCGAGGATTTCACCGGCCCGCACCGAAAAGCTGACATTCTGGAAGCTGCGTTCCGGCGAGGACAGGTTCTCGACTTCGAGCAGCGCCTCATCGCCTGGCACCGACAGCGGCGGGAACATCCGCTCGACGCTGCGGCCGACCATCTGCTCGACCACGGTGCGCACCGGAATGTCGGCGCGCTCGTGCCGGGCGACGATGCGCCCGTCGCGCATCACCACCACGCGGTCGGCGATCTCAGCGATCTCGTCCAGCCGGTGGCTGATATAGATGAAGGACATGCCTTCCGCCTTGAGCTTGCGGATCTGCTGGAACAACAGTTCCGTTTCCTCGCTGCCAAGTGCTGCTGTCGGTTCGTCGAAGATCAGAAGCTCGGCATTGAGCGTCAACGCCTTGGCGATCTCGACCTGCTGCTGGGCGGCGATGCGCAGCGTGCGCACCTTGCGCTCCGGCGAAACGTCGAGGCCGAGCCGCCTCAGTTGGGCCGATGCCCGCGCATTCATAGCCGCGCGGTCGATGCGGCCGCCGCGCATCGGCAGGCGTCCGACATAGACGTTCTCGGCGACCGACAGATCCGGCAGCAGCTTCAATTCCTGATGGATCATTCCGACGCCGGCGTCGATAGCGGCGGCGGGAGAGGCGGGGGAATAGGGCTTCCCCCGCCATGTGATGGTGCCGGCATCGGATTTGGTCGACCCGGCGATGATGTTCGAAACGGTGGACTTGCCTGCGCCATTTTCGCCAAGCAGCGCCACGACCTCGCCCGGCCGCACCTCGAAGCTCGCATCGGCCAGGACCTGGACCGGTCCGTAGCTCTTGCAGAGGCCGCTGACGAACAGCCCCAGATGCGGGGTCTGCGTGTGGCTGGGATCCAAGGACATCGTTCCGCTCATCAACTGCCGGACTCTTTGGGATCAGGGATGCTTGGCGATGAACTGATCGACATTTTCCTTGGTGGTCAGCGTCGCGTCCTGAAGCTGTTCTGCGGGAACGGTTTCGCCGGCCACCAGCTTGATCGCCGCATCGACGGAAAGCCGGCCCATGCCTTGTGTCTGCTGCGTCGCGGTTACGTCGAAAACGCCGCCCTTCAGAGCCTTGAGCGCCGCCACGTCGCCGTCGAAGCCGGCAACCCAGACCTTGTGGCCGGGATTGGCGACCTTGACCGCCTGCGCGGCACCGAGCGCCAACGCGTCGGCCTGGCCGATGACGATCGATACGTCGGGATGGGACTGCAGCAGGTCCTGCGTCAGCTTGAAACCTTCGTCCTGATGCCAGCCTTCGCTCCATAGCTCGCCGACCACCTTGATGTCGGGATAGGCGCTCAGCGCTTCGCCACAGCCCTTCGACCGGTCGACCTCGGGCGTCGTGCCTTTCTGGCCATGGATGATGATCAGTTCGCCCTTGCCGCCGGCCTGCTTGGCGATGTAGTCGCACACCGCCTTGGCCGATGCCACGCTGTTGGTGGCGATGAAGGTGTCGCCGGGTGCGCCTTCGGCGTTGCGGTCGACATTGATGACCGGGATGCCGGCGGCCTTGGCCGTCTTGGTCGGCACGGTGGCGGCGGTGGCGCCGGCCGGGATGTAGATCAGCGCATCGATGTTCTGCGTGATCAGATCCTGCACCTGGCTGACCTGGGTCGCCGAATCGCCCTTGGCATCGACGGTGACGATTTCGATGCCCTTTTCCTTGCCATAGGCTTCGACGGACTGCTTGATCTGGTTGAAGAAGTCAGCCTGCAGATTGGCGACGGCAAGGCCAAGCTTCTTGGCCTCCTTGGCCGACGCCATGTCGGACAATCCGAGCAGCGGAATGACGGCCGCGGCAGCAAGCAGCAATGAACGTTTGGTCAGCATGTGTTTTCCTCCGTTGATGTTCAATCTGTCCCGCCGGCGCATCATGGCGCCCCCTTGGCCGAACAACTCCCAGTTTCGGATCACCGATCCGTTTTCGCCCGGACCTCCCAGGCGAATCTCATTGCGCGCCGCTCTTCAATGCGCTCCGCTTCATTGTGCTCTGCGCCGCCATGTATCCGTGGCCACCGCCAGCGCGATCACGACGCCGATCACCACTTGTTGGATGAAGGGCGACACGCCGAGCAGGTTCAGCCCGTTGCGCAGCACGCCGATGATCAGCACGCCGATCGCGGTGCCGCCGATCGAGCCGATGCCGCCCGACAGGCTGGCGCCGCCGATCACCACCGCGGCGATCGTGTCCAGCTCGTAGCCGAAGCCGGAGCTCGGCTGGACGGAATCGAGCCGTGCCGCAAGCACGATGCCGGCGAGCCCGGCCAGCACACCGCAGATTGCGTAGACCCAGTTGGTCAGCGACTTGACCGGTATGCCGGACAGCCGCGCGACTTCGGCGCTGCCGCCGATCGCGTAGAGGCTGCGGCCGGTCGCGCGGTAGTTCAGGAAGATCGCGAAGATGATGGCCAGCACGATCATCAAGCCGACGGTGACCGACAGGAAGCCGAAATGGCGGATAATCGACAGGCTGGTGAACCAGTCGGGAAAGCCGATGATCTGCGAGCCGTCGGTGATCATGTTGGCGAGACCGCGCGCCACCGACATCATGGCCAGCGTGGCGATGAAGGGCGGCAGCTTGGTGACGGTCACGAGCAGGCCTGAAACCAGCCCGCAAAGTCCAGCAACGACAAGCGCTGTGACGATGCCGGCGGGCATGCCGAGATTGAGATGGTCGGGATGGGCGACGAACCCCATCACCATGGCGGCGAGCGCCAGCACGGAGCCGACGGAAAGATCGATGCCGCCGATCAGGATGACCAACGTCATGCCGATCGCCATGATGCCGAGCACGGTGACCTGGTCGAGCACGTTGAGGATGTTGCGGACGGTCAGGAACGTGTCGGTGGTCAGCGACAGCGCAAGGCACAGCAGCACCAGCCCGATCAGCGGTCCCAAGGTTCCGGCGAACAGGGCCGAAAGCTTCGCGCCCGCCGCGGCCTGCGCACTTGGGCCGGCCTTCAACTCGCTTGCACTGTTGCTCACAGCCATCTTGTCTCCTCCATCAGCGATCCGGCGATGCGTCGTCGGCTCACTCTTGCTCACCAGGCACCTCCCTGTGAACAATTTATCTTTGATATGCAATTTTGTTCAGCTAAACTGTTCGTCGGAAAATTGTCAAGGCCCGCCGCATCATTCCACGCCGGTTTGCGCCGCCAGCCGGTTTGCCTTACGAAAGGGCATGAAATGCCGCGTTTCAGGTCCGCTCTCATCCTGCGACTTCGTTTCGGCTGCTTGAGCAGGCCGAGACGGCCAAGACAAAGTAAATGTTGACCATTTTGGCTTTCATCTCGCGTTGTAGACGATATCCTGTCGATGTCTTAAACCTTGAATCCTCGGCACGCAGATCGATTTCGTGGCGCTTGGCCGGATACGCCATTTGAATGGCATTTAAGGATTCGGACGACCGCGGGAGGGCAAAAAGATGGCGATGATAGAGAATGACAAGGCCTCGCGCCTCCCGGATGCCGAGCTGAAGGCCCGTGCCGCATGGCACTATTATGTCGAGGGGCTGACGCAGGAGAGGATTTCGGAGATCCTCGGCATTGGCCGCATCAAGGTGCATCGCATCCTCTCCGCCGCGCGTGAGGAGGGCGTCGTCCAGTTCCGCATCCGCGACAGCGTCGTCGAATGCTTGGTGCTGGAAGAGGCCTTGAAGCAGCGTTTCGGGCTCAGCCAGGCCATTGTGGTGCCGTCGGCCGCTGACCGAAGCAATGCGCCGCTGATGATCGGCCATGCCGCGGGCGCCTATCTGGCCGACAATGTGAATGCCGGCGATGTCATCGCACTGGGCTGGGGGCGGACGCTGAAATTCGCCATCAATGAACTGCCGCGGCGGCCGATCGCCAGGACCACGGTAGTCTCCATGCTGGGCGGCCTCACCCATGCCCAACCGCTCAATCCGACCGAGAGCGCCTGGGAGTTCGCCGAAAAGATCGGCGCCGAGTGCTTCCTGTTGCCGGTGCCGGTCTATGCCGACAGGCCGGAGCAGCGCGAAGCTTTCATGAGCCAGCGCAGCGTTCAAGATGTCGTCTTCCGCGCGCGCCGGGCAAACATCGCCGTGCTCAGCGTCGGATCGTTTTCCAACGACAGCCCGATCGCCAATTACGGCTTCATCAAGCCCAGCGAACTCGAGGAGTTGCAGACGGCCGGCGCTGTTGGCGATATTTTGTGCCATTTCGTTGACGCCGAGGGCAGGCTCGTCGACCATGAGGTCAATCGTCGGGTCTGCGCCTATCCGCTGCAGGACCTGTCGGACATCCCGGCCATCATCCTGGTTTCGGGAGGGCAGGAAAAAATCGCGATCATGCGGGCGGCGCTCGCCAACACCAAGGTATCGGTTCTGATCACCGACGAGGATGCCGCCAAGGGCCTGCTCAACCGCTGAGTTTTGCGCGCCTAGGACAGAGGCACCTCAAAATTCACAGGGCTTGGGGCGGCTGTCATATGACCAGTCGGCGAGAGCCACTGGCTTGAATTCTCCTTCGATAGGTCTGCCGTCATCCAGTCCTTGCGAGGCGATGCCTTTGCCGGTGAGATAGTTGATGTCGCAACTGCCCAGCGTTGTTTCCACGTCGCCATCGGACGTCTGGACGTTCCAGTCCCAGTACCGGCTATAGCCGGCGACCAGCAATTTGCCGCCGCGATGGACGACCATGAGGGTCTCCGCCCATGATTTGTTGGCTCCGCAGCCGAAACAGGAGGTGACGCTCAGCGATCCTTTGCCCTTGCTTTGGAGCTCAAGAACTCGGCCCTCCGTAAGCGCCCTCTTGATGAAAGCCGGCTTGCGCGAAGGATCGAGCTTTTCATCGCCGGCAGCCAGATAGATGTAAAGGTCCGCTTGCCCACTGTCGGGATCCTGCACCATTACGGCCCGATCCATCTGCCCATCATCATCGATGTCGAGCGCAACCTCGAGCGGCGCCTCGGCCGCGGGCCCGTTCTCCGCGAGCGAGGACATTGGAATTGCCGCAACGGCGACAATCCAAGACAAGGCCGCATGATGAAACGCCGTCTTCATGAGCAATCCAATGCCCCGGAATCGAGCATTGGAATCTAACATTGGCTGGACAAGACGCAAAATCAAAGACGCCAGACGTCTAGGTCGTGAATTCACGCCGTCGTGTTGCCGAGCCGCACGTGGATAGCGCGCGTCGCCTGATAGAGGTCGCGGTAGATCGCCTTGCGCGTGCGGTAACCGGAGACCAGATCGCCGACGGGGTCGACGTGCCTGGTCGGCGGCACGGCCATAGCCTCGGCCGCCGTTTCGGGCGAGGCAAACCATCCGACGGCCGAAGCCGCCAGCATGGCGGCGCCGAGTGCTGCGGCTTCGTTGACCGGCGAGACGGAGAGCGGCCGCTCGAGTACGCTTGCCATGATCCGCATCAGCAGGTCGCAGTTGGTGCCGCCGCCGGCAGCTATTATCGCCGCCGGTTTGCCGCCGGCTTGAGTTTCCATTGCCTCGCTGGCGATCGCCTGCTCGAAGGCGATGCCTTCCAGGACCGCTCGAAAAAGGTGCTTCGGCTCATGGTCCAACGACAGGCCGACAATGGCGCCGCGCGCCGCGCCGTCCCAATAGGGGCTCATGACGCCGGCCCAATACGGCATGACAAGCAGTCCCTCGCTGCCGGCGGCAACGTCCACCGCCGCCTTCTCCAGCGCTGCGGCCGACGGCGCGCCGGTGGTGCGAACGATCCAGTCGACCAGTTGCATGCCGGAGCGCAGCACGGTCTCCAGCATGAACCCCGAGCCGGTGGGCGAGACCAGCGTTCGAAACGCGTCCGACGTCGCCATCCCATGGGAATAACAGCCGCTGACGACGCCTGAACCGAGCGAAAGATAGCTTTTGCCTTCGCCATAGACGCCCATGCCGAGTCCCATCGCCTGGCCGTCGCCGGCGCCGACGACAACAGGCGTGCCGGGCTTCAGGCCGGTCAGCCTGGCCACGCTTTGACTAAGCCTACCGCACATCGCGCCGGGCGCGACCAGTTGCGGCAACTGGTCCGGCCGCAGTCCTGCGGCCTCGACGAGCTCAGGGTGCCAAGTGCCATTCTTGATGTCGAGCAGCCCGAGCGGATCCGCACTTGCCGTGCTGGTGACCAGACTTCCGGTCAGCCGGTGGACGAAGAAGCCGTGCACGTCGACAAGTGCGGCTGCGTCGTCGAGCGCTTGCGGCTGGTGTTCGGCAAGCCAGGCGATCGCATAGAGCGCGGGCGTCGGGTCCGGCGGCTTGCCGCTCCAGTCGCGGATCGCCTCGCGGCCAAGTTCGGCCGACAGCCTGGTAACTTGCGGACGGGCGCGCTCGTCCAGCCACAGGATCGCCGGAATGAGCGGCTTGCCGGCATGATCGATCAGCGTAAAGGTCTCGCGCTGGTGGGCGATGGAGATCGCTGCCACCCGCGCAGCGCCAACCGCCTCAGTGACCTGCTTCAAGGCGCCGAGCAGTGCGGTCCACCAATGTTCGGCGTCCTGCTCGAAATGGCCGGGCTGGGGATTTGAAAGCGGATAGGCTTCGCGCGCCTGGAACAGCTCCTTGCCGTCGCGCGTGAAGGCAATCGCTTTCACGGCCGTGGTCGAGGCGTCGATCCCGATTACGACATCGTCCATCAGGCGGAAATCCAGCGATTTAGGCGGCGTTCGTAACGAACCGTCCGTCCGACTGGTCGAGACGACGGCGGATCTGGGTTATCACCATCGAATCGTCGGGTACACAATTTTCATAGGTGAGGAAGTCGCCTGTCTTGACCGGTTTGACCACCTTGGCGCGTTCGGCGAGGCCGAGCGGCAGGGCGCCACGGGCGCGTGCGTCTTCCCAGGTCATGGCGAAGCCGCGATAGTCGTTCTCGCCGATCATGCCGAGTGACTGGCCAGGGCCAAGCTCGCTCTTGGCAACCGCCACCGCCTCGGCGACTGGATGGTCGAGCGGCTCCATGTCGGCGCGCTTGTAGACCACGGCGCGCGCCGCCGACAGCGGCACTTCCAGGCTGGTCAGGTGGTAGGGGCGGAAGATCGTGAAATAGGGGCCCTTGCCGACTTTGAGGTCGATCATACGCTCCAGCACGCGCGGATGCCGGGTCTCGATGATGCAGAACACGCCGGGCGCCACGCCCTTGCCGATCGAATAATCGACCACGCCCTTGCGATGCAGCACGCCGCCATCCTCGCGCGGGCAGAGCACGCTGGCGAGCTCCTCTAGCGTCGCGGTCGGGCCGTGCATGCCCGGCACGTCGGGCACCAGGCCGGTAGCATTGGCGATCGCCACCATCTCGATCGCCGTCTTCGAACCGTCGACGAATTCGACCAGCATGCGCGCATTCATGTTGCGCTCGGCCGCCTCCTTCTCGTAGTCGGCCGGCATGGCGTCGATCTTCAGCGGATTGTTCTTGCCCTTGCCGGCGGCGATGATGTTGAAGCCGAGGCTCCTGGCAAAGCCGATGATCTCCAGCGTGCAGGCCGGTTCGTCGCCGGCCGCACCCGTATAGACCACGCCGGCCTTGCGCGCCTCTTCCTTGAGGAAGCGGCCAATGGTGATGTCGGCCTCGACGTTGAGCATGACGATGTGCTTGCCGTTCTTCATCACTTCGAGTGCAAACAGCGTGCCGATGTTGGGATTGCCTGTCGCGTCGATGATGACGTCGATGCGGCCTGCCGCCGCCAGCGCGTGCAAATCTTCGGTCACCGCGATCTTGCCGGCCTCGATGGCGCGGTCGATCGCCGCTGCATTGCCGGCTTGCACGATGTCCGAGCGGTCGTGGCCGGCGAGCAGCGCCGCATCGATCGCCGCCTGCGGCCTGACCTCGGAGATGGCGCCGATCCGCATGCCCGGCATCAGCGCCACCTGGACGACGATGTCGGTGCCCATCTGCCCGGCGCCGGCAAGCCCGATGGTGATCGGTCCCTGCTGTTCAGCGCGCTGCAAAAGTTCCGCTGCAAATTGCGGATGGGCCATTTCGCTTCCTCCAGTTCCTGACGCGCCGCAGCGTCGAAGTCATCATTTTGAACATTCCTATTTCCAAATGAAAAATATTTCAACCTGCAATTCGGCAGCCGTCCCCCAACATTCTGTGATTTCAATTTGTGCGCCCTTGGCATGCGGCTTGGCTGCACAGCAAGCTAAGGAGCGGAGAAGAAGGCGTGATCTTTAGTCTAGAATGCATACGGCGATGACCGAGACATCGCTTCTCGCAAGCGAGCAAGTGCGGCGATAGGTTGTTCCATGGCCGTTCAGCTGCCGGAGCGCCCAACGCTAACGAGGAGGCCGCGCAACAGACCAGCGCCAGGCGGCATGGTCGATCGGCGCACGCCAGTTATCTCAGCTGCCGACCTCGAAGAAGGGCGCGCCAAGCAGGTCGGGAACAACGTCGATGCCGAGGCCCGGCCCGTCCGGAATGCCCATTCGGCTTCCCGAAACCGGCGGCTTGTTCGATGCGGTGCGCACCGTCACCCATTCGTGGAAGGCAATGGCGTGCAGCCGGCGCTCCTCCGGCGTCGACAGCGACAGATGCGCCATGGCTGATGTGTCGATCTCGGCGCCGCCGGTGTCCTCGACAGTGATCATGAAGCCCAAATCGACGGCGAGGTCGCGGATCTGCCGCGTCTTGGTCACGCCGCCGAGCCGCGAGATTTTCAGCGTCAGCCCGTCGGCCGCGCCCTTGCGGTGGATATCGAGCATGTCGTCCAGCGAGGCTACGGATTCGTCGAGCACCATCGGCTTGTCGAGCGAGCGGCGCACCGACATGCATTCGTCGATCGTGGTGCAGGGCTGCTCGAACGTGTAGTCGATGGCGCGCGTCGCGTCAGTGAACTGGCGCGCCTGATAGGGCGTCCAGCCGGCATTGGCGTCGCAGAAGATCACCGTGCCCTTCGGCACCGAAACGGCGACTGCGGTGACGCGCTCGATGTCGTCATGGACGTTGCCGCCGACCTTGACCTGCAGCCGGTGGAACCCGTCCTTGACGATCCGCTTGGCCAGTGCAGCCATCGCGTCGACTGTGCCATGGGTGACGACCTTGTAGAGCTCCGCCGTCTCGCTCTCGCGCCCGCCGAGCAGCGTGACCAGCGGCACGTCGGCGGCGCGTGCCGCGAGATCCGAGCATGCCATGTCCAGCGCCGACTTGATGTAGGGATGGCCCTTGAACACCGTGTCCATCAGCCTGCCGATACTGGCCAACGCGCGAGGATCGTGCCCGAGCAGATGCGGTGCAATTTCGATGACGCCGGCGCGAACGCCGGCCGCGAATGCCGGCGAGTAGAAATTGCCAAGCGGCGCCATCTCGCCCCAGCCGGTCAGCCCGCTGTTGGAGGTGATGGCGACGATCACCGCGTCGAACGCGTCGGCGACACGCCCTTTCGACATACGGTAGGGCCCGTCCACGAAGGGCTGCACGACATGATAGGCCTTGATGGTTTTGATCTGCACGTTCTCTGTCCGTTGTCTGTGATGTCGCGGCGAAACTGCCAATTGGCGGCTTCTGTCGGCTCAGCTGCCGTCTGGTCGGTTGCGCGTCGGGCCAGCGCGATCGGCCTTGGCGCCCTTGGAGTCGCGCTGTTCGAGGCTGCGCGCATAGGCGAGCAGTTCTTCGAAATCGAGGTCGATATGCTCGCGGGCGTGGCGCTGGGCTGCGCCCATGTCGGCGCCCTTCAGCAGTTGCACATAGGTCTCGTGCATGTCTTCGGCAGGCACCGGCTCTTTGCGCGCCCGCTGGTGGAGGGCAAAATACATCTGCAGCCGGCTGGTCAGCCGCTGCCAGGTCTCGAGCAGAACCGAATTGTCGGCCCACTCATGGATCAGCCCATGCAGTTGCAGAGCCGTTTCGATCTGCCTTGTGGTGTCGCGGTCGCGCGTCGCCTGCTTTACCGCCTCGTGGCGCCGGTCGAGCTCGTCGAAGAAGCGCTGGTCGCGCAACGGCCAGGTCAGTTCGATGGCGAACTCATCCAGCACCTTGTTAAGCGAATAGGCGTCATCGATGTCCTTGGCGGTTACGTCGATGACAAAAGTTCCGGCGTAGGGAATGCTGGTCAGGATGCCTTCCTGCACCAGTTCGCGCATCGCCTCGCGCAGCGGCGCGCGGCTCACCCGCATCTGCTCGGCAATCCTGAGTTCGTTGAGCTTCTGCCCGGGTTCCAGCTGGCCGGTCAGGATCGCGCGCCTGAGCAGCGCCACGATCTCGGCGCGTCTTGTCGTATCTGCGATCGGAGCGAAATCCAGCTTCCCCATTCGGTCACTCCAGAAGGAACCGAAATCAAGACAAGCAGATTGTCGACAATCTAACAAGGCCCTATTTGTGAACTCGCGATTGCAGGCAGAATGTCGGCGCCTTCGGCCTCAGGCGGCCCGGCCGTAGAAGCCGATGCGCTCCTCGTCGCTGAACATCACGCCTAACTTCTCGTAGTAGGAGAACACCGCGATCATGCGCTCGTATTCGCCTTCGACAGTGGTCACGCGATGCGCGGTGTTCTTGCCGCGGAAGACGTTCAGCGTACCCGGCATCATGCGCAGTATCCTTGCCTCGGGGTCGCGTCCTTCGAGCAGCCTGGCGACGCCGTCGTAGTTGGGATTGTCGTCCGAGCGGAGATCGGTGCGGTATTCGAGATCGCCGCCGCGTTGCGCTGCCTGCAACAACAGGGTCGTGGTGAATTCCGAGCGATCGAAATGCCAGTTCAGCGCCTCGCCGGCGCGATAGGCCATCACATTGGTGCGCGCCAGCGGGTCCTGCATGACATGCAGTCGCGTCTTGCCCATCGCCGCCGCCAGGAAGCGCAGCAGCGGTTCGTATTCGTAAATGGCGAGCACGAGGCTGTCAGGAATTTGGTCGGCGCAGACCGTATGGCTGATGGTCTCGACCTTGCGCAGCGCGGGATGGTCCGGAGCGAGCTCCGGGATATCAGGCTTGAAGTAGATGTTGTGCATCCGCTTGTGCACGTGCGAGCGCGTCGCCATGACGGGCTGGATTTCCTGCACCGCCCGTTCGGCTACACCGGGCCGCAAAAAACCTTCGAGATTGAACATGCCGTCGGCCTCCAGCGCCGCAATCGAGGTCTTCACGAGGCGCTTCCACCCGGCGCTGCCTTCACGGTCGAGCGGGTACCGGTCCAGATCGAGAATATCTTTCATCGTCTCATGCTCCAAGGTTTGGACACAGAAGACGGCAAAAAAATCTTTCTCTCAACGGCGAAAATTATTAGTCTTCCGCAGGAAAAACTTATGGAACGCTCGATGGAACGGCTCCCCCCGCTGAACGCGATCAAGGCCTTCGAGGTCGCGGCGCGCACCGGCAGCTTCACCTTGGCCGCCACCGAACTCGGCGTCTCCTCGGCGGCGGTCAGCCAGCAGATCCGCAATCTCGAGACCTGGTTCGGCAAGCAGTTGTTCGTGCGCAGCGGCAACCGCATCGCGCTGACCGACGCCGGTCATGCGATCTATCCGCAGGCGGCGCGCGCCCTGGGCGACATCGCGGCGATCGG
>NZ_JBVVQY010000038.1:0-45773 GCF_055811615.1 Mesorhizobium sp. WSM4807
GCGAAAACTCGCAACCTGGGATACCGACTACCTGATGGCAGCTCTCCAACCCCGTTAACCTGGACTCGTTGCCCTGCCCATATCGGGTTTTCATGGACTCCTATCACCACACGGGTGATCTGCTCGCCGAGCATGGTGGATATCGCGGCGACCATCTCGTGAACCGGATGATCTTCTCCCACCAGGTCACGGCGCTGGAAGCATATCTCGGCGATACTCTGCTCAATGAGGTTATGGGCGACAAAGCGGCTATGCAGCGTTTGATTGATCAAGACGAGGATCTGGGGAAGAAGAAATTCACTCTGTCCGAGGTGTCAAAGGAGCCCGCGTTGGTCGAACGCAGGGTCCGGGAGCACCTGCGTTCTGTCATGTATCACAATCTCAAAAAGGTCGACGTTCTCTACAACATCGCTCTCGGCGTGCGAATTCTGAACCTCGCCAGCGACAAAGCCAGCCTGTTCAAGGCCGTCTTGCTTCGTCACGATTGCGTCCACCGCAACGGCTTCGACAAGGAGGGAAAGGAGATCGACGTCTTCACGAAGGCGTTCGTCCAGGAGACGGCGGACCTGATCAAGACCTTCGTTGAGGAGATCCAAAACGCAGTACAGGGCCGGCCTTCGTAGATTGGCGGGCCTTCACACGCCCGCCTGATTCATCTCAACCTGGGGCGCGAGGATGTCGATTGCCTCCCAATGCTCGCCGTCGATCACCGTTACAAATTCCCGGTCCCAAACGTCAAATCGCTGCTGCAGCGGACGCATCGCCAAGGGGTTGTGGACGTAGGTCAGCGGGCGGGTCTTCCGGGAAAGATTTCCGAGACTGACGCGAGACCAGAGAACGCCGGAGACGTCGCTGAAGAGTGGGTTGAGGAAAGCAGTGCGCTCGACCGGCTTACCCTGGCGCGCAATTTCGGGCGACGCGTGGAATCCTTCCTCGACTATCTCGTCTGTTGCGCGATCGATGGTGATGTAGGCGTCACCGATGGGGAACAACGATGTCAGGATCAGCGGGGGCTTTTCGGGGACATAGACACCGAAGCGACTGGCGCTGATTGCGATCAGACGCACGTCATCCGCACCGATGACGCCCTCTTTCAGATACTTTTTGATGACCTTGAATTTCGTCCAGAATGCGCTCGTCATGCGTAGCTGAGCCTGGCGCACGGGCGCCGCAAAGAGGCCGCCGCCTTCGTTCATCGGGACGGGGCGCGTGACCTGGTCTGGGCCGGGATTACCCTCGTCCGGTGCAATGGCCTCGATCCAGATACGCCCACTATCAGTCAGGACGCAGAGGTCGGGTTGCCCGCCTTCGCGCAACCGTTCGGACGTCGGCAGCAGCGCATGCCCAGCCTCAAGGAAAGTCCAACCGAGATACATTTCCCAGAAGCGGGCATCGACATCGCGAGCGAAGCCGTCGCGAAAATCTGGATCGGCATAGGGCTCGTAGCGCTCCCACATGCCTTCGATGATGCTGTGCAGCCGCTTTTCCTCGGGATGCTCAGCGGCCCTGAGGTTGATGAAGCCCTTGTTCAGGTTAGGGCCGTCGAAGTCGAAGATGCGAGTCACGATTATCCGTTTCGAAGTATCACGCCGTTCGCCGGCTGACACGGTCATGCTCGGCGATCAGGAATGTCAGATAGCTGCGGATGAGATTGCAGTAGGGGCGAGCTTCGTCGATGCCAGTGCGAGACCCTCCTTCAGATCGGTGCCATGCCGCACGCCGCCACCAGTCGGAGAAGACAGGTAGCCGTGCAGTGTCATCATCCATTGCAGGATCTGCTCTTGATGGCCGCGGCCGCGCGCACGGAGCTCACCGATGATCTTATTGAAGTAGCGCCCCTGGATGCTGCCGTCGGAGACTTCAAGTCCGCGGAAGGCGGTGGCGATGGTCTCCAGCAACCACAGAACCTCCTGAACGGCCTGTCGCCCGTTTCCCTGCGACAGAGCCCGCTCGGACGCGTCGAGCGCTGCAGCAATCAGCGTCGATGCCTGCGCGTCGAGAGACGGCGGCTGCTCAGGAACAGCGATCGGAATATGGGCTCGGGTCGCGCGCAAAGCCGGCGGGTCAATTTGGTAGCCGGCGCCCGCGTCGGCAAGAATATGGTTGAGGCGTGCGATGTCCGGCAAGGTATATGTGGGACCACAGATTGGCGATGTCGCTGCAGCCATCATAGAAGGCCTCAATGAATATCGGAGCATTTTCGCCCGCCGCATTCATGAGTTTGTCGAGATCGTCGGAAGCCCAGCTTACGCTGCTGCTCGGGTAGTATGGCGCACCGCCCGCACCGGCAAAGCGGGACTTGAAGCGTTCCAGAATCGCGCGCCGATCGCCTTGGCTACAATGGCGGTCGATCAGATCGCGAAACGCATGGATGACCGTCGGCTCAATCGGGCCGGGACTGTCGAAGCGCCAGTTTCCATCAGATTGCAGCATTTGAACTACCTCGAAGCGTTGAAACGGGCGTTACAGCTCCGAGCGAAGGGGGTTGAGGAAATGGAGTCGGCGAAGGCCTTTTGATTATCGGTCACGATGACGCAATCATTGGTTCCCGCGACTGCCGCGATGATCATATCGAGCGCGCTACGAGGACGGCCGACGATCTTGCCCTCAGCCATCAGGCGCGCCCACAGCAACCCTGCTTTGTCATCGAATGGCAGAACCCTACCGGCGAAGAGCGACTGCGGCCCGTCCGGTCCTGCAAACCAGGCATCAAGCGCGTCGCGCTTCTTCCCGCGCGGCACTTCAAAAATGCCGCGCTTGATTTCGGCGACGGTCAACGACGCGATGAACAGGTCCTCGTCTTTCTGCTTCGCCAGCCAGTCGAGGAGAAACTTCGAAGGGGCCGGTCTTACGATGTTGCTGATGATGTTGGTGTCGAGCAGATAGCGAGTCACAGGTCGACCTTGCGCCCCTCTTGCCTCGGCCGCGAAAGATCGAGATCAGCCCCTACAAGGGGCGAGCGACGAAGCGCGTCGAGGATACGGCCCGCTTTCGGCGGCTCACCCGCTACAGCCGTTTTAACCGCTGTCCGGACCTCATCCGCTTGCGGCCCCTCCTCTGCCAAACGACGCGCGAGCGCACGGATCAGCTCTCGATCAGACTCCAGCGCCATCACCTCAAAGCGGATGAACCCGCGCTGCGTCAGCCGCGCGCGATAATTCTGAAGGGCCCTCTTTTGTGCGGCATTGCCCATTGTCTGCCTCTCGCGTTATATCTGGATATATATTCCAAGCGCGGCATTTGAGCAAGGGACGGCAGGGTGACGGAAGACTCTTCCGACATGGTACCGGAAACGGGCGCAAGAGTGCGCCTTGAGCGCCAGTATTTGCTGTACGCTGCGGCGCGCTCTGGTACGCCCCAGCACGCAAAAGCCGCCGTCTCCTGCCCAAACGACGACTCGGATACCCCGGCCGATACGGTTGCCTACCACCACGGATGGGACGATCGTTCTTCCGAACGACTTGTATGCGGGTTCGAACGGCGCGACGATGAAATCAGGCAATCGCCCAAAGCAGAGCAGCGCGCTCCGGCAGATCGAGCCGGAACTGACGCTCGTACGGCGTGGTGAGGGACCGGACGTGCGTTTGATCGAGATGGTCCGTCTGCTAGCCAGGCACGCCGCGAGAGAGGCATTCGAAGAAGAGAGGAGGGGACGTCGCGCACCGCGTTCCTGACTCATCAGGAGAACGCGTTGTGAGAGTTGCAATCTACGCTCGCTATTCGTCCGACAATCAGCGTGACGCTTCTATCGCCGACCAACTCCGCATCTGCCGCCTACATGCCGAAAAGCAGGGGTGGCAAGTGGTTGAGGAATACACCGACCGCGCAATCTCGGGCGCATCCCTGCTCCGCCCCGGGATCCACGCATTGATTTCCGACGCGACGCGCAACCGCTTTCAGTATGTCCTTGCTGAGGCGATGGACAGGCTGTCGCGCGATCAGGAAGACATTGCCGGCTTCTTCAAGCGCATGGCCTACAGCGACGTGAAGATCGTCACCTTGTCCGAGGGCGAGGTCACCCATCTCCATGTCGGCCTCAAAGGCACGATGAATGCGCTGTTCCTCAAGGACCTCGCCGACAAGACCCGCCGCGGCCAGCGCGGCCGGGTCGAGTTGGGGAAGTCGGGCGGCGGAAACGCCTACAGCTATGATGTCGTCAAGAAATTCGACGGCAATGGCGAGCCCGTTCGCGGCGACCGGACGATCAATCAGTTCGAGGCCGAAATCATCCGGCGGATTTGCCGTGAGTACGCCGCAGGCAAGTCTGCCAACGCATCGCGTTCGAGCTGAACAAGGATGGCATCGCCGCTCCCGGAGGAGGTGACTGGGGTTTCAGCACCATCAATGGGAACGCCAAGCGAGGCGATGGCATCCTGAACAACGAAATGTATGTCGGAAGGATCGTCTGGAATCGTCAACGGTTCATCAGGGACCCCGACACGGGCAAGCGCCAAGCCCGGATGAACGCTGAATCGGATTGGGTTGTCCAAGACGTGCCCGAGCTTCGCATCCT
Source organism: Mesorhizobium sp. WSM4807 (assembly GCF_055811615.1). Taxonomy (NCBI): domain Bacteria; kingdom Pseudomonadati; phylum Pseudomonadota; class Alphaproteobacteria; order Hyphomicrobiales; family Phyllobacteriaceae; genus Mesorhizobium; species Mesorhizobium sp. WSM4807. Next base: position 4,514 of record NZ_JBVVQY010000038.1, read on the forward strand.
TGATGACGAGCTCTGGCAGGCCGTCAAGGCCCGCCAGGAGGCGGTCAAAAAGAACCGAGGCGATGAAGGTGAAAACCACTTTCGCGATCGGCGGCGCCCAAAGTACCTCTTCTCCGGGCTGACGAAGTGCGCCTGCTGCGGCCGTGGCTACACGATGATCTCGGCCGACCTCGTTGGATGCGCGACGGCGCGCGACAAGGGCACTTGCGACAATCGGAAGAACATTCGCCGGGATAAGCTGGAGACACGCGTTCTGAACGCGCTTCGCCACCATCTTATGGACCCGGAGCTGTTTGCTGAATTCTGCAAGGAATTCACTCAGGAGATGAACCGGCTTCGCATGGAGGCACGATCGACCATCGACGCCGCCGAGACTGAACTGACCCGCGTCGAACGTGAACTTGAGAGGATTCTGGATCTCTATCTCAAGGAGGCGATGTCCGTCGATACGGTGAAGGAGCGAAGCGGAAAGCTCGAGGCGCGGAAAAAGGAGCTAGTGCGCCTACTGGGGGAAGCTGAGGAGCCGCCTCCTCTCCTCCACCCGAACATGGCACATCACTATCGTGTTCAGGTGGACGAGCTGTACGCAGCGCTTCAGGAGGATTCGGAGGAAAAGCGCATGACCGCAGCCGATTTGATCCGGTCCCTCGTAAAGGAGATCATTCTGATCCCCGACGAGAAGGAGATCCAAATCGACGTGCGTGGCGACCTGGCCGGCATCCTTGGGATATCGCTAAAAAGCAAAAGGCCCGCCGGAGGGGCGGGCCATTCGCAAGTAGAGATGGTTGCGGGGACGGGATTTGAACCTGTGACCTTCAGGTTATGAGGCTGACGCAGTCACAAACATCCTGACGCAGCCCCATAGCGGCGAGATCCAACACAAGCGGGCTCAGCAGTGAGCGGGCCGCCTGGCCGCCCCGCGCAAGAACCTCGATGAAGTCCTCCTGATTGGGCTGTTGCAACGCCGGTATGCACGCCTCGCAACAGATCCTTCAAAGAAAATCGCGGACTTTTAGCACTCCAAACCGCTGAGAATATGTACGGTGACCCTATCATTTAAGTCCGCGGGTCCAGACCGTGGCGCCGTGGCCCGACCAAATACCTGCAGCTTGGTAAAGCAGAGCCGGCAGGAGCATTTGCCTTGGTCGAAGAGAGGTATCGGAAAACGATCTGCCATGCGGTCGAGCGTATTGACCTTGTCGGACGACAAGATTGCCTCTGAAAGAGTGGGAGGACGCCAAATGGAGGAAGTCAATACAACGAGTGCCGGCCGATGATCACACTGGTCAGGCGCCTAAAGGCCGCGGCTCATCTTGATCGACTTCGAATCCTGGGACTTTGTGCGCATGCGGACCTAACCGTCTGCGAGCTAGCAGAAGTTCTGAGTGTGTCTCGTGAGCACGTGGTCGCACACGTCCGCCAGCTCGCCAGAGCCGGCTTTCTTCTCGGCAACGAACAGCGCCCCTGGCCTTCGTACCACCTCGAAGCAGGAGGCTCGGACGGCGGCTTGGTTCAATTGTTGGTTGATCTCCTGCCCCACGGCGATGGCCATCACACACAAGACCTACAGCGCCTGGAGGCGATACAGGGCGCGCGGTCCAAGGTGGCCGCCTGCTTGTCCTGAAACTTAGTCCCAATGGAGCGCGAAGCTGATATGAACAATTCGACTGGCGGCGCCATCGCGGAGCCTGACACTTGCGGGTGGCCTCACTTGGCTGCCGTAGATTCTCGCGTTCACGAGCTGCTTTTAAGACAGGAGCGCCAGGAGCGGACGACCCTCAAACTTATCGCCTCCGAGAACTTCGCGTCCTCGGCGGTGTTGCAAGCGACCGGGTCTATTTTCACCAACAAGTATGCCGAGGGATATCCCGGCGCGCGCTACTACGCCGGAAACGAGATCGTCGATGAGCTTGAGAACCTCGCCATCGAGCGATTGAAGGCGCTATTCGGCTGTGAACACGCCAACGTGCAGCCTTATTCCGGCTCGCCGGCCAATCAGGCTGTCTGTCGAGCGCTGTTGTGTCCGGGAGACAAGATGATGGGCTTGACCCTCCCCGGCGGGGGGCATCTGACGCACGGTTGGGCCGTGAACTTCTCCGGCACTGACTATCAGCGAGTTCCGTACGGCCTGCACGAAAAGACGCAGCAGATTGACCATGACCGCTTGCGCGAGACGGCCAAACGAGAACGACCGAAGCTCATTTGGGTCGGCGGAACTGCTTATCCGCGGATCTTTGACTATGAGGCAATGGCCGAAATCGCTTCGGAGGTGAACTCCTATCTCGTGGCCGACATCGCCCACATCAGCGGCCTCATTGTCGCAGGAGTGCATCCGAATCCCGTTGGCCATTGCGACGTTGTCACCAGCACCTCTCACAAATCGATCCGCGGCCCCCGCGGTGGCTTCATCTTGTCAAGGAATGAAGACCGCTATCAGGCGCTCTACCATTCCAAGAGCAAACACAATCTGGCCAAACGCATAGACCGTGCCGTGTTCCCTCTCCTCCAGGGCGGACCGCACATGAATACGATTGCCGCGCTAGCTGTCGCTCTGCACGAAGCAGGGAATCCGTCCTTCCGTGTGTACGGTCAGCAGATCGTCAACAACGCCAAGGCTCTGGCCCAGGCGCTTCTGGAGCGAGGCTATGAACTCGTCACGGGGGGCACTGACAATCACATGCTGATCCTTGATCTTAGGGACCGGCCGCTGTCCGGGAAAGCCTATGCCGAGCGCTTGTCGCAAGCAGGCATCATTACGAATTTCAACATGGTGCCGGGCGACCGGCGCCATCCCGCGCTCACCAGCGGCATTCGGTTAGGCACGCCAGCAGTGACGTCCGTGGGCATGCGCGAGGCGGAAATGCTGCAGATTGCCGCTTTCATCGACCTGGTTTGCCGCCAGCCCGATGATTCGGACGTGCATGCCCGCGTCCGCAGAGACGTTGCCGACTTCTGCGCTGCGTTCGACGTGCCTGGCATCTCCGACAGGTAAGACAGCCAGATCAAGTGTCACACCTAATTCCAACGTTTGAAGCGAGGACATTCCATGACCAGACAATTCGTGTTTTCTTCCGAATCCGTCGGCGCCGGACATCCCGACAAGATGGCCGACAATATCTCAGATGGCGTGCTCGATGCGATCCTTCGTAAGGATCCCAAGGCTCGTGTCGCTTGTGAAGCGTTGGTGAAGTCAGGGATGGTCGTTCTGGCTGGCGAGATCACCAGTCACGCGCATATCGACTACAGCCAAGTTGCCCGCGATATCATTTTGGACATTGGATATGACGACGATGCGATCGGCTTTGACGGCCGGCGTTGCGCCCTGATCTTGGCCTTGACCGAGCAGTCGCCTGACATCAGCCAGGGCGTCGACGAGGGACGAGGGCAGGATCTCGAGCAGGGAGCGGGGGATCAGGGCCTCATGTTCGGGTACGCGTGCAACGAGACCGAAACATTGATGCCGTTGCCAATCCAACTCGCTCACGAATTGACAAAAAAACAGGCGGAGGTGCGCCAAACCGGACGCCTTGGCTGGCTTCGCCCGGACGTTAAATCTCAAGTGTCCGTCCGTTATGAGGGTTTGCGCCCGATAGCGCTTGATACCATAGTCCTGTCGACGCAGCACGACGAAGAGGTCTCACAAGCCACGGTCCGCGAAGGCGTCATTGAGGAGATCATAAGGCCGGTCTTGCCCCACGACTTGGATACGACCGGGATCAGGTTCCTGGTCAATCCAACAGGCCGGTTCGTGGTCGGTGGGCCGCGCGGCGATTGCGGGCTTACCGGCCGCAAGATCATCGTCGATACCTACGGCGGTATGGGGCGTCACGGCGGCGGCGCCTTTTCGGGCAAGGACCCGTCCAAGGTTGATCGGTCGGCCGCCTATGCGGCGCGGTACGTCGCAAAAAACGTCGTTGCCAGCGGACTGGCGCAGGTGTGCGAGGTTCAGCTTGCTTACGCGATTGGTGTGGCCGCGCCGGTCTCTATCCTCGTCAATACATTCGGAACCGCAAAGATTGATGAAAAAAGGATCGAGCGCGCCGTCCTTGAGCTTTTCGATCTCCGGCCGAAAGGCATCATCAAGGCGCTTGATCTCTTACGGCCGATTTACCGCAAGACCGCGACATACGGACACTTCGGCCGCGAAGAGCCGGAGTTCACCTGGGAAAAGACGGACAGAGCCGACAACCTGTTGCGTGAGGCAGGACCGGCAGCTGCGTGATGCGCCGGTATTGGATGCGTCGGCATAGGGCCATTTCACATTCGCCAAAAAAAGGCCGGCCCCGGCGTGGCGAGAAGCCGGCTTGGGTTTTTGGCGGAGATTTTGATGCCGGATTATGACGTGCTTTGCATCGGCAATGCCATTGTCGACATCATCGCCCAGTGCGACGAGGCATTTTTGGAGACGAACGGCATCATCAAGGGCGCGATGAACCTCATCGACACACAGCGCGCCGAACTGCTCTACAGCCGCATGGGCCCGGCGATCGAAGCCTCCGGCGGCAGCGCCGGCAACACGGCGGCGGGCGTCGCCAGCTTCGGCGGCCGCGCCGCCTTCTTCGGCAAGGTCTCGAATGACACGCTCGGCGAAATCTACGCCCATGACATGCACGCCCAGGGCGTGGCCTTCGACACCAGACCGCTCAATGGCGAACCGCCGACGGCGCGCTCGATGATCTTCGTCACGCCGGACGGCGAGCGCTCGATGAATACCTATCTCGGCGCTTGCGTCGAGCTCGGTCCGGAGGATGTCGAGGCGGACAAGGCGTCGGGCGCCGCCGTCACTTATTTCGAGGGCTATCTGTGGGACCCGCCGCGCGCCAAGGAAGCGTTCCGGCAGACGGCGAAGCTCGCCCACGCAGCCGGGCGCGAAGTGTCGATGACATTGTCGGATTCGTTCTGCGTTGACCGCTACCGCGAGGAGTTTCTGGAGCTGATGCGCTCGGGCACCGTCGATATCGTTTTTGCCAATAGCCACGAGATCAAGTCGCTGTACCAGACCGCCTCCTTCGACGAGGCGCTGGCCCAGATCCGCAAGGATTGCAAGATCGCCGCCGTCACCCGCTCCGAAAAGGGCTCGGTCATCGTGCGCGGCGACGAGACCGTCACCATCAATGCGACGGAAATCCGCGAACTGGTCGACACCACCGGCGCCGGCGACCTCTATGCCGCCGGCTTCCTCTACGGCTACACACAAGGCCGCAGCCTGAAGCATTGCGGCGATCTCGGCTCACTGGCGGCCGGGCTGGTGATCCAGCAGATCGGGCCAAGGCCGCGGCAGAATTTACGCCGCGAGGCCAAGCAGGCGGGGCTGTTGTAGGGAGGCATTTCCGCGAGGTGCTGTCCACCGTGCCGTTGTGCAGGCTGTCCAGACAGGCGCGGGTAAATCGAAATGTCGCGTGCCTGCGTGAAGGATGGCGGTTTTTCTCCGAATTTCTGATTTCTTGAGGCTCAGGGACGTTGTCGCACTTCGGGCCAGTACTGCCGGCCGATCATGATGGCCAACACGCCCTTTTTGACGAAAGTCGTTTTGAGCCGGGATCGTAGACTGGCAGATTGCCCGAGCGGCCAGGCACAGCTTGCGCAGACCGGCGAGTGGCGCAAATGGCTCAGCTCTACCGCGACCTGCGACTTGGGAAACATGCCGCAGGTGAACGGTTCACATAAACACATAAACATTTCTTTATACCGCATTGACAACAAAGCGGGCTGCTGCGATTGTCCGCGTGTCGTGGTTCTCCGCAAGGCGTTGCCGTAGCGGAGCTAAGAGGGAAGCCGGTGCAATGCCGGCGCTGCCCCCGCAACTGTAAGCGGCGAGCCAAACCCATCAATGTCACTGGGGCGAACTGCCCCGGGAAGACGGGCAGAGGCTGTGACCCGCGAGCCAGGAGACCTGCCACGGTAAACAACGTCCACGGGCGGGGTGTCTGGTGGCCGCGGCAGCTCGGCGTTTATGCCGGCCTGCTAGCGCCTTCCTTGTCCCCGCCGCAACCATCGGGGTATGGAATGAATGTCTCCCAGCAAGTTCCCATAGCAACGCTTGGCATGCCGCGCATCGGTCGCCGGCGAGAACTGAAATTCGCGCTCGAAAGCTACTGGTCCGGAAAATCTTCTGCTGCCAACCTTCTGTCGACGGCGAAGGCACTCCGTGCCGCCAGCTGGAGCGAGCAGCACGACCGCGGCGTGTCGAAAATCCCGTCGAACGATTTCTCACTTTATGACCATGTGCTCGACACCGCAGCAATGGTCGGCGCCGTGCCATCCCGTTACGGCTGGACGGGCGGCGAGGTCCCGCTCGACATCTATTTCGCGATGGCGCGCGGGACGCAAGGCGATACTGCGGGTTGCGTTCACGCCAGTCACGGGCATGCAGTTCAGGGCCAGCGCGTAACCGCGATGGAAATGACCAAATGGTTCGACACTAACTACCACTACATCGTGCCGGAGCTGGGGGACGATCAGGCATTCGCCCTCTCGTCGACGAAACCAGTCGATCACTTTCTGGAGGCAAAAGAGCTCGGCATCCATACACGCCCGGTCATCCTTGGACCGGTCACCTTCCTCAAGCTGGCGAAGTCTCCCGACCAGTGTTTCAATCCCATAGCGCTCCTACCGCGGCTGCTGCCCGTCTACGAGGAACTCCTGCGGAGGCTGGAGCTCTCGGGGGCCGACTGGGTGCAGATTGATGAGCCGGCCCTTGTGCTCGACCTTAGCCCGAACGAACGAGCTGCCTTCGAATTCACATACGGCCAGCTGTCGAAAGCCGCGCCCAAGTTGAAAATTATGCTGGCGACCTATTTCGGGCCGCTGGGAGACAATCTGGAGACCGCGCTTTCGCTGCGCCTGGCGGGCCTACATCTCGACCTCGTGCGTGCTCCCGAGCAGTTGGAGACGGTTGGTCGGCTCGCACCGAAGGATCTGGTGCTCTCACTTGGCTTGATCGACGGCCGCAACGTCTGGCGCGCGAACCTGGCTGCCATTCTCGACCGCATCAAGCCGATCGTTGCCGGCTGGCCGCTGGATCGCGTCGAGATTGCGCCTTCCTGCTCGATGCTTCATGTGCCGATGGACCTGCGGATGGAGACCGCGCTCGATGTGGATGTCAGTTCGTGGCTGGCATTCGCCGCCCAGAAGAGTGAAGAGCTGCTTGTGCTGGCCCAAGCCTTATCGGAAGGCAGGGAGGCCGTAGCAGGCGCACTGAAAGCTTCTGCCGAGGCGGCCGCGGCGCGCGCAATGTCTGAAAAGGTCCATGATCCGCTCGTCCATGGGCGGGTTATCAGCATTGACGGCGCCAAGAAGCAACGAAAGAGCGCATTTGCCAAGCGCTCCAGAGTCCAGGCTGACACGCTCGGCCTGCCGCCGTTCCCGACGACGACGATCGGGTCCTTCCCGCAGACGCCCGAGGTGCGCAGGGCGCGCTCCGCTCATGCGAAGGGCCGGCTGAGCTATGTCGATTACCAGGCCTTCCTGAAGAAGGAGACCGAGGCGGCGGTCCGCTGGCAGGAGGAGATCGGGCTGGACGTGCTGGTACATGGCGAGTTCGAACGAAACGACATGGTCCAGCATTTCGGCGAGCAGCTGTCCGGCGTCGCCTTCACCCAGCATGGCTGGGTGCAAAGTTACGGCTCCCGGCTGGTGCGCCCTCCCATCATCTTCGGCGACGTATCGCGGCCCAATCCGATGACGGTTCTCTGGTGGCATTTTGCCCAGTCGCTGACGAAAAAGCCGGTGAAGGGCATGCTCACAGGCCCAGTGACGATTCTTAACTGGTCTTTTGTTCGCGACGACGTACCCCGCGCCGAGGCCTGCCGCCAGATCGCACTCGCCATCCGCGATGAAGTGGCCGACCTTGAAAGAGCTGGCTCAAGGGTGATCCAGATCGATGAGGCCGCGTTTCGCGAAGGCTTGCCCCTGCGGAAGTCCGATTGGAAACATTATCTCGGCTGGGCAGTCGAATGCTTCCGTCTCGCTTCAACGGGTGTAGAGGACGCGACCCAAATTCACACCCACATGTGCTATTCGGAGTTCAATGAGATCATCGACTCGATTGCTGAACTGGACGCGGACGTCGTTTCGATCGAGACGTCGCGCTCCAAAATGGAACTGCTGGACGCCTTCACCAAGTCCAAATATCCAAACGAAATCGGTCCTGGCGTCTACGACATTCACTCACCACGTGTCCCGGAGATTGGCGAGATTTTGCATCTCGCCCAACTTGCCCGCGAGCGACTGTCGGACGGCCAATTGTGGGTGAATCCGGATTGTGGCCTCAAAACAAGGAAATGGGAAGAGGTCCGCCCTGCCCTCATCAACATGGTCGCTGCAGCACGCGCATTGCGGGAGAAAGTGCAGGCGCAGGCCGCTGAGCCACTGTGACGGGCAAACATGTGACCCGCGGGCTTCGCGGATGAGGCAGAAAGGACGCCATCGAAAGCCGCGCGCAAGTCGGTCGACGCGTGCGAGTCCCACCCTTGTCGTCCAGCCAAAGGCCCGCTGGACGGCTGAGCGGCGGGGCAGGATCGGGGAAGCCGCTTCTGGTCCGAGGACGGATGATTTCGTCACGAAATGGAGGAAGGCGGCTTTGTCCATGAGCTTCTGCCTCTCACACCGCCAGCGGTCAACAGACACTTCACCGAGGGCGAACGATGCCGCCGGTGCACCGGCACATCGAGGTATCGGCGGCGAGGTCGACCATCGAGAGCATCGGTCGCATGTGGCGGACATCGACAAAATAGCAATACCGCCTAACCGCAAGCTGCGACCATTCCTCATCGCTTGATTGAAACTTGGCTGCATCTGGCATGGCGCTTGCTCCGCTTCCGCTGAGGTTCGCTGGAACAGGTTTTCACGCGCTCGGGTCGCGGTGAAGTGTTGCGACACAAAGGCAGCCGCCAACATTACGATCGATCCAAAGATCTCAGGGTGTGCTCTCCGAGCCTACCTTTCCGTTGTTTAGGCTACCGGAGGAGCGGCGAGGAGTAGAACCAACCAAGGTGTAAGGAGCATCTGATGTCGAACATGATGAAGGCGCTGGTCAAGGCCAAGGCCGAGCCGGGCATCTGGATGGAAGAAGTGCCGGTTCCGGAAATTGGCCCGAACGACGTTCTGATTAAGATCAAGAAGACCGCGATCTGCGGCACCGACGTCCACATCTACAATTGGGACCAGTGGGCGCAAAAGACCGTGCCGGTGCCGATGGTGACCGGCCACGAGTTCGTCGGCACTGTCGCCGACTTCGGCGCGGCGGTGACCGAGTACAAGATCGGCCAGCGTGTTTCGGGCGAAGGCCACATCGTTTGCGGCCATTGCCGCAATTGCCGGGCCGGCAGGGGGCATCTGTGCCGCAACACGCTCGGCGTCGGCGTCAACCGGCCGGGCGCCTTCGGCGAATATCTGGCGATCCAGCAGCACAATGTCGTGCCGATCCCCGACGATGTGCCCGATGAGATCGCCGCAATTTTCGATCCCTTGGGCAATGCGGTCCACACCGCACTGTCCTTTGATCTGGTCGGCGAGGACGTGCTGGTCACCGGCGCCGGGCCGATCGGCATCATGGGTGCGCTGGTGGCGCAGTGCGTCGGCGCGCGAAAAGTGGTCATCACCGACATCAACCCGGTGCGGCTGGCACTGGCGAAAAAACTCGGCGTGCAGCACGTTGTCGATGCATCGAAGGAAAAGCTGCGCGACGTCATACCGGCGCTCGGCATGACCGAAGGTTTTGACGTCGGACTCGAAATGTCGGGCGCCGCCCCTGCATTCCGAGACATGATCGACACCATGAACAATGGCGGCAAGATCGCCATTCTCGGTATCGCCCCGACCGGCTTCGAGATCGACTGGAACAAGGTCATCTTCAAGATGCTGCATCTCAAGGGCATCTATGGCCGCGAGATGTTCGAAACCTGGTACAAGATGATCGCGCTGGTGCAGGGCCCGCTCGATGTCAGCGGCCTGATCACGCACCGCATCGGCATTGATGATTTTCAAGTAGGCTTCGACGCGATGCGCAGCGGCAGCTCGGGCAAGGTGGTGATGGACTGGCAGGGCGACTGGTCGATGTGACTTTGCGGAGGTGCTGACGGGAACGCCACCCTGGCTGCCGTCGATCTCCCCGCGAGGGGCATCGCTGGTGCAAGGCAGTGGCTCCTGCCACCAACGTGCGACGCTCAATCGTGCCGCGACGTATCACGGCCCAATCGGACGGCTGCGCTTGTGGCCATTCGCCCAGATCGGTCAAGGAATGCTCATTGGCCCCCGACGCGATCGCCTGTTTTCCCAATGCCTAGGATCGAGGTCGAGGTGTTGTGAGCGTTTCAGTTGGCAAGATGGGATATGTGATCTCCGGTCGCTTTCCGGTCAGCGAATTAAGGTAGGCAACGATCCGATCGATTTCGATTTGCGCTAGCTCTTCGCCAACCTGGGTGGTGCCCATGATGGCGACCGCCCCGCTCAGGTTCCAGACCTTGCCCGAATGAAAGTATGGCGCGGTGATTGCTACGTTGCGCAGCGATGGCACGCGGAAAACATAGGAATCCTCTGGTACATTGGTGACGGCAAATCGTCCCTTGTCGTTCTCCGGCAGAATGTCGGCGCTAGGCTTCTCTACGAGGCCGAATGGGTAATAGCCTTCCCCACCAATATTGACACCGGAATGGCAGGACGAGCAGCCCTTTTCCATAAAAAGGGCCAGGCCCTGTTTCGCTTCGGAACCGATGGCGGTGTCATCGCCATTGAGGTAGGCGTCGAAGGGGGCCGGCGTGACCAGTGTCCCCTCGTAGGCTGCGAGTGCATTGACTACGTTTTCGAGGGTGATGGGATCTGCTTGCTCCGGGAAAGCTGAATGGAACAACTCCACATATTGCGGCATCGATTTGAGCGTCTCGACCACTTGCTGCGATGTGTTGGCCATCTCGGCACCGGCCTGTATCGGCCCTTTGGCCTGAGCTTTCAGGTCTTCGGCGCGACCGTCCCAAAACTGTGATTTGTTGAAGACAGAGTTAAACACCGTCGGGGCGTTGCGCTGCCCCTTCTGCCAACCATGGCCAATCGAAGTTTCACGATTGTCGTCGCCCCCGGTGGCCAGGTTGTGGCACGAGTTGCAGGAGAAAACGCCTGAGGACGACAGGCGTGGATCGAAGTACAGTGCCTTGCCGAGGGCAATCTTCTCCGGCGTGCTCGGGTTGTTGGTGACCGCCGGCGTGAATGGCAACGGCTTGAAGGTGGCCAATGCCGTTTCTCTGAGGTCTGGCGGAATGGACTGCGCAGCAAAAGCTGTGGCTGCCACAAGCGCAACAGCCACCGCAGGCAATAGAATTTTCATAAATGGAGTCCTTACGATGTGCACGGAAACCATTCTCCACATGCGGCTTGCGAACGCCCTGCGCTAGATCAGCGGATCGAGGGAATCGTGCCTGCCGACCAAGCCAATCGAGCGGCGGAAACAGTAACTGCGGTGTATCCATCGCCCGACGGCGGATTCCATTGCTGGGCGCGCGCAATCGCTGTTTGTTCGCCTGAGGTTTGGCCGGTTCCGTGGCCTGTCGCCACATGCTGGCGCAACGCCAGCCTGTTTCATACGCGCAAGCTTTTCTGCCCCCATCGAGTGCACGGCTCATGGTTTACAAGCTTTCTGCGTCTTCCCTCTGCAATTCAGACGGACGAGATCGGGACTGAATGGCGGATACTGGCGCGGTTATGGGACAGCGACTATCAGGCAGATCAGTGTCACGACCGCGTGATGTGGTGCTATAGACCTCAATCTTGGACGAGCAACGAACAATCCTGTCGTGACATTTGTTGCTTTCACCGGAAATCACCACTAGAAGCGACGCTCCGCAGACCAATCCACCGGAGAGTTTCATGCCAGAAGAAGACTTCAAAAACATCGACAACCTCATCCAGCTTACCACAGATGTTGTCTCAGCCTATGTTTCCAACAATCCCGTTCCGGTGGGGGACCTTTCAGCCCTGATCGGCCAAGTGCACGAAGCTTTGAAGGGCACGGCGGCCGGTCGCGTCTCGGCACAAGAGCCGACGGTGTTGACGCCGGCGGTCCCGATCAGAAAATCGGTGACGCCGGACTACATTGTCTCCCTTGAGGATGGGAAGAAATTCAAATCGCTAAAGCGTCATCTGTCGACCCATTACGGGCTGAGCCCTAATGAATATCGCGCCAAATGGGGTCTGCCGGCAGACTATCCCATGGTAGCGCCGAACTATGCGGCTGCGCGCTCTGCCCTGGCCAAGACAATGGGACTCGGCCGCAAACCGAAAGAGCCTGAAGTCTCGGCGCCGGAGAAGCGGTCCAGAAAGAAGGTGCCAGCGTGACTTCCTCATCCAGACCCGCTGTGCGGCTGGCGACTCGATCGGCATGATGTGAGCGAAACATCGAAAGGCGGGATCAAATCCCGCCTTTTCCTTGCACGGTGTGATTACACGGCGCGAAGCGGAATGGAATTGACATAGCGCAGAGACACAGGAGATCGCAGGGGGTAAAAGGAGGACAGTTATCAACTTGGGAGGGAAACTGTTGCAGACTTCTATCCTGAAAAAACATCGCGAGGCTCTCCTGCCTTGGTACACCATCTATCCGACTGTGCCGGAGTTCTCCGCAGCGGTCGGCGCCGAAAGCTATGAGGAATGGCTAAGAGGTCTGCCGGCTGACGATCCGGTGTCGCTCTATCTCCACATTCCGTTCTGCCGATCGATTTGCTGGTATTGCGGCTTTCCGACCACGATTGCCCGCAATGAGAGTCCGATCCTCGACTATGTGGCCGTTCTGCGTGACGAGATCCGTTTGGTCTCGGAGCAAGTGCCGCAGAGGCTCGTCGTGAACGACGTGCATTTCGGGGGTGGAACCCCGACCCTGATCGGGGCAGCGGAATTCTTGGCCATGATCGAACTCCTGCGCCGCCGCTTCGCGTTCAGGGAGCCCGCTACGATCGCCGTCGAAATTGACCCGCGCACGTTCACGCGCGAGATCGCCGAGGCATTGGGAGCAGCCAATGTGAGCCGCGCGAGTCTCGGGGTGCAGAGTTTTGATCCAATTGTTCAGAAAGCGATCAATCGGGTCCAGAGCGAGTCGCAGACGGCCGCTGCCGTCGAAGAGCTGCGCCGGCATGGAGTATGCGGCATCAACGTCGATCTCATGTTCGGTCTCCCGAATCAGACGGTAGAGTCCTGCGTCCAGACTGCGGCGGCAACCGCCGCCATGCGTCCCAACCGGCTTGCGGTGTTCGGCTACGCGCATATTCCATCGGTGATCAAGAATCAGCGCCTGATCGAGAAGACTGCTCTGCCGGACAGCGTCGCCCGCGCCGAACAGGCTGCGGCCGTGGCAGATACGCTGGTTGCGGCCGGCTACCGAGAGATCGGCCTCGACCATTTCGCCTTGCCGGACGACGAACTTACGCTGGCGCAGACCCGCGGTCGGCTACGCCGTAACTCGCTGGGTTACTCGGCCGACACCTGCAAAACCGTGATCGGTTTCGGCGCGTCGGCTATCGGGCGGGTCGGCGATGGTTACGTCCAGAACGAGGTGACACACGAGTCCTACAGCCGGCACATAGCAGGTGGCCGTCTGGCAACGTCAAAAGGCTACCGGCTTACAGACGAAGATCGCGTGCGAGCCGCAATCATCGAGCGGCTGATGTGCGATTTGGAGGCCGATGTGCCGGCAATCTGTACGGCCTATGGATTCGATCCAATCCGCTTTCTCGATTCAACTGAACGCCTGGCGAAGCTGGCCGAGGACGGGGTAGTGGACATCGAAAACGGTCTCATCCGGGTGCGGCAGGAGCATCGCTTCGTGATTCGCGCTGTTGCTGCCGCATTCGATGCTTTTCTCGACCGGGTTGTCCCATAAGCACAGCCAAGCAGCGTGAGGGGCGCCAAAGCGATAAGCTCGTGCCAAACGGCACGCTCGTAAATATGCCGCAGGCCCCGGTCACGGCGCCCCTTCGCGGATTGAAGTGATGGACCTTCCCGAATGGACGAGCGTGCCGCCCACAACGCGTCACAGTCATACAACGGTCACTGGTTTTGTGAGATGCCCGGCCGGTCGACATCTGTGCCTATGATTACTCCGTTTCGCAGGCAAGAAACTGGCGGGAACGACAAGATCGTCGGCGCGATTATCTCGTGCATGGCTCGCGCATTACGTGTACATCGCATCAAGTTCGATGCGGCAGCCCCTTGTTCGTCAGTGATAAGATCAACAGTTTTGGGGTTATGGACGGAAACTAGTCTAGCCTAGCCACAACTAATAGCGACGTGGGTACGATCCGAGAATTCTCAGGCCATCAATCTCCGCCAACGCGGCCAGCGCCGGGTGCGTCAAAACATGTCCAGCGACATCGATGACATACTGATGGGTATCTAGCCGCTCGCAGGTCGGACGCTGATAGACATTGAGAACGGCTAAATTGCCCCTCGAGAACCTGTTCAGGACACAACTGAGATTTTGCTCTGAAACGCGGAGGTGAAGTGTTGTCCGGTCAAATCCTGTCGGCGCAGGGGTCCTGCGCCCGAGCACCCACCACCGCGTAACGTTATGCAGCCCTTCTTCAATCCCTGTTCGCAATATCTGCAGATTGTACAGCTTGGCACCAAGCGCAGGACCAAATGCCGCTATCGAGGGAGATTTTTGCTCTGCCACGAAAGATGTCGATCCCCGACGGCTCTCTCGCTCGACATTGGGCATGTTCTCGTCGAGCCACCCGGCTACCTCCTGCAGAGCCACGGGGTGGCCCACCACTTTAGCGATCATCGAGAAACTCGCATCCTTGCTGGCCATGAGGCTGTAGCTCAGGACCTTCGGGTACTCGGCGATAATCGTGGGAGACCTCAAGCTCAAGACTTGGTCGAGGTAGGGAGTGGCTCCGACCAGAGAGGTCGTAGCTGGGACGCATGCAACGTGGACGCAGCCATTCTCATATGCTTCGAACAATCCGTCGCTGAACGGAACGAGTTCAACTTGGTTACCAAAGAGGTCCAGCGAGGCTTGATGGGTCCAGGTCCCCTCAGGGCCAATGTACCCTGCCCTCTTGATCCAGGAGGTGTCGATCGCTGGAGGCTGGCTGAATTGCTCGTTCATTCCCCGGCACGCTCGATCGAGAATGCGATAAACATCTGCTGCAGAAAGTAAGAGGGCTGGGACCCGCCCCTCTTCGCTTGCAACATCGTGTGGCAGTAGAACTTAGCAGCTTGCTACAATCCGCTGCCCCAGTCGGCGGGGATCCGTGTTCTTGCCCGCTCCTATGGCGCGGTCAGTGGCGCTTCTGCCCGGCTCTTGCCGGGCAGAAGCAGAAAAAGGTCAGCCAGCTTTGCTGAGACTGCCAGCGGATGATTTGCCAGTACGGCGGTCCTGTTCGATCTCGTAGTTGATCTTCTGGCCCTCATTAAGGGTCGAAAGGCCCGCTCGTTCGACAGCGGAAATGTGGACGAAAACGTCCTGACCTCCGTTGTCAGGCTGGATAAAACCGAATCCCTTGGTGCTGTTGAACCACTTCACCGTTCCAGTCGCCATAGCGTATTCCTTTGTAACCATTCAATGTAGGCAGGCCATAAGCCAGGTCCACTTCATATCCGAGACTTTAGGGCAGCAAAAGCTAAAATAGCAAAAGCCCGGTCAAATCGCTAAAGCGGCTCGCAAGCTCCATCAATGACCGCCTGTCGCGGACAGCGTCTCCCGCGCTGGCGCTCCGAATGGCAAACAAGTTCTGAAACGCTCCGATAATTCCAGAACCGCGTCTATCGCTGGTTTGGAGTCCTGTTAGGGACCTGCGATCGGCCGATGTGAGTAAGAGTACGCGGACGACCAGCAACTACGGGCGCGCGCTGACGCCACCATCTTCGCCGCTGTCCTAAGGGTAGTTCACGTAGCCACCTCTTTAAGCGGCAAGCGCCCCCCATTCGGCGGTGTCAGACGTCGGACAATGTCGGAGGTAGGCAACACAGAGTCCGTTGAATCGCATCGCCGAAACGGCTTTCTCATCTGGCACGGTTCCTGCGGGGTCATGCAAAACACGCAGGAGAGTCGTCCCATGATCCCCACCCTGAAAAATGCCGCCCCACCTTTCGCCGACCTACTCAAAACTGACATCCGAGCCGGGCCTGGCAGCATTGTGAGGGCTCGTCTGGACCGGCGCCTTCTCCCAGTGGGGGCGACAGGGACGCAGCACCTTCAAATTGAGGGACAACTCACTTCCCTGCGAACCTTGTCCATCGCCCGGTCACCACAACCGAAGCCACCGTCTGCTTGGCTGCGGGGCGCACTTTTTGCGACCGCGCTGGCATTTCTGACGACCGCGCCGTCTCCGGCGGCCGCCTATGACATAGCGAATTTCCTGCTCGACAACGGCATGGAGGTGGTCGTCATACCCGATCACCGCGCGCCCATCGTCACCCATATGGTGTGGTACAAGGTCGGCAGTGCCGACGAGCCTCCGGGCAAATCCGGCATCGCGCATTTCTTCGAGCATCTGATGTTCAAAGGGACGGCCAATCACGGCGCCGGCGAGTTGGACCGCGCGGTGGCGGAGATCGGGGGCTCGCTAAACGCCTTCACCTCTTACGATTATACTGCCTTCTACGAAAGAGTGGCGCCCTCGGCAGTGGAGCAGATGATGAGCTTCGAGGCTGATCGCATGCGCAATCTCACCCTCACGGATGACGTCATCAACACCGAGCGGGACGTGGTCCGCGAGGAGCGTCGCTTGAGGGTCGACAACAATCCGGAGGCGCTTCTCGATGAGGAGGTCGTCACGACGCTCTGGCAGAGCCAACCCTACCGGATCCCGGTGATCGGCTGGATGCACGAGATCGAGAAGCTGGACCGCAACGACGCCGTGGCTTTTTATGACAAGTACTGGCCGAACAACGCCGTGCTGGTGGTGGCAGGGGACGTCGAGCCCGAGGCCGTGAAGGCGCTGGCCGAGAAGACCTATGGCAAGGTCCCGCGTGGACCAGATCTGCCGCTACGCGAACGCCCGTCTGAGCCGGTGCAGAACACCAGGCGCACATTGACGCTAAGGGATGGCCGCGTTTCGGTCCCCATCTTTTCCAGATGTTGGGTGGTGCCGTCCTATCGCACCGCCGAGCCCGGCGAAGCCGAGGCGCTGGACCTGCTGGCACAGATTCTCGCCGGGGGCAACCGCAGCCGGCTGTACCAGGAGCTCGTTGTGAAGCAGGGCATAGCCGCAGCGGCCGACGCTGATTTCGAGGGCACCATGCTGGATGCTGGCAAGTTCAGCATCCGCGGCTGGCCGCGCGGCAAGGCGAAGCTTGCGGATGTCGAGGCCGCAGTCGACGCCGAGATAGCGCGCATCGCCAGGAACGGCATCACCAGCGACGAACTGGAGAAGACGAAAAACCGCTATATCCGCTCGTTCATCTTCGCCCATGACGAGCAGGTCTCCGTCGCTGGCATGTATGGCGCCACGCTTGCCACAGGCGGCAATGTGAAAGACGTCGAGGAATGGCCGGACCGCATCCGCAAGGTCACGGCCGATCAGGTTAAGGCCGTTGCCGCCCGCTACCTCGTGTCCGACCATTCGACCACCGGCTATCTCCTGCCCAAGGAAAATTGATATGATGACGAACCAATTCCGCAGGGCCATTCCACCGGCATTGCCCTCTCCTTTTGGACAAGGCTGGCGCCTCGCCTCCTGGCTGGCTGTCCTTTGCCTTGCTATTTTCTTCCTCACCCTGCCAGCGTGTACCGCCCGTGCTGCGGCGAACATCCAGGAGGTAAAATCTGAAAAGGGGATCACCGCCTGGCTGGTGGAAGACCATAAGCTGCCGATCGTCACGCTCCAGTTCGTGTTTGACGGCGGCACCAGCCAGGACCCGGCCGGTAAGGAGGGGCTTGCCAATTTGATGACCGGCTTGTTCGACGAGGGCGCAGGCGATCACGGCGGCGACACCTTTCAGGTGCGGCTCGATGATGCCGGCGCTGAGATGAGCTTCCACGCGCGGCCTGACGGCATCTATGGCTCGGTGCGCATGCTTTCCCAGCGCCAGGACGCCGCTTTCGATCTCATCAGGCTCGCGTTGAACAGGCCCCGCTTCGATCAGGAACCCTTTGACCGAATCCGCGCTCAGCTTCTCTCCGGCATTATTGCCAACGAGCGCGAACCTCACGCGATCGGCAGGGATGCATGGCGGCGCAGGCTCTACGGCGCGCATCCGTATTCGAGGCCGCCCGAGGGCACCAAGGAAAGCCTGGCCCGCATAATGCCCGCCGATCTAAGCGCCTTCCACAAGGCCGCTTTCGCCCGCGAGGGGCTGCACGTGGCGGTTGTCGGCGACATCGATGCCAAAGCCCTGAGTGCAAGGCTCGACCAGTTGTTCGGCGATTTGCCTCAGAAGCAGGCGCTCGCCCAGGTACCTGATGTCACCCCGAAGCTCGGCCAGTGGACGTTGGTCGCATACGCCCTGCCCCAGACTTCGCTCCAGCTGGCTTTTCCCGGCGTCGGACGCAGCGACCCGGAATTCTATGCCGCGCAGCTGATAAACGATATACTCGGAGGCTCGCCATTCACCTCACGTCTGTTCCAGGAAGTGCGGGAAAAGCGTGGCCTGGCCTACGGTGTGTCCTCTAGTTTGGAAGGCCACCAGCATTCCAACACGCTTGTCGTGACCACGTCGACGCGCGCCGACAGGGCGGCGGAGACGCTCGACCTGATTAGACAAGTAATCAAGGAGCTGGTGGACACCGGGCCAACAGCGGCCGAGCTCGAAGCGAGCAAAAAGTATCTGATCGGGGCCTATGCTATGAGCAATCTGGGTTCCTCCACGGCGATTTCAGCCACGCTTCTCAGGCTGCAGCTCGACAAGCGCGGCATAGACTACATCCAGCGCCGCCCTGCCCTCATCGAGCAGGTGACGCTCGACCAGGTCAGGGCGGCGGCGAAGAAGCTGCTTTCAGTCGAGCCCGCCATTATGGGCGTGGGCCCGCGGCTTGCCGGTGTCCCGTGACGGCGAATAATCTCGCGCTCTACAATAGTTGCTGAAGGACTCCGCCAACCTGTGGCTGATCCGACATGGTGTGGCAGAATGAACGCCTTGATTTCTTCCTGCTCGCCCTCGTAGACCAGTTCTCGCCCGGCGGTTCGATTGCGGAGCCGGAGAACGCCGACATCCGAGAAGGTATTAACTTTAGAAATACGAGAAAGCTTAATTCTCTGGCATTTGGAGCTCAGTATTCTAACTTTCCCGTATTTCACATACGAGAAAGTTACAAAGAAAATGGCCCTTCGCCTCGTCGGAGAAAACATCGATAAAAACCGCAGCCACTATCAGGCTGAAACGGGCAAGCTCGTCCAGCTAATGCGCGGCATCTATGTCGATGCCGGGGAGGATATCGAGGCCACGATACTCAAGCACGCCGTCCGCATCGCCAAATACCTGTATCCCAACGCTTACCTCTCGGCGGCGAGCGCTGTCCTTCTCGGCCCGACCCGCAATGGCCGCCTGTTCCTGAGCGGGCGACGAATACAACGCACGCGTTTGCGCTCGCTGGAAATTATTCAGAACGCGGCTCCCGACCACCCATCAGTCGCTCAAGCGAATGTCGATGATGGCATGGGAGAATTCCGGATCGACGTCTCCTCGATGCGCCAGCGCTTCCTCGAAGCTTTCCGCCTGCGCAGCGAACACGCGGGATCCATCGATGAGACGATGCGCGAGACAATCGCGAACCGCCTCATAGAAGAATACGGCAGCGCCCAGGGCGCTGCCGACGCGACATGGGCGCTTGCCCGCGAAAACCAGTGGTATCGCGAAGGCGAGCACGTCGAGCGCTTCCTCCTCCGCCGTCCAGTGACCGCAGAGCCTGCGCGCAATGAAGCCGCGTTCGATCTGATCGTAGCGTGGCACGGCGCTCCGCTCGGCAATCTCACACATGATGGTTTTGAGTGGCGCTGGAATCCAGATGATCAGGATGGCCCGCCACTTGTTCGCCAGACCACGCCGGGCAAGCTCCCTCCTTTCATTCTGTCGCTGCTGCCTGAAGGCTGGCTTGAGTCGGTGTTGAATGACCGCGACGAGCGCGCGACGCTGCGCTCGGGCAAACGCTATATGTCCAACATCACAATCGTCGAGCGTGCGAGCGATCTCTCCGCCCTGCCGCCCGACGTCCTGCTAACCCGGCTCGATGGCTTCACTAGAAATACTATCTTCACTGGCCAGTATGCAGGGCCGGGTCGGGGCGATCTGGAGCAGAGCTTCGAGCGCAATCTGGCGCAGATTTTCGAACGTACCGATACGCCCCGTTTATCGGGCGTTCAGATCAAAGCGCCGATGTTCCTCGATATCGACGGTACTCTCTCCCCCAGTACCGGCAAACCGTTCACCCACATCCTCAAGCCTGCCGGTACAGGTGGATTTGAGGCCCTGCCGGTTATCGAATGGCAGTCGCTCGCTTTGGGCAGCGCGGCCGGTTTCAAGACGCCCGCGACGGCGCTCGTCCCCATGCCTGACGGGATGCCTCCGGCGCTCCTCGTCGAGCGGTTCGACATCAGAACGAGCCTTGACGACAAGCGCCTTTTGGCGCTTGAGGATTTTTGCTCAGTGCTCGGTGTGCCCACGGAAGCAAAATACGACGGCACAATGGAGCGAATCGCGCGGGCACTAAGACCGCTATCGACCTCCCCCGAAGACGACGTCCTGCTTGTCCTCAAGCGATCCTTATTCGCCTGGCTGATCGCCGATGGCGACATGCACCTGAAGAACATGGCACTGCTGAAAATCGCAGAGCCCGGCAGCGCGCAGTTCAGCTCAGTCCGCATGGCTCCGCTCTACGACGCGGTCACGACTCGCGTGTTTCCACATCTCAAAAAAGACCGGATGGCCCTCAAGCTGAACGACAAGGACGATCGTCTGCGGCGCGCCGACTTCAAGGCTTTCGCGAGCACGGCTGGCCTCGGGGCAGCCGATGCGGATAGTAGCATCGACGATCTCGTTGCAGCCCTCTCACGCTCTCAACCACCTCGAATTGCCGCCGCCTCTATCAGACGGCTCTCAAGGCGCAAAGATGGCGGAGCAAATGCGCGCGATTGTCCACGAACGCATCGAAGGGATTGCGTAGATGATCGATCTATTGATACGCCGGTTCCGCTCTCAGACCCAAACACCTTATTGGCGGAACCGCCTACCCATATCGCGTTCGAGTTTGAGCTTGCGCTTTTCCCAATCCGGCCTCCATCCGTGTCCACTTTTTTGACCCCCTTATGGAGTGTTCGACGGTCAGCGTTCGCCCGGGCGGAGCTGGTCAAGGTTGCACAGCCCGGGCGGGCGCGGATCGCGCTTGGCAGCTGAAGGGTGATCAGGCGCGGTTCTTGAAGCGCCAGGACTCGTGTGGACAGGTGACAAGTCATCGATGCTGCGGACTTGCAACTTTTCTCTGTCGTGAAAGGACAAGTTCTTTATCAATAATCCAAAATTTCACAATTGGAATCATAATTCTTGATGATGTTCGCATTCCTTTCTGCGCGAAGGATCGTCACCCGTATGGGCCAAGACTCTGCTTCGCCGAAGGCCACGCAGGGGCCTGGCCTCTACAACGACGCGATGGAAGCCTTCTTAATGGCGCAGGTCCGGGCCATTGTGCAGGAAGCGGGCTCCCAGCAAAAACAACTCACACTGGGTAGAAGGACTCGGAAACGCCGCAAACCAACCCTGCAAAATCTCAGAAAGCGGCAGGAATGCTGGAGGTTCGGTGAAAAACGAAAGCAAACCTCTTCACTGCAGTCAAACCGCGAAGCCGATGGGGCGTCTTTGCGCGCGGCCCTCGATTTGCGCGTGTGCACGGGCAGGCAAGCTGACACTACCGGTCGATCCCGGACCAGCCGCGCCAGGCGCTGTCATACTGCGCCAAGCGCAATTGGCAGCTAACGGTCGAATTTAATTTGTTGAACCGGGTGCGAGCGGCACCGATGACCGCCCTTTGAATTGCAGCGTGTTCTCGACATGGCAACGGTCGTCGGTGCGCCGTTCGACGTTATTGTCGTGCGTATCGGCGAAGCCGCCGACGCGCGCGCTGCCGCGAAGCTGCGCTTTCCACCATTGCTCGATCAGTCCCACGGAGATTGTTTCCAAACTTCATGAACGGCATCCACCAGCGCTGCGGCTAGATCTTGGACATCGGTCTCGCTCATCGGAGTCGAGAGCGCGCCAGAGCAATTCGGCGTCATCAGAAAACCCCGTTCCAGCATTGCACGGTGCACCTTTGCCAGCGCCGCCTTCTGCAAGGCGCTTGGGAACGAGGTCCGGTAGTTTCGGACAACTTCAGCCTTCAGGTGGAGCCGAAAGAGGGAGCTCATGCCGGTAACTTGCGCGGGGAGTTCGCGCCTTCTGAGTTGCTCGATGACTTCACTGCGAAGCGTTTCGCCCATCTGGTTAAGGCGGGCCACGGCATCCTTCGTGTATAATTGCAGTGCCACCAGCCCAGCTGTCATGCTGAGCGGGTTTGCGCTGAACGTGCCGCCGTGGGACACGGCTGGCTTGCCCCTGGTGTGATCGAAGACCGCCATGTGCGACGCAGGCCCCGCTACGGCTCCAACGGGCAAACCTCCGCCGATGATCTTGCCCAAAGCGACCAGATCCGGCTCAAAGCCGAAGATGTCATGGGCGCCACGGAAACCGACGCGGTAAGAAACGACCTCGTCAACCACAAGCAGGATGCCGTAGCGGTTACAGCAATCCTGGATGACCTCCCGCAAATCCGCCTCTATCGGAATCATGCCCACGCGGGGAGCAACTGGATCGAGAAGGATCGCGGCGAGGCGCTCATGGTGTGCACGGATGAGCTCTCTGCACGACTTGCCCTCGTTGTAAGGAAGGACAAGGACATCCGCGGCGGTGGAGGCGGGAGTTCCACTGGCATAGAGCACACTGTTAGGCGACGATTCGCCCCAGTTGTCTGGTGCAGAATCAAGGCTCACTTCCACATAGTCATAGGCGCCGTGATATGCGCCCTCGAACTTGGCAATCATCGGGCGCCCTGTAATAGCGCGAGCGGCCTTGACAGCGAACATAACAGCCTCGGTGCCGGAGCTCGTAAAGCGGACCTGCTCAAGCTTCGGCGAACGCGTCGTGATTGCTTCCGCGAGCCTGGTCTCGCTTGTGGTCGGAAGCCCGAATGCGGTGCCGTCGTCCAGGACCTTGTGCAGCGCCTCGATCACCGGCGGAAAGGCATGGCCGTGAATGAGCGAGAAGGAGTTGTTTGCGCAGTCGAAGACCTTGCTGCCGTCCGCGTCAGTGATCCAGCTGCCCGCTCCTGCCACAGCATAGGGCGGGTGGGGAGCGAAGAACTGCGCAGCACGCATGCTGCCGCCGGGCGTGATCTTTAGCGCTCGTTGAAACTCCTCGCGAGATTTTGGCCCAACGACCTCTCCCCGGTTGTGGCCCAGCCCTGAAATGCGCTGCATGTCCGAACTCCTTGACTACCTTTGTCGAGATGGGGAGGCTCTACGAAACTTTGATGCCATTTGGCGCTGGAGCGAGTTCTGATGGAGGTGCTTGCACCATCAACACGGATCGAGAATGCTGCCTACTTTCGTGGCGGAATCGCAGCTCGCCGGCACTCTCGGTGCCGCAACCATCACGCGAAACTGCGGCGTCGGCACGCCGGCATCGAGGGCTAGTCTCTTGGCGATGATCTTGTCGAGCGCTAGCCCATGCCGGGGCGGGCCGGATCCGGTGTACGGGATGCCCGCCGGGGCATGGCGGGAACGTGGGTGAGACCACTTGTCGCCCTGAATACCGTACGCATGTTGAAGGCGATCCCCGAGGGCCGGGCCTGCGGATGGGCGTCATAAACAACACGAGCGAAGCGAGCAGTTCTTTATCGCCGTCGCACCCCGGCGTCTGGTGGGCCTCTCGCAGTACCGCCGTCATGCTTTCGACCTCGCCGCGGTGGTCGACCTTCGGGCGCGGCTGTCCGAACCGATGATCATGCCGGTGTGACCATGGATCTATACGACGACTACTCGCATCAGCTACTCTCTCAGTTTGCGCGCCGTCACGTTCTGCGCGCAGTTGGTTGATCGAGAGGAACAATTCGTCTGGGTCCCCCGGCCGTTAACTGTCACGTGCAATTGACGTGCCACCGAGGAGCGCGATCAAAAGGAGAAAAGCACGCATTCGTGCCACCGCGGGTGGATGCCGGCGCGTCAGTTGTGTTGGGTTTCGAACCTCAGACGTCTTCAATCGGACACGGCCGGAAACAGGAACATCTCCTGGTCTTCAAGGATAGAGGCCGAGCTCGAGGCAACCAAGGAACATGGATCGGCGCCTATGCTATCTACAAACTGGATCCCTCCAGGTCGATTGCAGTCCCGCCCCTCGAATCGCAGCTCGAGAAGCTCGGCATCGACAACACTCAGCGCCGCGCAGCCTGATCGATCGGTGATGCTCGATCAAGCCAGGGCAGCGGCGGAGCTGCTTCCGGCCGAGTCCGCCATTTATGGTCGTCGGCCTGACGCTGGGGGGGCAAGGATGAGCCCGGCAGCCCAGTTCGCCTTCCTTCTCCCTTTCTCGGGGGAATAAATTCGGTTCGGTGAGAAATGCCGGCGGAGCTGTTTTCGCGGGCGTGCGAAGCACCTGCCGGGTGAGTCGACCGATCCGCCGAATCGTGGCTCGCCTTCTCCTCATGGGAGCCTCCGTTCCGATGGCAGAGATCGCGATCCGTTCAGGCCACATGAACTGGCTGCGCGGTCGGAAGCCGATGTGCATTGTTCAGGTTGTCACTTAATGAGAACCGCAAGCCATCGACCACGGCAGTTCAAGAATTCTCCCTTTAAGTTGAGTGGAATGGTCTACCAGCCATCAGGCCGAGGCCCTATAAGCATCCCCGGACGCGGAATATACACCGACGCCTGCTGACATGCGTATCCGCAGTGTTTGAGAGGAATTCAGTATTGCCCCTGTGCCTGCCGATGGTCCGCCACCTGAAATCCGCGGACCTGTTTGGCGCCATCGATCGCCTGCCGGCGCTCGGCACGCCAGTTAGCGAGCGGACATTCGAGGTCCTCAACCCGTCGAGCGGCGAAGTGCTGGCAGTACTTCCCGACATGGGTGTGGAGGAGACACGCGCTGCGATCGAAAAGGCCTACGTAGCGCAGCCTGGATGGGCGGCTCTGACCGCCCGAGAACGCAGCGACGTTCTGTGGCGATGGCATGAGCTGATCATCGACCACGCCGGTGATCTTGCCGCCATACTCACTGCAGAGATGGGCAAGCCGTTTGTCGAAGCCAAGTCGGAGATTTCGCATGCGGCCGCGTATCTGCAATGGTACGCCGAAGAAGCCAATCGCATCTATGGCGAGACGATCCCCGCACCCTCGACAGACCGTCGCATGCTGGTGATCAAGCAGCCGATCGGTGTCGTCGGCACGATTACGCCATGGAATTTCCCAGCGTCGATGGTGGCGCGCAAGATCTCGCCGGCCTTGGCGGCGGGCTGCGCTATCGTGCTCAAACCTGCTGAACAGACGCCGCTCGTGGCAGGCGCAATGTTCGCCCTCGCGCATCAAGCCGGCTTTCCAGACGGTGTCGTCAACCTGATCTATGCGTCCGAAGGTGCTGGCGTTGGACGCGAACTCTGCTCCAATCCCAAGATCCGCAAGATCAGCTTTACGGGCTCGACCGAGGTTGGCCGGCTGCTCATGCGCCAGTGCTCGGACCAGATCAAGAAGGTCAGCCTCGAGCTCGGCGGCAATGCCCCTTTCATTGTCTTTAATGACGCCGACATCGACGCTGCGGTTGACGGCGCGATCCAGGCGAAGTTCCGCAACGCCGGCCAGACTTGCGTTTCAGCGAACCGCCTTTACGTCCAATCGAGCGTTCACGATGAGTTCGTTGAGAAGTTCGTGGAGAAAGTCCGGTGCTTGTCGGTTGGCGACGGCTTCGCCCCCGGAGTGGACGTCGGACCGCTCATCGACATGAATGCTTTGGCCAAGATCGAGTCCCACATCGCAGATGCCGTTGCCAAGGGTGGGACAATTCGATGCGGGGCCGAACGTATCGGCAAGGATGGCACCTTCTTCAAACCCACAGTCCTCACCGAAATCTCCAGCATGATGGCGGTTGCGCAAGAGGAGACTTTCGGGCCGCTGGCGCCGATCATTCGCTTCCACGAGGCGGATCAGGTTGTGCGTGAGGCCAACGACACGATCTACGGCCTCGCCGCCTATTTCTATGCCTCGAACCTGAAGCGTGTCTGGCGCGTGGCCGAGGCATTGGAATATGGCATGGTTGGCATCAACACGGGGCGTATGTCTTCGGAAGCGGCGCCCTTTGGCGGGATGAAGCAGTCCGGCATCGGGCGGGAGGGTTCCCGCCACGGGCTCGAAGACTACCTCGAAATGAAATATCTCTGCATAGGCGGAATCTGATCTCTATGTGGATGGACACCTCCGGCTCAGAATGAACCAAAGGGATGATCGAGCGCTTTGGCGAACCTGCTTGCGGCTGGTTCGGGTCGTCTATCGCGACCCCGGCCTGCGCGCCTTAAGTGTTCATCTAGGCGCCAGTACGTTGAACCGCCTCTGCGGCGACGAGCCAAGTCGCCGGTACCTGACGGTACGTTGCTCATCCTATCCAACCGCGGCAAGCATCTCATCTGTGCGGGGCGACAGCATCAAGAAGTACCCGGAGATCCACGCCGCCGACAGCTCTCACCCTTATATGGATATCCTGATAGGTTCGGCCGCAATCGCTCGTTTGGGCCTCATAAATGTCCCCTGGTAAACGACGTATAGCTTCTTCGGAACGGGCAGGTGCCGATCACAGTTCGGCGCCCCAATTGCCTCATTTAGTAATTTTGTCCGATCACGTTCAGATAGGGTTGAGGGGCATTTTCCAACCCACGTTTTCGGCTCGCTGTCGTGAAATTCTAACACGGGATGAGCGCCCTTTCCGACGTGCTTGAATCGACGCTCGCCCTTGTCATAGCGCTGCCCTGTTGCCTTCCCTTCTTTGCAACGGCGGCCGCTGCCATTTTCTATCTTCACTCCTGCCAAGCATCAATACCCGGCCGCCGCCCCCAAAACGAAGTGTCTCGGGCTCTGCCTCAAAAAAAAATGCCCTAAGTCGCAATACCTCCTCTTCTGTTGCCGCGGCCCAAGCTCGGCGCCTAGCAGGCTTTTGAACGGGTCAGGCTCTTCGCGAAGGGACATCGCAGGCGCCCGACTGTTACCCTGACTTGGCGGAAACGCGAAAACAAATGAGCGGGTAAACCACTCGCGGTCGGCGTCAATATTCGGTACTGAATCACACCTTGGGCGCGGGAGCGACTCTCGAAATCGTTCGATAGGCTGTCCGACCATTGGAAAGTCCGCCAAGGCACCGGCGTGTTTGCGTCCGCGGCGCGAGACAATGCTGGATCACTGTGGTGCCGTCAATCACGATGGTTCTGCAGAGAAACGTCTCGCCAGGTGGTTCACGCGAACTAGAACGCGATCGTCCATCAGATGCGCTGACACAGCGAATGTCGTCAACCCAACGGTGCAGCGCGTCCGCACGGCGAGCGGTTGCGGACACTTTTTACGCCGCAACCTCCTTATTGCCGCACAAGCAATTGAGCGCCCTTCGCGCATCGCTCTGAATCGCTACAGTCGCCGGTATTCCGGCCTGGAGAAGATACAGTGACACTGGACGTGCCCAGGCCGCGCATCCACGAGAGACATTGAGGGGTGAGATCCAATGATTATAGCGCATCTGCTCGACATGGACGGGGTCCTGGTCCGCGGCGGCCAACCGATTGCTGGCTCGGTCGACTATGTCGCCGGGCTAGTCGCCAAGGGTGAGCCGTTTCAGATCTTCACCAATAACTCGCGCTTCACGCCCGAAGATCATGCCGAGCGTCTAAGAGCGGTTGGCTTCGCCGTGCAGCCAGAGCACATCTACACCTCGGCGCTCGCCACCGCGCGGTTCGTGGAACTACAAAAGCACGGATCATCTGCTTATGTCATCGGCGACCACGGTCTGGTCGAGGCCCTGCGGCAGGCAGGCTGCCGGATAACGGAGTTTGCCCCCGAGTTCGTGGTCCTCGGAGACACCACTTCGTACCACTATGAGCAGATCGCAACTGGCGCCGAGCTTGTGGCGAAGGGCGCGCGCTTTCTCGCCACCAATCCGGATGCGACTGGCCCGACCGAGCGGGGCTCCCATCCGGCATGCGGTGCAGTCGCAGCACTAATCGAGAAGGCCACCGGCCGTCAGCCCTATTTCGTCGGGAAGCCGAACCCCTTTATGATGCGCAACGCGCTCGACCGGCTCGGAGTGCGAGCTGTCGATACCATCATGGTCGGTGACCGCATGGACACCGACGTGCTCGCCGGGCTCGAATCGGGCCTGAAGACAGCCCTTGTGCTTACTGGGGTGACCAAACTGGCTGACATAGAGCGGTTTCCATTCAGACCGGACCACGTGGTCGAGTGCCTTGCCGATCTGGGCCAGATCATCGTGAACCAATAAGCCGAGCGCATCCCTACACGAAGACCGAAGGCTCCCTCTGCGTTCCGCATGGCGGCCGTCAACCTGGGCAATTATCGGCAGGAACAGCTGGCCGCATCCAGAAAAGAAGTGATAAGCAGACAACTTAGTCGAAGTATACCCATGTAGACCAATGCAGGCCGGTCTTGGCTTCTATGAAGCAAGAGTCTTCGACCGAAGAGTCTCGCGCGCCGAAGTAGGCTACGTCCAGCGAATGGGTCAGGTCGGATCGACCAGATGCGTTCGCCGCGACACTCACGCCCGACACCGCCTTCCTTTCTGTGATGGCTGCGAACCACGAGATGGGCGTCGTTCAACCCATTGGAGTTTAGACCGATATGCCGCCTCGCTCCGGAGGCGATCCTACACGTGGACGCCGCGCAGGTTGTTAGTCGTATACCCATAGATCTGACAGACGAGTTCGTCGAAGTCGATCTGCTCTCCCCTATCAGCACATAAATTCC
Source organism: Mesorhizobium sp. WSM4807 (assembly GCF_055811615.1). Classification (NCBI taxonomy): domain Bacteria; kingdom Pseudomonadati; phylum Pseudomonadota; class Alphaproteobacteria; order Hyphomicrobiales; family Phyllobacteriaceae; genus Mesorhizobium; species Mesorhizobium sp. WSM4807. The sequence goes on from NZ_JBVVQY010000038.1 coordinate 33,475, forward strand.
AGGGCCCGAAAGGCGTTGGCGCGTTATACATTAGGGAGGGGTTGCGCCTCGAACCGCTTTTTTATGGTGAACAGGAGGACGGGCGACGGCGCGGGGACGCTGAACAGCTAAGCAGCCGTCTGACTGGCCGTTGCCGCGGAACAGGCGGCTCGGCGGCTGAGTGTAGCGAGTGGCATCGAAGCGCTTCGAAACAACTTTGAACGGGAGTTGGCAATCCGCCTGCCGCAAGTACGTTTTAATGGGATTCAAGCACCGCGCCTTCCAAATACGTGCTCTTTGAGCATCCCGTGGTGTGAGGCCGATGCAATTGTAGAGCGCTTGGCGATGCGCGGAATCTGTCTCTCCACAGGTACCGCCTGCAGCGCTCGCTCCACCGCTCCGTCGCATGTGCTGACGACGATGGGATCAGCTATGAAGATGCTAAGCCTACGCTGCGAGTGAGCCTTTCCACATTTACTCCAAAGGCGGATCTCAAGTTGGCAATGGCCGAAATAGTCGCTGCCGTGAAGACGGAGCCATAACGACCGCGCTCGAAGTCTGACAATTCTTCAGCACCAATTCGCATAGCCGGACGCGAAACATTGCGCCTCTAATTTGAAGTTCTGAACGCGAGTACATCTGAATTACGGATGCCCGGCAGGAGACTGAGCTCGCTGCCGGGCCGGGTACGCCTTGGGAGGTGGCGTAATTCAGCGACTCTCGTGGAGGTGGGAACCACTAAGTCCGCGTGTTTTGCTGAATAGCGTGCATGTACCGTGCCAGGTCAAAAAGCGCTTAAAAACACCCGAGAGTCAGGTTCCTGTACCTTGCGTACCCGACATTGTCGGCTATCGGACAATACGAACGTGCCTCTTGGCATCGACGATGCCTCAACCAGAGCGCCCTCGAAGGCCGTTCGCTGCCATGTCGAGCGGCCAATCGGTGGTGACGGGTTTTACGCCGGCTGACGCACAGGGCGGACTGTCACTTTTCAAGCGAGGAAATCTCTGTACCCTCCATTCATGAGGGCGCGGCCACGCGAGACGGCGCGGCGAATGCGGTCGCGCAGATGATCGCGAGGATCCCTCCAGTCGGCATGGACGCGCCGTTGACCAACCAGCGCTTCGGCGAGCTCACGATGTGACGCCCCAGCAAGTGAGCCGTCGAGCGCACGAAGAACGAAGGTCAAACGCGGACCGCGTCTTTCCGGCGGAAACAAGCGGGCGGGCAGGTGTTGACCCAGGCTTAGAGCATTGAGGCACTCGAGCGCCCTCAGACGGGGCTTCGAAAGCATCGCTGGCCAGATCGCCTCGGTGCGGAGGCAAACAGGGCGCAAGATATCCGCGCCAGAGACGGCGAGCTGGAGCGTATGTTCCGCATTGCGAAGAAGAACATGCTGGCCCTTGTCGGGCGCCAGCAGGACCGTCGCACGACATGGCAACGCCGAGAGTTCGAACGGCAATGTCGCCGAGGATGCGGACAGCTGTTCTGCAATGACCGGCAGCACATGGACGCACCAGAGCGGAGACCAGAATACGAGCGAATTTCGCCCATAAGACTCGGCGAAACAGGGCACCCCAGCGCGACAGGTCACCGGCCAACGCGACCACGTCGAGAAAGGGTTGTTTAGACAGAGTATGGGCCTGCTGGCGCGCAGCGATCAGATCACGCTGGAATGCTGGGTTGCGGCGTAAGAACTCCCAGGCCCACTCGCGCGGCGTCAGACCAGCGGTGTAATCATATGATCTTTCATCGCGCCAATCAGCCTCGTCCGCGCCAGTCACGAGAACTGTAGGCACGACTGTGCTCCCCTGCCCGCCCCCAGGGGGGTCGAAAGTTTATGCCACTTGGCAAAGCACCGGCGCCGAATGCCCCAGACCTCGATGGGGCCATGTCGTCGAAGCGTGTGCCATTGGCGCCGTCGAGGGTAGAAGGCGCGCGCAAATGTCCACCAGACCGTCGAACCCGCGCAGCGACAGCCAGCGTGGCCTGAGCACGCCAAGGGAGTCGGTTTGATGGCGGTGATCGGCTCCTGCGTCGCGTTCCAGACGTTCCTTGCAGGCGCATTAGCGTGGCGGTGGATTGCACACTGATTGTGGGTAGGTCGTCGTATCGCGAGCGCTATAAGCTCAGTCATCGTAGGTCTCCTGGGGAATTTTCCGCCATAGGAGGCCAAGTTTCAGAGTATGGCAGCCTGTATAGGTGTACAGGTTGAGCCGACTGTGCAGCGGGCCCCGCAAAACGAACAAGCAAGGCGCGCAATTGCTTTTGGGGTGGTGCTCACGCCGGGGTTTTGCGAGCGGCATGGAGATGGAGCGGCCGGGGGCCACTTGCGCCTGCTGCAGCCGTTTTCCAGGCAGACTTGTCCCACGCTGCCTTTGGTGCGGGCGTACAACTCGCAGCGTCAGCCAAAGACCGCCGATCGTTGGCCGCCTCGCCGAGATAGGATGCCGAGCCGGAGCTTCCCTGTTCCTGACCCTCATACCTTGCATATTGAACGACGGTCGCCAGCAGCTGAATGTAGCTCGCGACCACTCCCATGTGTTCGTTCGAACGCAGCTTGCTGGCGCGATCGGCAGACTTAAAAAATGCAATCAAGGGACGGTTCAGGCCAAGTTTGCTGGCAGGGTTGGATAACCATCAGCTCGGCCAAGCGGCGCCCTATCCCTTCCTCGGATCGCCGATTTTTGACTGGTGGCGGTGTCTAGCTAGATCCCTAGGCACAGGGCGCTTGGTCGCTCACGGCGTCCGTTGCCTCATGATGTCTGCCATTGAATCCCTGTGCGAGAAGCGTTCCGGAGCGAAGATGTCGGGGGCCAACCAAGTTCATTGTGAGCTTCCCTGCTTGAGTCCTGCGCGGCGTCACCGAGCGCCCCGCAGGAGGTCGATCGGGTGATTGCGCGGTGCACTCGTTGTCGGATTCTCGACGATGTCGGACATCTGACACAGCGCTGTCAGAGCTGTCACATTGTTCCGAAACGATTTTCCCAGGTGGCACGACGGTTGCAGTCCTATGCGCAAAAGCACTGCGACGCCGCACCGACTGAAAAGAACCAACCTAATGATCACAGTTTTCCCACATGCGGGCGCCCCCGCAAGCACTCAGCGTACCCGAGCAGATGGAAGCCATTGCGCTTTCATTCCTCTGGTTGTCCGGACATGAGCGAATTCGATTTCCGTCCAACGCTGGATGCACCCGACGATGACCCCCATCTTTGGCTCGAAGATGTAGAAGGCGAACGGGCACTTGCGTGGACCGCCAGCCAGTCGGCAAAGACCCTGAAGCACTTCGCGGGAATGCAGTTCGAGCGCGACCGGGCGGCGCTGCCAGCCATTTTCGACCGTCCCGACAGAATTCCCCTGGTCACGCGCCGCGGTCAGTACCTCTACAATTTCTGGCGAGATGCCGGAAATCCGCGCGGACTGTGGCGCCGGATCACCCTTGCCGTCTACATGAAGGCGGATCCCCAATGGGAGCTACTGCTCGATCTGGATGCCCTCGCGGCTAGCGACGGAGAGGACTGGATCTGGGGCGGCGCTTCGATCGAGCCGGAGAGACGGGAAAGAGCCGTTCTGCGCCTCTCGCGCGGCGGCAGCGACGCGGTCGTGCATCGCGAATTCGACTTCAGCTCTCTGAGCTTTGTCGCCGACGGTTTCGATCTCCCCGAGGCCAAAGGCCACATTCGTTGGCTTGACCCTGACACGCTTCTGCTTTCCAGTGCGCTTGGTAATGGCATGGCCACGCGCTGCGGCTACGCGCGCACCGTGCGACTGTGGAAGCGTGGCGCGGATCCCCTCGCGGCGCCGGTGATCTTCGAGACCGGTTCCGAAACCCTCGGTGTGTCTGGCCATCTGGACCGTACCGCCGAGAGCGAGCGCCTGTGGTTCGTCGAGCAGCTGGCCCGGCTCGAGAAGAAAGTCCGCATTGGTGATAGGAGCGGGCCGAAGATCGAGATCGACCTTCCCAAGGACGCCAGGTGGGCTAACTTCGGCGATTGGCTGGTGGTAAAGCCGCGCAAAGCATGGACGGTTGCCGGCACATCCTATTGCGCCGACGCGCTGATCGGCATCTCACTTTCCGCTTTCCTGGCGGGCGAGCGCCGTTTTAGTACCCTGTTTGAACCAGCCCAGAGGCACTCCCTGCGGTCATTCTTCTGGAATGACGGGAAGCTCATTATCGGATACCTGGCGAACCTCGCTCCGAGATTCGAGGTGTTGCACCCCGGGCCCGCAGGATGGACACGCCGAGCCCTGGACACCGTGCCCGCGCAAGGGGCCGTTGACCTCTGGTCACTCGATGCGGCAGTTCACGAGACCAATGGAGAGGTCCTCGTTTCGGCTCAGGACCCGATCACGCCGCGGCAGCTTTTCCTATTCGATCTCAATGCCGTGCCGCCGCTCGGTGCTCCAGTGATCCTGAAGCGCAACCCGGAGACTTTCGACGCATCCGGACTGGTGGTCACGCGCCACGAGGCAGTCTCGATTGATCATGAGATGATCCCCTATACGCAGGTTGGTGCGGCGAACGGGAACGGAGATGCCCCGGTTCACCTTTCCGCCTATGGCGGGTTCGGCAAATCGCTCCTGCCCTACTACTACTCCTCGCTCGGCAAGCTGTGGCTCGAGCGCGGCGGCACGTGTGTGGTGGCGAACATCCGCGGGGGCGGCGAGTTCGGCACCCGCTGGCACGATGCCGGGCGGAGGGAGGGCAAGCGTCTCGCCCATGACGATTTCGCCGCCGTTGCCGCCGACCTCGTGCGAAGGGGCATTACGCTGCCGAGGCGGATTGCCGCCGAGGGGGGCTCAAATGGCGGTCTACTGATCGCCAACATGCTTACCCGCTATCCTGAGCGTTTCGGCGCGCTGTTCTGCATGGTTCCGCTTATCGACATGCGCCGCTACACCAAACTCCTGGCGGGCGCGAGCTGGATCGACGAATATGGCGATCCCGACAAGGCTGACGATTGGGCTTTCCTGAAGGAAATCTCCGCCTATCACACTGCCACGCCGGGACAGCCCTATCCGCCTATCCTGCTCGCCACCATGAGACGCGACGACCGCGTCCACCCGGGCCATGCGCGTAAGATGGCCGCAAAGCTGCAGGCTCTTGGCTATCCCGCTTACTTTTACGAGCCCGTCGGGGGCGGCGGGCACGGCTACGGCAAGGACAATCGGGAGCGAGACGCATTCATCAGTCTTGGCACCAATTTTCTTCGCAGCGCGATCGGCTGGCACGCCTGTTCCTAAAACCGGGAGCCCGACAAGAGCAAACTTCGAATAAGTGAGTACAGGTCGATGACCGCAGATAATCCCGAAAATGCGCTCCAGAGCTCTGTCGATCTCAATCAATACTGCAGGATATTTACAGTGAATCCTATCATTTCTGAAGAGCAAGGAGAAATATCATGGCAACAAAGCGAATGAACTGGGCGCGGGGAGTAACAGCGGCCGTCGTCCTGATGCTGGTAGGGCAGCAGGCGGCCGCGGCAGACCTTGCAGAACCGTGCGACCCGGATCAGGGTGCCTTGTTCACGGAATTGCCAAGCCCTTGGCAGATCCGCCTGCGCGCCTTGGGGGTCATTACTGAGGATTCGGGCTACGTTAACGCGGTGCCCGGCTCCGGTCTTTCCTATTCGAACACCGTAACGCCGGAACTCGATATTTCGTATTTCTTCACGGACAATGTCGCAGCCGAGCTTATCCTCGGCACCACCTATGCCAACATCACAGGCCAAGGCTCGATCGGCGGGCTGGGGAATATCGGCAAGGTTTGGCTGCTGCCGCCCACGCTGACATTGCAGTACCACTTTACCGATTTCGGCGCCTTCAAGCCCTATGTCGGCGCCGGTGTGAACTATACGATCTTTTATCATCAGCAAGCCGGCAGCGCCGATGATCTCAAGGTCAAGAACACGTTCGGCACCGCGCTGCAGGTCGGGTTCGACTACATGGTCGACCAGCACTGGGGCGTCAACTTCGACGTGAAGAAGCTTTTCCTGAAGCCAGACTTCGACGTCACGGTGGCCGGCGCGAAGCAGACGGGAAAGGCGGAGCTCGATCCCTGGCTGATAGGCGCAGGCGTCACGTACCATTTCTGACAACGGACGGCGAAGGCGGCTTACGCGCAGCCCGAGTCGAATGAAGGGCGCCTCGTGCGCCCTTCTGCCGTCGGCCCGACGGTTTACTTTGGTCCACCCGACATACACCCAAGTGTGTTGGGATTGTCCGAACTGTCGGATATGCGCCGTTAACGTCGGTCATCGACACAGCCAGTCCGACCGATCGCCTTGATTAAATGCATTTTCCTTTGGCGCACATATTGCATCCTTCATCCGGACACAGATCAACGGATCTGACGACAGCCATGCAGAGAATGTCGATAGCCAACGCTTTGTGCCGGGCCCACTTCCGGCCCTTCCAGGTGCAGAAAAAGGAAGGAAGTGTGATTGCAAACCTCATTGGGCTTTGAACATTCCGTCATCGTGGACATAGAAAATACCCTGCTGGCTCGGATACCAACTCTTCAGTTTGGTTCACCCGGCCAGTTCCTGGATATCCGCGTAGGCGCACCGGTCATGGTGACTGCCGTCTCGGCTGCACCCCGCGTGCTGACTCCTTCGAGCAACGCTCAACGCTGCTGCATGCCGGCGATGAAAAGCCAGACTCCAACAATGCGTCTTCCGAAAACCGAAAGAGGTGAACAGATATGTTCAAGATCGGCGCTTTGACACTCGCGTTATCAATTCAAGGTGCATCGGGATCGGCAACCGCTCGGGCGCTGGCCAACGGTTCGAACGGTGCACTTCCACCGATAGCGCCGAGCGATTTGGAGCGGGCACTGACGATCAACGATCGCTATCGCGGGCTCACCGTGAATGTCCCCGAGGGGCCGTTCTGGCTGACTGGAGCCAACGCGTTCGTATACCGCCGGACTACCCATGGCGAGCAGCAGTTCATGCGGGTCGATGCTGACACGGTTTGAAACGGGCCGCCTTCGATCAGGCCCGTCTGGCGGCGGCGCTAAATGAAGCGAGCCATAAGAGCTATCAGGCCGGCGATCTTCCCTTCGAGCGTTTCGAACTGACCGAGGATGGTCGCAGGCTCGACTTCCTGATTGAGCAGGTCCGGTGGAGCTGCAACGTTGCAAGCTATGCCTGCACCAGCACGAAATTGGATGTAGACGCCCCGTACTTTCAGCTCAGCCACCACTACACGCCACCGGCTGAGAATAACCCCGACCAGAGGAGCGTCTCGCCCGACGGGAAGTGGATCGTCCATATAAAGAACTACAACGTTTTCCTGCGCAGCAATGACGGATTGCAGGATGTTGCGCTGAGCCGGGATGGATCCGAGGGCAATTACTACGTCTTTTCGACACTGAGCTGGTCGCCGGACTCGCGCCACCTTGCGGCTTACCGTGTTCGCTCCGGCTTCAAGCGGGAGCTCCACTACCTCGATTCGTCGACGGACCAGTTGCAGCGCGAATATTCGACAATGGTCTATCCCAAGCCGGGCGATGTCCTTCTGCTGCCCCAGCCGGTCCTGTTCGACATTGCCGGCCGCCGCCAGGTCGTGATCGACAACGCCCTGTTCTCCAACCCCTTCGAACTTTCCCCTCTCCGGTGGTGGGCGGACGGTCGCGGGTTTACTTTCGAACATAGTCAGCGCGGGCATCAGCTCTATCGGCTGGTCGAGGTAGACGCCGCCACGGCCCGTGCGCGCTCGATCATCGACGAGACCAGCAAGACATTTGTTGATTACCGGCCTCTAGTGATGGATCAGCACGGTACCGGGAAAATCTTTCGTTACGACGTCGATGACGGGAAGGAGATCATCTGGGCATCCGAGCGAGACGGGCACGAGCACCTGTATCTGTTCGACGGCCGGACCGGCGCGCTCAAGAACCAGATCACCAGCGGTGAGTGGGTCGTGCGGGGGGTCAACCATGTCGATCCGGTCAAGCGCCAGATCTGGTTCGAGGCGAGCGGGATGCACCCGGGGGAGGACCCTTATTTCGTCCATGCGTACCATCGGCTTCGACGGTGAGGAGCTGACTGAGCTTACGCCCGAGCCGGCCAACCACCATGTCGAGTTCTCTCCCGACGGCCGCTATTATGTCGATCTCTGGTCACGCATCGAGCTGCCGCCCCGCATGATGCTCTACCGCGCCAGCGACGATGTCAAACTCATGCAGGTGGAGACCGCCGACATATCCGAGCTCGTCGCCGCAGGCTGGCAGCCGCCACTCAGCTTCCACGCCAAGGGGCGCGACGGCAAGACTGATATCTGGGGCGTGATCCACCTGCCCGCCAATTTCGATCCGAAGAAGAAGTACCCGGTGGTGGAGAATATCTATGCCGGGCCCCAGGGCTCGTTCGTCCCAAAATCATTCTCAGGGCGGACAGAGCCGCTCACGCAGCTGGGCTTCGTCGTTGTGCAGATCGATGGCATGGGTACCAACAACCGCTCGCGCGCCTTTCATGACGTTGCGTGGAAAAATCTGAAGGACGCAGGCTTTCCCGATCGCATTCTGTGGCACAAGGCGGCCGCCGCGAGGTATCCGTGGTACGATATCTCCAATGTCGGCATTTTCGGCGGGTCCGCAGGCGGCCAGAGCGCGGTGAGCGCGCTGCTCTTCCATCCCGAATTCTATAAGGTCGCGGTCGCCAACAGCGGCTGCTACGACAACCGGATAGACAAGATCTGGTGGAACGAACAGTGGATGGGGTGGCCGGTCGGCATTGAATATTCCCAATCCTCCGCCATCGACAATGCTTACAGGCTGCGGGGCAAGCTGATGATCGTCGTCGGCGAAATGGACCACAATGTCGACCCGTCCTCCTCGCTCCACCTTGCCGACCGACTCATCAAGGCGGGAAAAGATTTCGACATGGTCTATGTGCCTGGTGCCGATCACGGCGCGCCAGGCATCTATACTGAGCGCAAAGTCCTGGACTTCTTCGTTCGCAACATTCTCGGTCAGACCCCACCCGACTGGGGCCCTAAACGAGCCGAACTGCAAAAGAGCAAATCGTCACGATGATGCTTCGGCTGCTTCTGCCTGTAGCAATCCTCGCGCCCGTTTTGTTGGCTGTGATCGAGGCGGCGAGCGAGCGGAGAACCGCTCGGACGAGGGCCTGTGCCGATTCCTGCGCACGGGCCTTCGCAAGACGGAAATAGGCGCGATTCCGACGCTCGACGGTCGCAAAGCGGGAATTAAGGAATGGCGCCGCCTCTGCCTGCCTCTTCGATGACGGTACGCTTCTGTGTTGCATGCCTCGTTTTGTCTCCGCTCGCCGACTCGCGGCTTTCCCGGAAGCGGGAGGGAAGCGGGGTGGGCGGCGAGACGCGACCGGAAAGGCCCGCCGTCGGAGGCGGACCGCATCCGAAGGACCGGAACGAAGAGGAGGACCCGAAGCGAAGCGAAGGGTTGCGGGATGCCGCGGCGGGCCTAGTCTAGAAGGGAGTGCCGCCCACTCCGCGCCGCCGGGAAAGGCCAACGAAAAAACCGCGCCGGCCGACAGGCCGGCGACCGTCAGCAGCCGAAGGCTGCCCGCGCCAGGGGGCGAAGCCGGATGGCCGAGACCGCCTGAGCCTGCCGAAGAAAAAGCGGGCTCGGTGCACGAGCACCCGGCACGCGCCGCCAGGCGCGCGGGCGCCATCAAGCTTTGGCCCAATTGCCGCTTCCCGCGGAGGCCTGGATGCCATGCCTTGCGCTGCGGTGTTGTCAAGTCGCATTGCTCAACGCCCGGTTGCCCGCCAGGCGTGCCTCTGTGCCAACCGCTGATGCCACCTGAAATCTGCATAGCTGTTCGGCGCTATCGACCGCATGCCGGCACTCGGCACGCCGCCTACCCCGGCGGATCGAACGGGTGCCCATGTCGATAGCTTCCCCGCTCATGCTGCCTTCCCCATCTCTCAGCCGGGTCGGCATCCGCTACTTCACTTTCGAGGCCTGCTCAGGCTTCACTCGCGTTACGGCCCGCTGGATCGCTCAGCCGCCCAAGGCGGCCTTTGTCACGAGGCTTGACCAAGCCGCTCGTCAGCGCCAGACCTATCGACAATTATCTGGGTGGAACCTTCCTCCACTGGGGTTACGCGCCGTCGGGGCGCACTGAGAGAAGCGGGCTAGCTCTTTGTCATGCAATACAAGTCCGTTGAAGACGCCGTCGTCGGAAAGCCTACAAAAGCGGCCGGCCACTACAGGGTCACTTTTTCTGCCGTCAAGCCAAGGTGCGCCTGGAGCTTCCGCGCGCGGCACGTGTCGGATGACTGAAAAACACCGACAAAACATATCCTAGAGCTTTACCAGATTAGGCCCCTGACGCTGGTGCAGACGTTTGCGGCCGGGTTCCGCGATGGACATCCACTGACCTTTGAAAGGCCCGTTGGTTCTTCCTGTTCGAACGGCGGCCGTCTTTGCGCCGCATCTTGGGCTCCGAAACTGCTTCTCGGAGTCGCGCGTGCGCTTGCGTGAGTTTTGAGGGCTAGTCTTGTTCACGAGCGTGACCCATGCGGGTGGCATGAAGTTTGCTTCACGTGTCTTGCCGGCCGGTGGCCGGCGATGGGCCTAAATCAAGGAGATCTTTATGAGTTCAATCGAGAACATACGGCTGGGCAAGCCGAACGAAAAGGGTCGCTTTTCGGTCGTGAAGCCCGATCGTCTCGCCCGTATCTGTGTGACGCTGCTGAAAGCCGCCGGCGCTTCAGAGGACGAGGCGCAAGCAGTCGCCACCGGTTGCGTCAATGCCAATTTGGCTGGTCATGATTCCCATGGAGTTCTCAACATTCCAAGTTATATCGACAGCATGAATGCGGGGAATATCGTGCCGGGCGCGGAGTGGACGATCGTGCAAGAATCCCCCACCACCGCTGTTATCGATGGCCACTGGGGATTTGGATTTCATGTCAACACCAAGGCAATGGCGCTCGCGATCGAAAAGGCAAAGACGGCCAATGTCGCGGTCTGCACAGTCTTCAGGCAAAGCCATGTCGGACGCCTCGCCGCCTATCCCTTGATGGCGGCAAACGCAGGCATGATCGGGCTTGTGGCCGCTGATTCCGGCAACTTACGGAAATATGTCGCGCCGTTCGGCGGACGCGAGGCGCGGATTGGCACCAACCCGATCTCGATTGCAATACCCTCCAATCTCAAGGCCCCGTTTGTGCTCGACATGGCGACCTCGGCGGCCGCCGCCGGCAAGCTCGACCTGGCGATCGCGCGCGGTAAGGAAATTCCCAATGGCTGGTTGATCGATTCAGAGGGACGCCCCACGACCGATCCTCGCGACTACCTCAAAGGCGGCGTGCTACTGCCGCTCGGCGGCACCGAGGGTTACAAGGGCAGCGGCCTCGCAGCGATCGTAGAACTACTGTGCGGACTGCTGACCGGCCCTGGTGTCGGGGTCGAGCCGAGCGGCCGGGAGAACTTCGGCTGCTTTATGGCTGTATTCAATGTGGCAGCATTCTGCCCACTTAACGAATTCAAACAAGAGGTCGCCGAATTCGCGCGGTACCTTAAGTCGGCGACGCCGTCAGAAGGCTCATCGGGCGTGTTCTACCCCGGCGAGATCGGATATTTGTGCGAGCAGGAGCGGACAGCAAATGGCATTGAAGTCGACAACGTGACCTGGGAGAAACTGCGCACTCTTGCGCGTAATTACGGGCTTGCCAGCGAATTTGATCTCGCCTGAACGCATGACGTGGCGAAGGGTGATGGCCGGCTTTCCGCAGACGCAAACTGACGACTATACGGAACTCATGGCGGCTCCGCAGTTGCGCAAGGATCCGGTGCTGCGGGACCGTACCATGAAATCGCCCACATATCCTCGAAGTGCAAAAATCCATACGGCCTTTCTTCGACGACCGGCTGACAGCGCTTGACCGCAGCGGCAGCAATCCTGCCCACCCAGCAAACGACATGCGATGCGTCGGGCTGACCGAAGGTGGTCGACTCGCGAAAGATATGCCCCCCGCTTCTGCCACATCCTAGGGACGCATATTTGAACCAGATCGGTGATTACCTCTGCATAGAAACCGTGCTGAGGACGCTAGCAATCGCCTGACTAACTACTCAGCGCTCGCTCGCCTGAAGCCTTCAGCATCGATGCGCGCGCCGTGTTCCGCACTCTGTTCGATGAGGGTTTTCAATTTATGCGGCGGGGGGGGGGGGAAGGGGGGGGGGGGGGGGGTTTGGGGGGGGGGGGGGGGGGTGGGGGGGCGGGGGGCCCCGGGCCGGGGGGGGGGGGGGGGGGGGGGGGGGGGTGGGGGGCGGGGGGGGGGGGGGGGGGGGGGGGGGGGGGGGGGGGGGGGGGGGGGGG
>NZ_JBVVQY010000039.1:0-44512 GCF_055811615.1 Mesorhizobium sp. WSM4807
CCAAACCAGAATCACGGCAAACGCAGCTGCAAACAGGACAAGCGCCCTGATGCGAAACCGGCTGAAGAGCGCGATGATAGTGGCGAGGCCGAACAAGATGAAAAGGACGCCGGCCAGAGCCCGTCCAAGCTCAGCCGCAGGCAGACGATACCACATGGCAAGTCCGGCCCAGGCAGTCAGGATTGCGACGGCTAGCGAAAGGATGATGGCAAGCGAGGTCCGAGCGATGCGACGCATTCATTCCCCCTATTCAGCCAGACGGGACCGCGGCAACGTTCCCGCGGATGCGGTAGACTCTCCCCGTGATCGGCTTCGGTGCTGCCGCTTTGGCTCGGTGAAATGATTATCTTTTGCAGTCTTTGGTAGTCGGAGAGGAGACAGCGCAATCCTTACTGCGAGCGCTCGATTTCCCGCTGGTCTGGGAACCCGTCAACGCACCGATGTGATTGCCAAGATTTTCTCTGCTGTTTTGATCGACCGCTGCAACAGGTGCCGCAATCACCAACCCTGCCGCGCTGCCCGCCGCTGCCGCCACACCGGTCGTTGCGTGGATGATCGTGTCGCCCAGGCCTATCCTGTTGTCGGTCAAGGTCTGGCCGCCGGCCATTCGTGCCCCGATCAGTTGCACGACCTGCGGTGACGAGGCGAACTTGCCGTGATGCAAAGGATCGCCGGATTTGACTTTCGTCAGATCGATGACGGTTATGTTGTTGCCGGCGAGTTCTTCCTTGTATGGAGCTTGTTCTGGATCAATCGATCCGAGCCGTGGGATATCGCCCCAGACCCGTCGCGAAACTTTGAGCGCGCGATCGTCCTGCGAGACAAAGAGGGTGAACTGCGGGTGCTGTTTGCCCATGTCGGCAATCTGAGTGCGAAACACATCGACGTCGACGTCTGGCGCGGCCAGCATGACGTTTTTGAACTTCGCCGGAAGGCCGCCATTGCGGATGGCCATCTGGCGCAAGCCTTCCAACGCAAGCCAGTTGCCCATGGAATGGGCGAGGATCGAAACTTCCTTTATCTCGGGATCGCGTGCAAGATACTGGAACAGCAGTTCAAGCGCATTTCGCGTGTAGTTGGTGCTTTCACGATCGTAGCCATACGCCAGCGCACTGCCTCGGGAGGGCCATGTGACCAGGATCGGAGCGCTGTCGGTGCCCGTATCGTGGGCGATCTGCGCAAAGCGATAAAGGGAGTCTTCGAAGCGGTTGTTGAAGCCATGGATGAACACCAGCACGCTGTGGTCCGGGCTCTTCCTGACAGCGGCGCTAAGCCACCCCTTCGCGCCCTCCCGTGTTATTTCCTCGGCTCTTACGACCGCGAAATCGGTTGCCGGGTTCGATGGCAGCTTCTTGGGCCATGCGACCTCTCCAACCTTGCGGACCGATGGCGGAGGGATCGATACCGTGATTTCCGCGAACGATGGGGTTAGTCCGCGCTCGCCCGTATACATTTGTGCCGGATTGGCGGAACGACTGCGTGTCGTTGCGACCAGCATCTCCACCTTGCTGGAGGAAGGCGAGGTATCGGCCACGGGCAGCAGCACATTCGTCGGACGGGACGCGCACCCCCACAGCAGGCCAATCAACGCCGACGCCAGCAAAACGTTGCTGATTCGCCTGACTTTGGACAGGCTCACGAAACAGTTTCCCAAACTCTTCTCCCGTTTCGAAGTCGTCCCAGGCTCAGATCCAATCAGAACCGAAATCTGGCGCCGATGATTGGTCCCTGCATCGCTATGTCAAACACAAATCCGTCGTCGTCGTAGTCTACGGCAAGGTAGCGATAGCCCGCTTCCAGCGTGACCGAATCACTGTACCGGTATTGAAGCGTGCCCTGCACTTGCCAATCGAGATCGGCGCCAAGGCCGAAGCCACCGACATCCGCCTCGCCATGGAGTCCGAATCCGTTGCCGAGAGCAACATCGCCGGCGACACCAATAATGGGGTCGACCCAAGTCTTGCTGCCGCTGGCCTCCCTTACGGCGAGAGGGCCAGTAACGGTCAGATCCGCATCGAGGTACCAAAGCCGTCCGCCGGCCAGAACGTCCAAGGTCGCGGTGCCATTGTCGACGACCCGATAGGAGCCGCCGAAGGTCCACACCACCGTGTTCATGTTCGCTTCGGCCGAAAAAAGAGCCAACGGGCCGGGCGACGTGCCATCGGCCTCGAGTCCCAGGTAGATGAAGTCGGTGAAAAGAGCGTAGCGGCCATTGCGCGCCTCACCGGCAAACATGACCGGCGGGGGAGACCAATCGATGTGGTCGAAAATCTCGCTGAAATCGACGTCGATATCCACCGGCGACAGGCCCCTGACGCCGACCCTGCCCTTCATGCCTGCCATCCAGAAGTAGGGCTCTGCGGTGAAGGTCCAGGCGGGCGCAGCTTCAGCAGGCGCGGGTGCGGTTTCAGGAAGTTGCGTCGCAGCGTCCGCAGCGATCGCCGGCACAGCAAACAGCGCTGCCGCTGTTGCCGCCGAAGCCAACACGAGAGCTCGGATGATTCCCATATCGAAGTCCCCTCTTATTGCGTCTCTTACTTCATGCCGATGCGATCGTCTTGCGCGCCCGCAGTGACAACATATATGTGTTCGCGCTGCTCAGCTAATGGATATCGCATTCCGATCGTTTTTCATGTCGACAGCGGATCATTTGTTCGTGGTCACGGAATGCCGGGCCTACCCCGGGGAACAGCAGGGTAATTCCCATGCGGAATCCGAAGCCCTCGGCTCCGTTATCACCGTGGCGGCCAGGGAATGACACGCGATTTCCGGTCGGCGTCCGCGTGCAGCACGGCTCCGACTTCCCCAACCAACCGATCCACCAGTTCCTGCCATTCGGCTCGTCTGGACTCGCGCAATGCCGGCGGGACCTTGTCGATCCTCGAGAGTGCGAGCTCCGCTTCAGCAAGTTCCTCGCACATATCCTGAAAGCCCTCACTTCGGTCCATCAGCCGATGGATCGCCAATTCAAATTGCGGGAACCGACGCACCGCCGCCGAGACCGCTCTTTGTCTATCAGCCGGTTCGTCTTCCATCCTCATGGCGCAAATTCCCGAGACCACCTTAGCCTATCGCATGGAGGCGGCTGCGGAATGTAAGTTACGTGGGCGACAGGGTAATTTCTTTGCATCCATAGCGAGCGCGGTCGGCACCAAGCCTATAAAAATCGCAAACTCAAATTGCGCTTGCCGGTGAGGCCGCCTAGGGCGTGGACTCATAAGCGCGCAGCCACAGACGGATGGACGCGAGCTTGACGAAGGCAAGATAGTTGGCGGCGAGCTTGTCGTAGCGGGTGGCAATACGCCGGCACTGCTTGATCCTGTTGAAGAACCGCTCGACCAAGTTTCGCGACCGGTAAAGGTAAGGGCTGAAGCAGATCGGCTCCTTGCGATTTCGTTTTGGCGGGATGTTTGCCCACGCGCCTTTCTGGCTGGCGAACTCCCTGATCCAGTCGGCGTCATAACCGCGATCTGCGAGCAAAGTTGCTCGGGGTTGCAATTCCGCCAAGAGGACCGAACACAGCCGATTGTCGCGTGCCTCACCGGGGCGTGAGGCCAAGGCGTGTTGGCAAACCAGCGGCGTCCACGACCGCGTGAATCTTGCTGGTCAGTCCGCCTCGTGAACGTCCCATGTGTTGCTCGCGATTGCCCGCGATACAGGTACCGTGCTGGTGCACGCGCACAACTGACGTATCGATCATCTGCACCGCCGCGTCATGAGCACTGGCAAGGGCATCCATGATCTGATCCCAAACGCCAGCCCGGCGCCAAACGCACGAAGCGATTGTAGCAGGTGGTATGAGGACCGAAGCTCTCGGGCAGATCGCGCCACGGCGCACCTGATCGCAAGACCCAGAAGATGCCGTTGAGGACACGGCGGTCGTCCACGCGGGGAACGCCGCGTGGCTTGTTCGGGAGCATCGATCTGATGACACTCCATTCGTAGGTGCTGAGTTCATACCGCATGATTCGTGCTCCGTTTTTTGGGGAGCTGGAATCGCATTTCCGGAGTCGGCGTCAAAGCGGGCGTGACCCGCGCCACTCAGTTACTTCGCAAATTGACCCATTGTGTCTCTCACGCCACAGGATGATTTCTGCAGTTCGAAATGCACTCTCATGATGCGCGCTTTAAGTTGGTTCAGTTTCCCCAAAGGACAATATCGCTGAGCAAAAATTCGAACTAAGTTTCCGTGGGGTCTGCAGGACGCTTGTGCTCGCGACACCGCATATCGAGTTCCATTATGATGCCACGCGTGACTGGTTCAGGTTATCGATACTCAGGGAGTGAGACGATGCGCGCGATCAGAAAACTATCCATGGCTTTGTCGATGCTGATGGCTGCTGTAATCACAACGAACGGACCGACGTTTGCGCAGCAAAGCGAGGTTACCGCCGTCGGATTTCTGCTCGTTCCGGATCAAACGATGATCCAGCATGCGAACGATGCGAATGCCCGCCTGCGGAAGGGCTTTCCGAAGGGCTTTTCTTTGGACGCGACACACAATCCACACGTCACGATGCTGCAGCGGTATGTCCAAACAGCGGACCTGGACAAAGTTTATGCTGCGGTCGGTAACGTGCTGGCCAGCGAGAAGGTGACCGAGTGGAAGCTGAAAGCGTTCAAGTATTACTACGTCCCCTCGGGCGAGATTGGCCTTGCGGCATCGTCGCTGAGCCGACAGACGATCTGCTCAGGCTGCAGCAGAAACTAACTGTTGATCCGTTGTCGTCCGCCGCTGCATTGCACAAATCGTCGCCGTCATCCCAATGTTTATCCGTTCAGACTACTAGTAGGATTGCAAGAATTGGCTCGCGCGTATAAATTACGCAGCGAGAGTAACCGGCGAAAAAAGAAATATAACTGGGAGTAGTCACCCCAGAACGTCAGGTGAGGGAACAAAGGTGATCCGGGCGGAACCAGCCGCAGAGAGGGGGCATAAGCTCACCCCAGAGGATTGTCGTGCCCAGCTTGCCCTGATCCTCAACAGCGCGGACTTCGATGCAACCGGTCGCGAGCGCCGCTTCCTCAGCCATGTGGTGGAGGAGACGTTGGAGGGTCGCGGTGATCGTATCAAGGCCTATTCGATCGCAGTCGAAGTGTTCGGCCGTGATATGTCCTTCGACCCGCAGACGGATCCGATTGTCCGCATCGAGGCTGGTCACCTCCGGCGCGGGCTCGAGCGTTACTACCTGACTGCCGGACACGACGATCCAATTTTCATCACGATCCCGAAAGGCGGTTACGTTCCAACGTTCTCGGTGCGATCGCCCCCCGAGATCATTGAGCCGGCCTTGCCGGTTAACTGGGCAGAGAAAGTCCCGACCCCTTCTCGATGGATGAGGGCATCATGGCTGACGGTGGTTCTTGCGGCTATCGTCGCGGCATTGGCTGTTGTGGCATTGGGACTGGCGAGGAGCGGCGTCCGCCCAACTTCGCCTGAGATTCCGCGACTGCTGGTCGAGACGTTTGACGATCTGAACGGCACTCACGCCGCGGCGGCCATCGCGAGTGGATTGAGGCAGGAAGTCGTCAGCCAGCTTTCCAAGTTCAAGGATATCGTGGTCGTGGAGTCGGCCGCAAAGGGGGAGGATCCATCGATCTCGCCGGCACGATTTGTCCTGGCCGGAAGCGTGAACCTGTCGACCGATGCCTTCCGGCTTCGGGTCCGGCTGCTCAACCGGGCGGACAACTCGGTTCTGTGGGCAGAAAGCTATGATGGCGGGCTGAAAGTGGCGGAGCTTGTGGAAGTCCAGACGGACATCGCGCGCAATGTGTCATCGAGTCTGGCCCAGGCATATGGCGTCATCTTCCAGGCAGACGCCAATCTCGACGTCGTCAATCCGCCCGACGATTGGGCCGCCTACTCTTGCACGCTTTCTTTCTACGCATATCGGGTCGGTGTCGATGCAGAAAGCCGGTCATCGGTACGCGCGTGCCTTGAGAAGGCGGTGGACCGCTTTCCGACCTACGCCACCGCCTGGGGTCTTCTCTCGCTGATCTACATAGATGACTATCGATTCGAGTTTTCAGGCGACCCCGCAGAGTCCGCCGCTGCGCTCGATCGCGCCTTGGCGGCGGCAAGGCGATCTGTGGGGCTTGATCCTGTCAACATCCGGGGACGCCAGGCAGAAATGGTTGCGCTCTATTTCCACAAGGAGATCGATGCCGCATTGAAAGTGGGCAAGCAGACTTTGACCATCAACCCGAACGACACCGAGTTTATGGGTGAATATGGAGAGCGCCTGGCGGTTTCTGGAAATTGGCATGACGGATGCCAGTTGATTGCGGAGGCGCGTCAGAAGAACCCAGGGCCAGGCTACTATGACGTGGATCTGGCCCTTTGCTCGTATTTCAGCGGGGATTATCCGCAGGCAGCTATGTGGATCAACAAATCGCCATTTCCGTCGAATCCGGTCTATCATTTGCTTGCCGCTGCCGTTTTCGGCGAGGGAGGATACAAAATCGCGGCTGATCGCGAGGTCGCATGGCTGAACCAAAATCAACCTGATTTGGTGAAGAACATGCGCCAGGTGGTTTCGGCGCGGTTGGCCCGTTCGCAAGATGTCGAGTTTTTCCTCGGCTCGCTGAGGAAAGCGGGCCTTGGCATCGCAGACTGACCGTAGTTCTCCACCGCCCATCAAAGTCTGAGCATGGTTGTCGCGCGTGGGCGCGCGGGCGAACCCGTCATTCTGAAGAACAGGCGCCCCATCTCGCTGCTCTTGGGAGCCAGTCCATATGCATCAGGAAATTGGCTGATGACTTTTCGCCCATCGCGTGATCGCATCTCGGGATGTAGGGGCGGGTCCAAAGAAGTGTTCTTGCTTAGAAATGTTCGAAACATAGACGCCCTTCTTGAAGAACAGGAACATCTGGATCAGATCATACCCAAGTTCGGAAAACAGCTTTACCGGACGTGCGAGCAAGCGGAAAACCAGCCACGGCACAACCCGGACCTTGAGGCGTTTCTTTATAACCTCGGAGACGAGATCGGCGACCTCTTGCTGGCTCCTTGGGCCCATCGCGCCAGCCGACATCGATCGTTTGGTTGTTGATTTCACTACCAGGAAACGTCGCGGCTTTTGCAAGATATGAGGCCAGATCATCTGTCAAAACATAGGACCATTTTGTAGTCTTATCGCCCATCGCCAGGAACCGGCCAGCTTTCACACCCTTCGCAATATAGTCGGAACTCTGATCGAGAAATGAGGGCGCGCGGACAAATACATATGGCACACCAGAGGCCTTAATTAGATCCTCGGCCACTTTCTTGGCGTAGAAATGTGGCACTGCTGACGCCGCCTCGCAGCTAACGATGCTGAGAAAAACAAATCGGCCAACATTGGCTCTTGCTGCGGCCTCTATAAGATTCTTGTTGCCCTGAAAGTCCGTGTCGAGGCTTCCCTTCATGTAACTGTTAGCCGAGCTGACGACGACGTCCACACCCTGCAACGCACGATCCAATGACGCTGGATCCATCATATCGCCGCGCACCCATTCGATGTCGGCGCTCTCATTTGAGGGCGCGCCCTTTCGCGACATCGCAACGACGGCAACTCTCGCATCAAGCGCCAAGTTGCGGAGAATCTTGGCTCCGAGGAATCCTGTGGCGCCGACGAGCAGGACCTTTTTTGCCCCCGTCGCGCTTGCGGTCTCGGCAAGTGCCTTCTTATCCGAGGCAGTCGAGGGATGCGGTGATTGAGTCAATCTAATCTCCTGTCATGAACTGGTATCGGTCCGTGGCTCCCCCAGCCCTGCTCTGATCGGAGCTCGAAAACGGGTACGGCCGCGTCCCTAGACGCTTAGGGCGGGGTAATCGATGTAGCCTCGCGCGGTGCCGCCGAAGAAGGTGTTTTGGTCTGCCTCGTTCATCGCTGCATTGGCCTTCAGCCGGACGACGAAGTCCGGATTGGCAAGGACCATCTGGCCATAGGCTTCGAGATCGGCCAGCCCCGAAGCTACGTCGGCTCCGATCTGATCGCGCGGACGACCCGGCCGGCTGAGGATCAGCGATTGGTGCCAGAGCTTGCGAATATCGGCCAGCAACGGCTCGTTGCCCTGGTGCATGATGTGCACATAGGCGAGCCCGAGCTTGTCGAGCTCGGCGACAAGATGGCGGTAGAGGTCCGGCCCTTCGGCGCCTTCATCGATCCCCCACATGGTCGTCCCCGGGGACAGGCGGATCGCGGTGCGGTCCGCGCCGACCTCCTCGGCGATCGCGGTGGCGACCTCGATGGCGAAGCGGGCGCGGTTCTCGAGGGAGCCGCCATATTCGTCCGTGCGTGCGTTGGCGCTCGGCGCGAAGAACTGCTGGACGAGGTAGGCGTTTGCGCCGTGAATCTCGATGCCGTCGGCGCCGGCCTCGATCGCTGAGCGGGCCGCATGGCGGAAATCGGCGACGGTCCGGCGCACTTCTTCGGTCGTCAGCGCGCGCGGCGTGGGAATGTCCTGCAGCCCGGTCGCGGTGAACATGCCCGTCCCCGGCGCGATCGCGGACGGCGCGACGCCCTGGCGGTGATGCGGCGTGTTGTCGGGATGCGACATGCGCCCGGCGTGCATGAGCTGGATGAAGATGTGGCCGCCTTTGGCGTGCACGGCGGAAATGATCTTCCGCCAGCCGGCGACATGGGCGGGCGTGTAGATGCCCGGGGTGGTGAGATAGCCTTGGCCGTCATCCGAGGGCTGAGTGCCTTCGGTGACGATCAGGCCGATACCGGCGCGCTGGGCATAATATTCGGCAGCCAGCTCTCCCGGCGTACCGTCGAAGGCTGCGCGGCTGCGGGTCATGGGCGCCATGACCAGCCGGTTGGGAAGCACGTAGCGGCCCATGCGGGCCGGGGTGAACAGTGGATTCATTAGGGTTCTCCATTCGTTGGAGTCCTTGTCCACCATTCCGAACTTGGGATAAACCTGGCAGAATTGAAATCATCTTTCCATCTATGGAGCAATCGGTTGAACCATTTGAACGACATGGCGCTGTTCGTGGAGGTGGCCAGAGCCAGGAGCTTTCGGAAGGCTGCGGAGGCTCTCGGCATGCCGAACTCCACTCTGTCGCGACGTATCAGCGAACTGGAGAAGGCGATCGGCCTGAGACTGCTGCATCGCACGACGCGCAAGATCGAGCTCACCGAGGCCGGCCAGCTCTATTATGAGCGAAGCAAGCGAATCGTCGACGAGGCGCGGCTGGCGCACGAACAGCTCGGCGCCATGCTTGAGCAGCCGAGCGGCGTCCTACGGGTTTCGCTCCCGGTCGACCTCGCCACGCTTTACCTCACGCCGATCATCGGCGATTTCGCGCGGCACTATCCCGGCATCACGTTCGAATTCGACCTGACCCCACGCCGCGTCGATTTGGTGGCCGAGCCGTTCGATGTGGCGATCCGCATCGGCAAACTGGAAGATTCCAGCCTGATCGCTCGCCTGATCGGGCGGCATTCGCGCCACCTCTATGCGTCTCCTGGCTATATCGAAGCGTCAGGCGAGCCCGCGACACCGGCTGACCTGGCGGAGCATGAATGCATCTGCATGCCGCGGAGCCCGACCTGGACTTTGCACCAGGAGATGAACAAGGTCGATGTCGGCGTTCGCGGCCGCTTCACGCTCAACAGCGTCGGGATGATCCGCGCTCTGGCGGTCAACCACCAGGGCATCGCCCTGCTTGCCGAGAAGATCGTCGCCGAAGACTTGGCCTCTGGCCGGCTCCGTCGCATCCTGCCCGAATGGCAGGGGTCGTCGGTCAGCATTTACGCCGTCACCGAAACTCGCCTTATTCCAGCCAAGACCCAGCGCTTCATCGAATTCCTGTCTTCCACGCTGATGGAGGCTTGAACATGCTATTGCCGCGGTTTCCGCGCTACTCCCACTCGATTGTGCCCGGCGCTGCTGGCGAAACATCTCCACCACGCCTGATGCCTTTTCCTTGCGCATCAGCCCGTGGTCGGCGGAGAATCTCATCTTGCTCCAGTCGCAATGGCAAGTGAGCGACAGACAGTGACTAATTCGCGGGAACAGCATGCTCAGCTGCGGCAATTGCCTGTATGGTCTTGCCCAATCCCATATCGTCGGCGATCAATGCCCGGCCGGTTCGCACCGCAAACAGCGCGCCTTCGGCCTGATAGGGATAGAGCGGTACCTTCAGAAGTGCCAACAGCTTGGGATCGGCGGCACCGCGCTGGAACAATTGTTCGAGCTTTGCGGCGCGTCGGTCCGCATCGCGCCTTCCCGCGATAAAATCGAGCGCATCGTCATAGGCCCGCAATTCATGGTCGCACTTCGACACCACGGTCATAAAGCGCTCCAACTCGCCAAACCGCTCGTCCGGCAGCATCCCGTCGTGTTCGGCATCGAACAACCCGTCGGCGGCCTCGCTGACCGCCGGCGGGCAGTCCGTTCCGGCGCGAAAATACACGCAGCGCTTGCCTTCATTGCGTAGATACAGCTCAGAAAATGCCGGCTGGTAACCGCGCGCAAACGCTGTCCTGGCACCGCGCTTTTTCTTCAACTGGGCAAGTGTGAATTCGAGGTGCTTGCAGGTTCCCAATTCGCTGGTGGCATAATCGGGGCATGAACAGAAATTGCCACCCGGCCCCAAGCCTCGGATCGCCACGCGGTAGCTGGACTTCGAAACAGGATTGCTGACCCGAAATTCGGAGAAAAACGGTTCGCTGGTCAGATTTTCAAGCCCGAAGTCCTGCTCGCGTCCGAACTGGCGGCGCAAGCCGCGTTGCCAGTCGACCGGCGAAAGATCGGCAGGCGCGTGGGTGCGCGAGAGCTTAGGCTCCCGGTTCGGCTTGATCGCGGAATTCAGGCGTTGGCGCTTGGATTTCATCGAAGCATAATCCGTTCAGAAAAATTTCTCACCAGACGTTAATCGTAGATGCGGGCGACTCAACTGTGTAACCGAACGACCGATACCCCGTTCTCCGTTTCGCCGCCATGCGCGCCAACATCGGCACCAACTGACCCGCGGTTTGCCACATAATCCTCTGACCCACTCGTTCGCGCACGAGGGCGCATAACCGGACTTGGCGATCTTCTGGTTTTTCCATCGGAGAGGAGATACGTCAGGACCACCTGCGAACAGGCGCCGAAAGAGCGCGATCTTGTCGGTCCTGGAGGATGTCGTGGTGACGGTCAGCGCATCTCCGACGGTGTTTGGCTGATGAATTACCTGGGCCATCGCCACGCGCTGGTCCACGAAATCGCTCAGCGCCGCCCCGAGTTCGGCCCGCTCGGACTCAATCGCCGCCATTCGGGCTCGAATCCGCTCGGTCCCTATCTCAATTTCGCGCTCACCCCCAGCGTCACCGCCTAGCACGGAACGACCTCCTCCAAATGCGCGCGATGCGCGTTTACATGTACCACGCAGAAATGTTTAAAAGCCCTTCGGCTACTGCTCGCAGCCCACCACTGCGGTTTGAGCAGGCTAGTGAGATGGGCCAGCAGGTCAAGCACAGTTCGGTTGAGAGGCGCTCACGTTTGATACGACATGTCCTGACCACATCGGGCGCGCCAAGCACCATCCGTACCAATCTCCAAGCGTTGTCCATGTCAGCGCGTCGTCTGGGATGCAGTGAGCCCGCTGCGTGGATGCGCACTTGCAGAACGATCCTCGAGCGGGCGACCAACCGGGTCCTCACGAAGATCGCGGCAGATCTTGGCGGTCGCCGAAACTACGCTATTGCCGCCGCCGTTTGCCCTCACTCCCACTCAATCATCAATTAAGCCCATAACCTATTCATTTAATTGATTAAATTTTATCACCTATCCAAGGAGTACCGCCAAGAATACCGTCAGATTCTTACGCTGTTGAAAAGACTGAAACAATGTGGTCGCCGCCGCGGTATGCACACTTTTTGACTGCATTATTTACGAGCTGCCATTCGGCGAAGTCAAAGCTGGAGTTCTCAGACCCTGAGGCAAGGACGGGCTCCGCTCATGCTCGACAGCCCTAGGTCGAGTAGACGAGCGGCTGTATGGAAGATCAGAAGTGGTCACTCGATTCACCCCACACTTAACGGCCCCAGCTGGCGGTCACAACAATCCCGCTCGACACCCCACGCGCATGTGAATCACAATGTTCGACGCGTCGATCTAAATTCATAGATGGCTTACGAGTTTCCCTGCCGCCAGCTCTATCGCCATGCGACGGGTGGTAGAGAGCCGACGGGCGGTAGAAAGCGTAGCCAGTTGTCCTGCGACGGCGTTGTTGGGGCAAGACATGCGCCCTTCCCTGCCGCACAATGCTGCGTCGATTTCGCGCCTCCGCACCTTTTGACGAACCTGCTGAACGCCGGAGATATCGGCAATCGCCGCTCGCTGAAAAGAAATATTGCCGACAGGAACGGACCTACTGGCCTAGCGATCGGGATGACTGAAATGGGGCCGAGAGCAGTCCGGCAGCTTCGGAGGCCTGCAGTAAGATAGTGGACGTTCCAGTCCGAGCTGACGTGGCGGGCTAACCTACAACGGACTTCGAAAGGACTAGGGAGCCCGCCGACGCTGCTGCATACTTATTCGTCCCGATCGGCGTCCGACGGCTGCTGCGTCCCCGTCTCAGGCTGTGCCTGCGGTATCGTGGCCTTTGGCAACGACCCCTCGGCAGGACCGCTAGCTTCCGTTCTAGGGCCCTGGGTAGCCACAGGGGCCGGGGCCGACGCGACTGGCGAAGATTGAGCCGGAGCTGGTTCGAGTTGAGCCTGCGGCGGGACCGTGTCTGCGGCAGGGGTAAGTGCCACGATGACAGCGACCACGAAAGTCACCGCCACCGCAATGCCCCCGACCCACGACACAACGTTCAGGATACGCTCGGCGTCCTGGCCGGGTTTCACCACCAGCTTGGTGTAATCCTCTTCCGACAAGAAGCGATAAATCTGGTTGCGCCAAATGTCCCGCAGCCCGCGGTGCAGGGCTGCGAAGCTATGGCCCGAATAGATGACTACGAAGATGTAGGCGCAGACGATTGCCATCACGGCTACGATCAGGAGCGAAGGCGCGTTGGCGGCGACGCGTGCCGCGATCAAGCCGATACCGATCGCGAGGGCCGATGCGACGGCTGCGACAACCTGCCGGGTGGCATCCGTGATCTTGCCGGTCTCGTCGGTCACGGCCTTGCGCAGGTCAGCGAGCGCCCTCAGATTGTCTGCGCTCACCTTTGCCAAAGACATCTGATAGGCAATTTTGGCGCCTTCCAAGGCAAAGCCAGTATTCTCCTTAACGCATTTGATAGTGTCAGCTTGGTTACCACCGGTCCGGGCTAACTCGGTTGCGAAGAGTGTGTGCCTGGTCTCTGCCTCACGCTCCAGCTCATAGACCCACCGCGCGGCCGCCTGAAGGTCACCGAAGCCTTGCCTGCCCAGATCGTTGACCAAGTCCGCGTTGGTGGCCGGCGTCGGCAGCGCCAGCCGCGGCGGGCCCTTGAACACAAACGCGCCGGTATTCTGGTCGATCTCGTCGGGCAGGGAGGGCAGGATGGCGCGGATCGCATGCTCGGCCCACTGGCGGAACCGCGGGTTTGATTCATGCCAGGTCTCGGGATCCGATAGGAGCCAACGCCCGATCGACTGCGGCACCACGCGCTGCGCACCGTACTCGCGCACCAGCGTACGTGGACTGCGCAGCTTCACGACATCCGCGAGGGCGGTATCGCTCGCCTCCAAGGAGACGAATTGCGTGCCCTCAGTGGCGATGGTCCCGTCGAGACCGACAACGACGACGACCTTGGCCTGCGCGGGGCCAGCGAGCCAATCGCGAAAGCCCGATGCCGTCAGCAGTAGGATCTCGTCTCCCCCGCGCGGCGGTTTCTGCGCGGTTACGCGATAGGGGCCGAAGTCGTCGGCGATGTCGTCGGGTCCGGTTTCCGTATCCGCACCATCGAACACGACGTGTTGCCAGGCAACTCCGGCGAAGCTCTGCGAGATCTCGCACGCCATCGTCGCCGACAACTCGGAGACGATGATGGCATCGGTGGTTTCGTGGATGAACGAGCCATTCGCGACGAGCCTATCTAGCGCTGAGGCGAGCGTTCTCAGGGACGATGCGGTCATCGGTCACCTTCTTCGTATGGATGGTGATAACCTCGCCGCTACCATCCAGCTTCTCTCGGGAAACCGTCGCGGCAGAAGCGTCGTCAGGATAGACGATTAGCACGCCCTCGGTGGTCCTCAATTGCCGCAGGCCAGGCTTCTTGAGGATCTTCCGGTTTGGCGCAAAGGACAAGCCTTCAAGCTTGGAACTCTTGAGCTTGCGGCGCAGACTCTGGTCGAATCGGCTAATCGTCTTCTCGTCTTCAGGATTGCCGGCAGCGGCCAGAATCGCATCGCGAATCGACCCTTCGTCGACCATCGTCCGGTCATGTAGATGCGCCTGGGCGTGCTTGAGCGCCCGCGCAGCGTCCCTTTGAGGCAGGTCCTCCTTGCGCTCAGCCAGGGTGTTGCGCAGGACGTTGACGACCTCCCTGTTGAGCTCGTCGTCGGTGCGGGTGCGCATGACATGCAGGTAGCTGGCAAAGTAGTCGCCGATGTCGGCACCGGGCTTCATCCTATCAGTGGCGCAGAGGGCCATCTCGGCCTTGCCGTCGACCACGCGGACGAGCGCGGCCTTCTGAATGGAGCGCTTGCCGGCGACGAAGGCCTGCACTATCAGCCGCAGCAGCGTCTCTTGGTTACCGTCCGTCTGCTCGACCACCTCTTCGTAGTCGTATTTGATGAGGCTGTAGATGTTCGTCTTCGGCACGTCGGTGGCGAGCTCGAAGATGAAGAAGGCGCCCTTCCGGCTGGTGCCGTCGTGGAAGCGGGCGAACTCGCGCGCCAGGTTCTGCGCGCCCGTCTCGAAATCATCCTCACCATTGGCGATCCGTTCGATCTGCGCCTTGGTCAGAGACTTCTCCTCGAAGCCAAACACAGCGGCAGTGTCGGTCTCGCGAATGCGCTCCGCGAAGAAGTCCGCCTGCTCTACTTGGCGCGCCGGCTGCGGAACGAAATTGCCATCACCCACCGTGTGGAGGACCATGTTCTCGATCCGCAGCGAGCTCAATTCATTTTCAGTAAGAAAACCCACAAACACCCCCCATCATATCTTCATACGGTAGAATGGCATGCAGGCATCGGCAATAAGATTGCGGAAAAAGGCTGCTTTAGCCAGACATCAGAAAAAGTAGCAGTCGTCCGGTTCGCGCCAGACCTCAAGGTAGATACCGGCCTTAGCACAGCTCTGGTAGAGGCGCGCTGCTCGATATCGTCGGAGAAGAGCGAATAGGTGGCATTGACCGGGAAGTCGTTGCCGAGCGTACCGTACCCACGCAGGATCTTGTGAGTATCTCCTCGCGGTCGATGGCAAGCTTTAGCGCCATCCTCAGATCGTTGTTGTCAAATGGCGCGGTGTCGCAGAATGACCTCAGGCGGGTAAGCGCCTGATCATATCCACGACCTTGATATAACCGTCGAGGACGTCGCCGGATCGAGACTGTCGGCTGCCCCAGCACCACTAAGGCTGCCCCCGATGACACCGCCGCGGACCGGCCCCTCAGCCCCTGCTTTCTGAGTGACCTGCGCCATGTGGCCCAGCGGGGTCAGTACAGGTTTCTCGTAAACGCGCTTAACTGGAACAGTACGCATAGATGCGCGCGCGCCGCTGGCGAGGATCGAATTTGCGAACGTGGCTGAAACGCCGAGCGCCGTCGCATGTCCGAGAAATTCACGTCGGCTCAGCCGACCCGCAGCTAAACGGCGGCTGAGATAGTCGAGTTCCTGCGACATTGAGATGCTCCTCACTCGGATGGGTGTGGCCTTTATCGAAGCCCTATTTCGACAATATCAACTCATTGGAGCGCTTTACGGTCAAAATCCTGCTATTAACGCAGGAAATTGGCGTTCTTTCCTTTCCTCGCGCACAGTTCGTTTCATCGAAAACGGTGCTGGGACCACCGGAGTCGGTACGCGCGAGATAGGGCGTCGTTTGTCTCGCCCCGCGGCTGGTGCTTCCCGCGATCATGCAGCCGACATGGTCGAGGACAAGGAGCTTCGCCTTGTCAACTACTGCTGCCGGCAGTTCGTCGTATGTGAGGCTGGCGACCGTATTGGCAACGTCTAGTGTCAGCGACATAGTTTCAAACCGCAATGAGGAACCTGCGCTATTACCGGGGCCGCACACACTGCTAGCGAGACTGCCGCGAGTCCACAAAGGCAAATTATGAGGTTGGCTTTCACTTCTTTCCTCTTCTTTGGATTTCCCCACTCTAAGCGATGTCATTTTTTCGCGCATTTGCGGATAGTTATGATCGTGCGTATTTCGTTATTCGACTGCGATAAAGAGAGCGTGCTCTCGGGCGCGCGCCTGCGTCACTTGGATCGTGCAAGGGGCGGGCACCGCTTCGAGCATCCGTGAGTTTTCGCCGGACGGCTTCAATGCCAAGCCAAGGTCCGCAACAGCCGGCCCGGACTGGATGGTGCGCGAGGCCGAGATTTCAGCCTGACCGACGACTGATGTCATCGCGTTGCGCCTGAAAACATCAAAATGCCCGAAGAGGCGATGTCACGTTGCCTGCACATACACGCGTTGAGACCTGCCACCTCTGATGTCAGTTGACCATGGCCACGGCTTTCCATTCGGCCATGGCCTGCAGGCGGTGAATATATATAGCGAGAGCGGAGCGTTTTGAGCGGGGCGGGACGAAGAGATTGCGCAGAGCCGAGAAGATCGAAACGAAGCGTTGCAGTGCTCCTGGTGATCGGAAGCCTTGCATCATCCGCTCCCGTTTTCGCAGCGGCACATGTGCATCCTCCGCCCGGTTGTTCAATCCTTATGCGACCGATGCTCGACGCCCGGCATCACCTGCCGCCTGGTTGCTCCATAGGGACGCAACTTGTCGGTGATCATGCGCTTCGGCGAGACACCTTGCTTCTTCAGCAGCCGCGTCAGCAAGCGGTTGGCCGCTTTGGTCTTGCGGCGGTTCGGGACGATCTCGTCGAGCACATAGCCATCCTGGTCGACGGCGCGCCACAAACAGTGTTTCGTAAGACCGTATGTCCGCTTCTGCCGGTGAGGTAGCTCGCCCTACACTGCGCGTCCGAGGGTTGCTCGGGCGGTCCGAGCCGATCCTCATCACAGGAGGACGAGCCGTGGCAGATTATAGGGAAGCATTTGTCGGAATCGATGTCGCCAAGCTGAGGAATGCCATCGCGATTGCGGAAGCCGGCCGGGAGGGAGAGGTTCGGTTCTTCGGCGAGGTCGACGCATCGGATACGAGCATGCGCCGCGTTATCCAACGGATCGCCGCCAAGTTCGATCGCATCCACCTCTGCTACGAGGCGGGCCCAACCGGCTATGGCCTTTACCGGCTGATCCGTTCCCTTGGCCATGAATGCACCGTGGTCGCGCCATCGCTGATTCCAAGGAAGCCTGGCGATCGGGTGAAGACGAACCGCCGGGATGCTCTTTCATTGGCAAGGCTGCTGCGCGCCGGCGAACTGACGGCGGTATGGGTTCCCGATGAAGATCACGAAGCCATGCGAGATCTCGTTCGCGCCCGGGCAGCCGCGGTCGAGACGCTGCGGGTCCATCGCCAGCAGGTGAGCGCTTTCATGCTCAAGCATGGTCGTGCCTATCCGCGCACGAAGAACTGGACCATGCGCTACCTGCGTTGGTTGCAGGAGCAGCGGTTCGATTATCCTGCACATCAGATCGCGCTCCAGGAAATGGCCGAAGCGGTGCGCGTCTCGAAAGAGCGTGTGGAACGGCTTGAGCGCGTGATCGAAGAGTTCATCCCGAACTGGTCGCTGGCGCCGATCGTACGAGCGCTCCAGACATTGCGTGGGGTCGATCTGATCGTCGCCGTGACGTTCGCTACCGACGTCGGCGACGTAAGCCGTTTTGAGAGCCCTCGCCAGCTCATGGGGTATCTCGGCCTCGTTCCCGGCGAGCGATCGACTGGAGAGACAATCAGGCGAGGCGGCATCACCAAGGCAGGGAATGGCCGCGTTCGCCACATGCTGGTCGAGAGCGCCTGGACCTATCGACATCCACCGCGGATCGGCAAGGCGAAGCTGTACCGGTTGGAGCAGGCACCGCCGAAAGTCCGTGACATCGCATGGAAGGCTCAGGCCCGCCTGACGACCCGGTATCGAAAGCTGGTTGCGCGAGGCAAGCGAACGACGGTGGTCTGCACGGCGATCGCCCGCGAACTAGTCGGCTTCATGTGGGCCGTCGCCAGGGAGGCACGCTCCACCTGATCGCTCGCCGCGGCAGTGTACACCTCGCGCATGGGCGGAGGCGGGACCACGGCAGGGGAATGCCCGTCAGACGCTTTGTGGCCGGCAAATTGACCGACGCCCGCAGTAAGATAGGAACAGCCCCGGACGCACAATCGGGAATGCGGTAGCCAACCCGCGCATCAGAGCTTGATCACCGACGTCCTTCAGTTCCGCCTCCTCCCATACGCGATCATCAGCACGACGGCCGCTCCCCGGATCGGATGATTTTGTGCGCCCACAGCGTTGACAGCGGTCATCAGAGCGCTGTTCTCAGGCCACGGCCTTTAGCTCGGGCGCCCGGATGCAGGCCCAAGGCAGCAGGTCGTTGATCTGGCTGTTCGGATGGCTGTTGACGATCCTGGTGAGGACGTCGGCGAGATAGCCGAGTGGCTCGACACCATTGAGCTTGCAGGTTTCGAATCAGCGACGCGATGACTGCCCAGTTTTCGGCACCGCCGTCTGAACCTGCAAAGAGCGCGTTCTTGCGGTTGAGCGCCATCGGACGGCTTGAGCGCTCGACGGTG
Source organism: Mesorhizobium sp. WSM4807 (assembly GCF_055811615.1). Classification (NCBI taxonomy): domain Bacteria; kingdom Pseudomonadati; phylum Pseudomonadota; class Alphaproteobacteria; order Hyphomicrobiales; family Phyllobacteriaceae; genus Mesorhizobium; species Mesorhizobium sp. WSM4807. Next base: position 18,770 of record NZ_JBVVQY010000039.1, read on the forward strand.
TTGCTGTCGATCTCGATGCGGCCGTCGTCAAGGAAGCGCGAGAGGCCTTCCCAGCGTGAGAGCGTGTAGCGGATTGCCTCGGCGAGCTTGGTCTTCTGACTGATCAGGCCGAGCTTTTCGCGCAGCCAAGGTTCAAAATCGGCGACAATAGCGCGGCTATTTTCCTGACGCATCGCGCGGCGTTCATCGGCCGATCGGCCGCGGATATCGTCCTCGATCTTTATAGAGGTCGGCGATCCGTCTCAGCGTCTGGGCGATCGGCGAGTTCCAGGCCTACATCGCCTTCCAGCAGTGCCAGCCTGATCAATTACGGCGAGAGCTACCGGTCCGGAGATCGGATCAGCGCCTCTGTCGTCAAAAGAGCCGTTCTGTTTGACCCCAGCCATGGAGCTCAACGCCCCGCGTCGGAGCGCTCTCTGCTTCTGAAGGAAGCCATTAGGTCGGCTCGGGCTTGATCGGAGGCTTGGTTGATGGACGTCGTGGTTGCTTCGCTCGGCTGCCGCCCCATGGCGAGGCTTTGCGGATTATCAGTCCTCTGCCTCTTCGCCGGTCTCAATAGCGCTGTGTAGTGTTCATTGTTTATGATGACGCCCCCGCTGTTCACGAGGTTGCTCCTGTCGAGTGTACTCGTCAGCTCGTCCTGGGCCTCGCGAGTCCTGCCCAAGCGCCGTTCAAACGGCGCTGGCGCGACTTGTCGGGCTTGCTGCTCTTGCAACACGGCTTGTTGCACCTGCGACGCGGCTCCAAAAGCTTCCGGGGGGATTGCGGCAAGCTCGTGCGGCAAGCGGCCCTGCCTCAGTCGGTTTTGCAGCGCCTGCCGATCGGCGACGAGGTCGTCGAGGTGCAGCGGCCGCAGCCGTTCCGGAAACTCTTGGTTCGCCAATCTCTGAACCAGCGCGCGCGTGCCGTCCACCACAAAGACTCCGCAATCAACACCGTTGTTCTGCCGGGCCATGGCGGGTGTCACCAGGGTGGTCGCGCCCAGTGTTGTTGCGAGCTCTCGTGCAGGCGCGTCATTGTATCCCCGTCCATAGCTCTGATGGATGGAGTCGTAGTGATAGGCGACCGCTCTTTCCGGGTCGCGGCGATCAACGAGCAGCAGCGACCAATGCTCGTTGCGTCCATCAGTTGCCACCGTAGCCAAAGGGTTGCCACTGTTCACCGGCAGGAACACGAAGTCGGCTGCGACGTCGTTGTGATGATAGATGGACAGCAATGTAAGTTGCGGGTCCCGGTCGTGACGGCGCAGTTGCTGGGAGACCAAGGGATCCACCAGCCGCGTTCGGGCGGCGAGCGCTGGGTGGGCCTCCTGCAGGTCCTGCTCCAGCAACCGGTAATCCCTGTGGATATGGGCGTCGCTCAGCAGGTCGGCACCGAGCACCACCCCCTCGGGGAGGTTGGACGAACCTGACGGAAGCGCTGCGATCCGTGCATCGGAGGAGGTGGTCAGATTGACTAATGGAACACCGCGATAGGTGTCTGACAGCCTGGCGTTCGCTGGCGAGGCGGGTTCTGGGGCCTTTGCCAGTACTGCTGCCGCTGCAGCTTCCCTCATCGGACCGCGATCGACGAGCCAAAAGTCGTTGCCCCCTTCTGGCCTCTCGGCGGTGTAGCCGTGACCTTTAATCTCGTAGTTCCATTTCGGGTTTTCCGCATCCGGCAAGAGGCCATGGTGGTCCAAGAAAGGGAGCATCGCGTCTGGGACGGGCTGAGTCCCATGGGAGAAGCCTTTGGGGACGGCGAATGAGACGTTTATGGAGTTCTCGATCGCAGCGGGGGGTGCCTCAAACCTTGCGGAGGGCGCGGCCTCCGCATGCAGCCTTCCGATGTGTTCGGACCCAGTCCCTTGAACGGGTACCCCTTCCAATGGCAATTCACCCAACTGCTGCATGGGGGGCTGCATCGGCACGCGGCCGCCTGAATGGCCGATTTCGCTCAGCGGCTGCTGAATGGCGGCGGCTTGCGGCGTATTCAGGGCCCTCTGCCTCTCCGCTGGCCTCAATAGCGCTGTGGAATGTTCATTGTTGATGATGACCCACCCGGGTGGCAGATGGTTGCCCTGGTCAAGCGCATCCGGCCAGGGCCGGATCTGCTGTTGGCTGGCAGCTAACGCTGGCGGGGCGGCGGCCTCAACTCCGGCGTGCCCAGAGCCGGCCGCTGCGAAAGCGTCCGTCACGCTGCTGTTGAGGTTATCCGGTCCAGCGAGATTTCCTGGGTCGCCGAAAAAAGACGAATCGGCTTGATCATCCTGCCGTCGCTGAAGCACTTCGCGGAACCCCTGTTCCAGTCGCAGAAGCTCCTCCGGATTGGTTGGCGACTCGTCAGCTTGAGCGAACAGCCTCCGAGCCTCGGAAACGTCTGACGCGGGCTCCGCATCGCGAACCCGTTCCAGCGCTAAGCGGAGATAGCGGTTGCCTGGAAACAACCTCTCGGCGAATTCGATCCGCGAATAGTGATCCAGCCCAGAGATCGTCTGGCCCCGACTCTCAAGCGCCTCAGAAAATTTGCGAAGATTACGACCATAGATAGCACGGGTGCTTGAGGCCAAGCTGCTGTCACTGGTCACTTGTTCTAAGACATGCGCGTCTGCCTTTGAGGGCACCGGCACTGGCCACCGGCCAGTCGCTGAATAGCCCGGCTCATGATACGCACGCAGGACGTTCAACGCCGTCTTTATATCAACGTTTTGCGGAAAGAAAGTATCTAGGTGATCGACCAGGGATTGGTGATTTTTTAGATCAGTCGCTTGGCCGCGAGCGCCGAGATCATTCCCCAATCGGCGAAGCGCATGCGAGTATATTCGGAGCGTCGCCGCGCTATGGTGTTGCTGAGCCGCAGCGTGGGCGATCGCCTTATCAATCACGTCCCGGTGTTCGCCGGACAGATGGCGATAGCGGGTAGCACGGGCGCCACTCGCGACAGGTTCGGCTCGGCGCGGCTCGGCCACGTGCTGCTCAAAGCTCACGTGCCGGGCCTGGCCCGCATCCGGCAAGGGGTCATGGCGGTCCAAGAAAGAGAGCATCGCGTCTGGGACGCGTTGAAAAGAGAGCATTGCGTCTGGGACGCGTTGAGTCACATGGGAGAAGCCTTCGGGGATGGCGAATGAGACGTTTATGGAGTTCTCGATCGCAGCGGGGGGTGCCTCAAACCTTGCGGAGGGCGCGGCCTCCGCATGCAGCCTTCCGATGTGTTCGGACCCAGTCCCTTGAACGGGTACCCCTTCCAATGGCAATTCACCCAACTGCTGCATGGGGGGCTGCATCGGCACGCGGCCGCCTGAATGGCCGATTTCGCTCAGCGGCTGCTGAATGGCGGCGGCTTGCGGCGTATTCAGGGCCCTCTGCCTCTCCGCTGGCCTCAATAGCGCTGTGGAATGTTCATTGTTGATGATGACCCACCCGGGTGGCAGATGGTTGCCCTGGTCAAGCGCATCCGGCCAGGGCCGGATCTGCTGTTGGCTGGCAGCTAACGCTGGCGGGGCGGCGGCCTCAACTCCGGCGTGCCCAGAGCCGGCCGCTACGAAAGCGTCCGCCACGATGCTGTTGTGGTCACCCGGTCCAGCGGGCATCCCTGGGTCGCTGAAAAAAGACGAGGCGGCTTGATCATCCTGCCGTCGCTGAAGCACTTCGCGGAACCCATGTTCCAGTCGCAGAAGCTCCTCCGGATTGGTTGGCGACTCGTCCGCTTGATCGAACAGCCTCCGGGTCTCGGCAAGGTGCTGCTCGATGCCCCCTTGCCGGGCCTGGCCCGCTTGCCCCTCTTCCAAGCCGGCGTCCTGCACCTGCGACGAAGCTGTTACACGGGATGGATTACTATTTCGCGGGTCCACATTAGCCTCACATCAAACTGTATCGTCAAAGTCCTGCGCCAATCCACGCAGCGGCTCATCGGGTTGAGATTCTGCCGAGAGCCCCTCGTCTGCTTTCATCAAACGCGCCGGCTCCGGGAGGGCGCCTGTCTGGTTTTCAAAGATGCGTTTTAGGATGCGATCCGAAAAATATCGCACCTTCCTCAATTGCAATGGTGGCAGACCTTTGATGAGAACGATCTCGTACTCATCATTGAGCAGCCGCACCTGTTCGGGACGTAACAGCGGTGCACCCTGATGTGAATTCTGGATGTTCCAATCGAACGTTCGCGCCTGGCTGTAGGAAATCGATTGGGCTTGAAATGTGTATTCACCGATAGCTTTGGAAATGTAGTTCGGAGTCTCGTCATCGGCAGTGGCCATGAACACTTGCAGTCCGGTATTGCTGAGAAAATTCTGCTTGCCAGCCTCGCCATAGGCCCCCGTCAGTGCGGAGAGGCTCTGGATGATGAGCATGAAGCGACCCTTGTAGCCCGCGATGGTCGTAATTGCGGTCTCGATCGCCTCCAGCTTACCCAAGTGCTTGAACTCATCGAGCAGAAAGAGAACCTCGTTCTTTTCATCCCGGCGGGGCAGCGACCGCTGCAGAATTGAAACGATTTGCTGAAAAAACAAGCGTATCAAAGGCGCGATCACCTCAAGGTCGTTCGGACCAACACAAAGATAGATGCACGTTCTGCGACGGCGAAGATCATAGACCGAAAAGTCCGAGCGACTTGTAGCTGCCTTTACAGCGGGATCCGCCCACAGGTTGAGCCCGCCATCGCCGAGCACGGAAGTGTAGGAGGTCAGGATTTTCGTGTCGTTCCCCGCCATGTCGTCGAATATGCGTTGTGCCTCTTTGTTCTGGGTCTCCATGGCGAGTCGCGCGAAGAGCTTAAACTTCTCCCCCGGCTGGGCGAAGAGATCATAGACGGCGCCGATTGTTGGCGTGCCCCGCTCGATGCAGGCAAGGATCCCCGCGACAAAGATATCTCGCGCGCCGCTGACGAAACCTTCCGCGCCCTCCCCCTTGGCCGTAATCAGGTTTGCGGCCAAGCGGCGGGCTTCGGTGAATTGCTGCTGTGGCGGCAGCGCTATAAGATCCAACAGCGGATTGTAGCAGCTTGTGCGCCGCTCCGAATCCAGCGGCGCGAATTTGAACACGTCGTCGCCTGCGGCTTTGCGCGCCCTCGAGGTGAGCTCAAAGAGCTCCCCTTTGACATCCAGAGCTATCACTGAGCCTTTGAATGTAAGTAGCGTTGGAATGACTATGCCGACGCCCTTGCCAGCGCGGGTCGGTGCAACGATGAGGCTGTGAGGCTGCTCGCCATTGGTCAGGTAGTAGCCAGGCCAGAAAGGGCCACTCGTCTTCCCAAATACCGGGCCTGTCACGCCACGGTATCGTCGCAGATATCCGGTGCGTCGCATTTCATCCACTCGAGCCCAACGAGCCGTCCCGTGGTGTTCGAGCTTGCGGCGCAATACGATCTGCTGAATCAGCAAGACGACCGCGGATGTCGAGAGCACGATAGCCGCGCCCCGATAGAAAACGGGGGTTGCGAAACCCAGATAGAAGGGCGTCTCAAACCAAAAGGCACGGACATCAAACGTCATCAGAGCCTCGCCGCCACCGCCGTGGCGGAAGGTTGCGTACAGACTTGCCGCACAGAAGCCCAAGGCGAGTGAGCAGGCGATGCTAACGGCTATGTTAGGGGACGTCGTTTTTGTTGAAGGCATTGTTCCATTGCCGATTAGCCGTAGCTAATGCTGCGCTTGCTTCAGACACCGAACCGACGTCGCGCGCGATGTCGCCACTCGACAGATCGATGCCGCAGCGGGTGGTGCGACGCTTGCATCGCACCACCCGGAAGACGTGGTTTTTGAAGTTACACTAAGCAGGTACGTCAACGGCCAGCGAATTGGAAACGGCAAGGCCGTGAACGGAATTCGGGAGAGAAAGCGTCACTGTACCATGGCCGAGACCTCAACGGCCCGAGCGATCTCTGCTTCTGGTGGCCTCCATTAGGTCCTCTCGGGCGTGATTGTAGGAGCGGCTTATGGACCGCCCGACTTGAGCACCCCGCTGCAGCTGTTCATAGGAGGTTTGCGCGCCTACTGTATCGCGGACTGCAGCCTCAATACCTGCTATGTGGCCGTCCAGATTCGCAGTCCGTTCCTCTGCTGCATGCTGCGGCGGAGGCATGTGCGGCAAGATGTGTTGCATGCCGGGAACTGAGTGGGCTTGGGCCTGTTGATTTGCGTTTAACTCGTGATACGCGGTGAAAATAGCATTGCATGCTGTCAACCTGACGTTGCCATCCGGATCAGCAGCCAATCCAACGGCCTGCTCAAAAATGCGGGATTTATTTGCGTCATTAAACTTACCGAAGTTTTGTGAAGCGTAAAGAGCTCCGAGAGCTTGCTCCGGTGGCTCCATGTTGCCAATGCGGTTAACAATAGCATCTTGCAGCCCTGGCGGTATAAATTGGCCTATATTACTGGCCGCTCTGACTTGCTCCAATGCTACGGGATCCGTGCTGTACCCCAATCCGACTGTCAATTTCTCGGCCAGATCGATGGCTGATCGTCCGAGCTGATTGGCCCGCCGTTCAAATGTCGCGAGGTCAGTTTCTGGCCCGGGTTGAGTGCCCCGAACGGCTGTTCGCTCGTGCGTCCCGAGGGCTTTGAAGCCCCCAAGATTTCGCGCTGTGTCGCGCGGGTTAGCGGTTACTAGCCGTTCTGCAACATCGCTCAATGGTCCCTCTGGAACGTCACGGAGGGTACTGCGTTTCCCCACGCCTTGGGATGAACTTGCATCTGCGCGTGCCGGTTTATTATCGCGATCCATTCCTCGGCCTCCAAAGTCGTTTCTCTACCTCATGAGGTTACCACCGAAGCTTGATCTGCTAAACCAATATGGTGTTACACTTGTAGTCTCGCAGAGGCTTCTCCCAGCTCTCTGGGTCACGCCGAGAGCCCATCTAAGCCAAAGAAACCCTGCATGATGTCGCCCGCAGCAGCTTCTCCTTTGAGAGCAGCCCTGCATGCTCGAGCGTTTCGATGACGACCATCGCCTACTTCCAGCCGATCACCCGCGCCGAGCTGTCCTCCTTCCTTGGCAAGGAAATCAGTCGCGACCTGATCGGCAATTTGCACAGCGCCGCGCTAATAGCATCGCTGTACCATGCCACCACCAAGGCATTCCTGCTGCAGGTCGGTGGCAATCTCCCGACCCAACCGGCGCCAGGCGAGGAGCAAAGGTCCGATGGGGAAAAATCGCGCCGGCGGGCGGCACGGCATCGCGCAATGCCGCCCCGTCCTCGGCGCGGCCGCCTGTCGACCTATGAGTACCGCAGTCGTCAGCGCCCAGCCGCTGGCGAGCCAACCGCCGGCTGGGCAATCGCGACATCTTCGATGCCTTTGTGCCGGGGTATTCTCAACGAGAGTCGCCTGGCGCAGCCAACCTCGGACGGACGGCATATTCAGCGCCACTGCGGCAACATGACCGGCTGCAATTGCCGCCCAGCTTTGCGCCCCCAACCGCAATGATGCAGGCTCACAGTCGACATCATTTGCTTTGGCAGCAACATCCCTCGCCTTCCATCGCCCTCGACGGTGCAGGAATCACAGAAAATTTCATTTCCCCAAAGACGGTCAGTTTGTTCACGCTCCAGTCTGGGGGCCGATTGTGCATGGTCCCACACGATCGAGTCCAAAAAGTTCGATAAATGAGGGGTGCACGTGGCGCCGACGCGCTCTGCTTGTCAGAAGCGATTGGCATTACTGCCGGAATGCAGCCATCCTGGCCGACACCATGCCTGTTCTTGGGCGCAGCCTGAATTGAACGCCCTATCAAGGCTCAAATACGCTTCAGCTTACCGTCGCGATCGGCATTAGACACTCTCGCCACCCACATTTCTGCGCGATGCCAAGGCAAACGATCTACGCTAACTGTCAGGCCAGATTTCTCGAGTAGATCCGACCGCAATGTCCAACGAGCATGTGCCCGGTCACTTGTGACGTTTTTGCCGATGCCCCCCGCGCCTCGTCGCCGAGTCGGCTCTGGCTTGCTTGGTCGCGACCGAAGATCTCAAGCCCTATGGCCAGCCAGGACGACAGTGTCGACTTTGCAACAATGTCAGAGGTCCGACTGACATGGGCGGCCCACAACTGTGTAGTTGAAAGCTTTTCTCTTTTGGCACGCTTGGTGCAGCAGATGATCGTCAAACGTTGCACGGAACTGCAATAGACCGAGAGAGGAATCCCAGGAATGAACATGACAGGCCTCATTGCGTCGGTCGCGCTGTCGACTTTGTCTGGCTGCCAGACGTTGGAACAGATGGACGCAGGCCTAATATCGTTAGAGGTCGATCCTACAAAGCGGCATTTCACATCCTGGGCGAACCCGATGCGGAGAGCAACATAGACGGTCAGCGTGTTTTCACGTGGGAAAGCCTGAGACCCGGCTTTACACGGTTCCAACATTTAATTCGACCACGACCTATGGGAACGGGGAGCCCGATCTACAGGCAGACCCAAGGCACAGTGACCGAGATCTACCACGATCACTGCAACATCGACGTTGATCGTTGGATCATCAGGCACGGTTGAGGACACTAACTATGATGGGAGCATCGAGAGCTGCGACGGGGTATGCAAGCCTGCTTAGCTGCTATCATCAGTTTGCTGCTTTGAAGGAGCCTCTCACAACAAGGCATCGTAGAGCCGGCCAGAGTTGCCTCTCGCCTGAAGCGAGGCGCGCCTCAACCATTGTTGCTGTGCAGGTCTTTGCCGCCCTGTGCAATTTGGGAGACCCCGCATCGACTAATGAAGCGGATCAGCTTGCTTCTGCTCAGCGCATTTCGGGGCTCGGAAGAGAGTGGTTCGATCCGGCACTGACCCTAGAGCGGGGGGCTTGGTTGAGGCGGTGCCGGACCGAACCGTCTCAGGCAACGCCGGCTATGTCGTGGGATATTGCGGCAACTCCGTGGCCAAACCGCGGCGGTGATGTGTCGCAGATTCACCGATTCCAACACGCGCATTGCAAACGTGACTGGACGTTTCGGAAACCGCGCCGCGCTGCTGGGTTTGGCGGGAGCTCTGCAGGTGGCGGCCACTCTTGGCTGTGAAAATAGCCGCCAGACCACGGTGGCCGAATGCAGGAAGGGAAAAACTCGCAATGTTGATTCCGTGGGGCGCCGGGCGACACACCACCGCAAGCTAGGCGGCGTCGCCCGACCGCATCGAGTTCGACCATATCCTTCGGAAGGGCTCACAACAGAGGACATGTCTATCCAGACATTCGGATCCGAAGCAGAAGTCATTCGCTTCAATATTGCGGACTGATGCAAAAGGCCCGGCGATTTTCATGACCGGGCAAGGCCGTTCCGTTTGTCAGCGATGCCGGAATGGCGGAACGGCCCCGAGTCGGCAGTATACAGGTGAGGCGAGCCAGCCGGGTGTAGGGTCGGGCTCTCGGCCTTTCGGGGAGACCGCATGAGCGGCAGGGTTTCGCGGCGCCAGTTCATCGCAGCGGCGGCTGGCGCGGGGATCGCGGTCAAGATCCGTTTTCTGGGCCGGCCCGCATCGGCTGCGCCCATTGCCAATTCGCCCGGCCATTCGCCAAACTGGATCGGACCGGACGGTCGGCCGCGTTTCAGGATCGACGCCGTGGCCAAGGTCACGGGGGACAAGACCTTCACCCGCGATTTTCGCGCCCGGGACATAACGGGCTGGCCGCAGCAACAGAGCCACGCCTTCCTGATCCGCGGCACCCGGGCCGACGCCCCGTTGGACGGGCTGGACCTCTCACTGCTGGGCAAAGGTCTCAAGCCCGACCGATTGATAGTCGGCGAAGACCTTGTGCGCGATGGTCTTGCGCCGCCGGAAACGACGGCTCCCGGCTTCTATGGCGACATGTTCCTGGTGCCGAAGGGACGCATTCCGCGCCTGCTCGGTCAGCCGGTCGCGCTCTTGATCTACAAGGATTTCGCGCGGTTCGACGCGGCCAAGCGGCTGGTCCGTTTCGCCAAGGGCATCGTGCGCTGGGGCGCGGTCGGCGGCTACGACACGCCACCCCATTACAGCGCCAGCCGATTCGTGCGCATCGGCGGCGCGACATCGGATGAAACCGATTCGCTCGAAGACACCACCATCTACGGCAGTTTCGACGGCGATCAGGTCGTCTGGCCGAAGCCGGATCAGAGCGGCGATGCGGCGGCCCGCGCCCTGTGGGCGGCGGGCGAGATCGAGCGTGAGATCACGGCAACCGGCGACGATGCGTTGGTCCTGAAGCGAAGCTATTTCTCGCAGTCGACCGACGCCTGCGCGATCGAAGCCGACAATGGCAATGCCTGGTTCGAGCCGGGCAGTTCGACCCTGCACGCACTCATCGCGACGCAATCGCCTTATGAGGTGGCGACCTCGACGCTGGAAATGCTGTCGAAATCGCGGTTCGCGGTGAAGGCGCTCGACCTTTCGATTGGTTACACGGTCGGATACGGTACCAAGGATCATTCCATCTTTCCCTACTACGCCATCCTGGCAGGCCTCTATGGCGACGGGCGCCCGGTGCGTCTTGCCAACGACCGCCTCGAGCAATTCCAGATGGGGTTGAAGCGCCATGCCTTCTGGATGGAGAATACGCTTGTCGTGGATCGCTCCACGCACGCCTTCCGCATCATGAAAGGCAACCATCGCACGGATGCCGGAGGACGGCGCAATTTCTCGCCCGATGTTGGCAATGTCGGGGCCAGCGCGGCGCAAAGCATCTATTATCTGCCGAAGAGCGATTTCTCGGTCGAGGTCCGCGCTTCGCGCGCTGTCGATGCTGGCTCGACGCGCGGGTACGGAACGCTGCAGACCATGGCCGCGACCGAGATGATGGTCGATGAGGCGGCCGAACTGCTCGGCATCGATCCGATCGAGCTTCGCCTCAAGAACGCGTTCAAGACCAGCATGAAGAACTCGCAGGGCGCCATTGCCGGCGAGGCGCTAAGAACCGAGGAGATCCTGGAGCGGGCCCGTGCCCATCCGTTGTGGAGGGATCGCGCTGCGAACAAAGCGGCGTTCGATACAGCCAATCCGGGTAAGCGCTATGGCATCGGTTTCGCGCAGGTGCAGAAGGATTACGGCACCGGAGCCGAGGCAGCGGTGACCACGCTGTCGCTCGATCCGTCCGGCCGGCTCACCATGCGCCAGAACGGCAATGATATCGGCACGGGCCTGACCACCTCGCAGGCGGTGATGGTCGCCGACATCATCGGCCGGGTGCCGCACGACTGCGCCTTCGGGATCGTCGACTGGCCCGAGATGCCTCTCGTCTCGACCGAGGAGCCCTATACGACGCCGCAGGACAGGGAGGACGCACTGGCACGCAATCCGCGCTGGACGCCCTCGTTTATTTCACCGATGAGCGCCTCAAACAGCGCCTATTTCGTCGGCCACGCCACGCGGATGGCGGCGCGCGCGCTGCTGCGCCTGTCGCTCTGGCCGGCTGCGCTCGCGCTCTGGTCGAGTGGCCCGGGCGGCGGGCGGGCGGGGCCGCTCGCTATCGATATGGCGAACGTGCGAATCGCAGATGGCAAATTGACGGCTGGAGGGATGGAGCCGCTCGCACTGGAACAACTCGCGGCGGCGGCGCACAGGCTCGGCTTGGTCACGGGGGTCAGCGTCCATGTTTTCAACCGCTGGCAATGGGCCGAGGCGGTATTCGATGTGCCGAACGTCGGCGCCGTCGGCTTGCCGGTCGACGCGCTTTCGGTCTGCTATGGTCAAAGCGCGCCAGCTGGTTTGAAGGCGCTGATGACTTGCGGCGGCTTCCATTTTCTCGATCGGCGCCAGGTCTTCTATCCGCCGGTACGGCGCCAGAACGCCGCCGGCACCTGTTACACGGGCATGGCCACGATCGCCGAGGTCGCAGTGGACACCGCCTCAGGCGACGTGAAGCTCCTTTCGCATCATTCCATCCTCGAATGCGGCACTCAAATCGTGCCGGAACTCGTCTCGGGTCAGCTCCAAGGCGGCCTGGCTATGGGCGTCGGCCACGCCTTGCTCGAGGAATTGCCGCTCTATGAGGACGGTCCCGGCGACGGGACGTGGAACTGGAACCGGTATCGCCTGCCGAATGCCAGGGATGTCGCGGTCTGGACACAGACATCGGAGGTGTTGGCGCCGCTGTCCGAAATCGACCCACCAAAGGGAATGGCCGAGGTTGTGATGATCGCGATCGTTCCGGCGATCGTCAATGCCGTCAACCATGCCATCGGCAAGCGTTTTTATCAGACGCCGATCACGCCAGAGAGGATTTTGGAGGCTCTGCCGTGACCGTCGCCACGCGACCACTTTCGATGACCCTCAACAATCGCAAGGTCGGTCCGGTCGACGTACCCGACAATCTGATGATGATCGACTTCCTGCACGAATATCTCAACCTTACGGGCTCGCGGCTTGGCTGCGGCCAAGGCATCTGCCACGCCTGCGCGATCATTCTCGATGGTCCGGAAGGAAGTTCCCGCGAGATCCGGAGCTGCATCACCGGAGCGCACTTCTTCGACGGCAAGTCCGTCCGCACCATCGAAGCGCATGCCGAGCGCGACGTGAATGGCGATGTCGTCCGGCTCTCCGCGATTCAGCAGGCCTTCGTCGAACGTTTTTCGTTCCAGTGCGGCTATTGCACGCCGGGCTTTGTCACCGGTGCAACCGTGCTGGTTGAGCGTCTCAAAGGGAAGCCGGTCCGCAGGGCGGATGTCGAACGCACGATCGAGCAGGCGCTTGCGCCGCACATTTGTCGTTGCACCGGTTATGTCCGTTATTATGAGGCGGTCCGTCACGTGATCCTGAGCACGCCCGGCTTGGTACAGGGCTGAGGTCGGGCGATCAGGCGTTCTGGCTATTTGGCCCGCGGCACGCATCAGGTCGACGTGCAGCCAATACGGGCGGTCTGTTTCCGTTCACCGCTCATTTTCTGCTTTCGAGATCGCCGCATGGACCCAAGCGGGCACTTTCGCCTTGAGGGCGACTACACGAGTCCATTCCTCGGGGGTCAGTCTGTTCTTGAGCAATTTCGCGTAGTGGACACCGTTAGATCGGCCAAGGTGCGCGATTGCCCGGATGGCTTCGCCCGACCTATTCTTTGGCAGGCTCGTGATCCAAGCGGGCGCGTGCTTGAGGCGTATTGTGCAGCGGCCAAGTTTCAGGTTCTTCGACTTTCCGGTCGTGAGAAAGACTTTTTGAACCGGAACTTGTGTCGTCAGGCCGAGCTGGTTCGCCGCCGTAGCACCGGAATTGACGACCCTCTCACCTGACAACGAAGCGTACGACTTCACGACGGCTTGCGCTTCCGGCAGCACATATCCATACGGCGTCTTCCTGGAGGGCGTGTAAATTCCCCTGTAGACGCGCGCCAGTTCGCCCTTTTTCGCAAGTCTGCTGAGAGCTTGATCGGCTGCCGCACGGTTTCCAGAGCCAACGAATTCCTTCGAAGTGAGCAAAGCACCTTCCTTGGCTCTTTTCGTACGCATTTGAACCGCTCGCGTGACCGCTTCCATGGCATTAGCTCCTGTCAGAGAGAAGATTCGAGTTTCTGACCGAATTGGCTCTTATCATATTGATTAGAAAGAAACAGTCCAAGATAGGCTATGGCCAAGTCTGGATGCTATATCCCACCCAAATTAGGGTCAGGCGACTGCGGAAGATGGCCGAGTCATTGCCGCCTTCGCCCGGAACTTCAGGCGGCAGGACGAATCCGCTTCGACAAGGCCATCCGGCAAATAGGAGCAGGATTTGAAATTCCTGCACGACAGGTATTAGGTTGGGACAATCATTAGGATAAGAGCTGCGGCCACACAGAATCTGGTTGTGGGCATTCATTACGGGGGATGGTGACGTCTGCAGTGGATCGAGGCACCGCCGCTTCCTGAAGGACAGCGCTATTCGGTGCAGTACAGCAAAGGCCATTCCGGCAAGCCGACCGGCACCCTTATCGAGGGCGAGGCGCTTCAGGTGAAGAAGGATATGGGTTCGATGTCACACCAGCTAATCGCTCGTGGCAAAGACCTGCTCGCCCTGCGGAACGATGGCTTCAATCTCGAGGTCCGCAATGGCTACTTCCTGATCAAGGATATCCCATACGTCACCGCTTCGCGTTTGGTGGACGGAGTGCTGGTGTCGGGCATCGAGGATCAGATCGTTGATGGGCTGCAGGTCACCCGGAAGCCCAGCGACCATGTTGCCACATGAGAAGGGGAACACCCCTGTCATGCGAACGGCGAGAAAATCCGCAGCATTGAGAACGGGAGCCCGGCGCAGGACCTCGGCGCTGGACTCAAGCTAGCTAGTCTTCACGTTTTCCGCAAAGGCCGATTATCGCGACTACGAATATAAGAGCGCATAGCTCGGATGGTTCATCGGCGAGGCCCAGAAGATCAGACCGGAAGTGACCGCCTCCAGACGTATCCGGCACGCCAACAACACCGAAGACGACGATGCATTCCACTATATCAATATGGCTTCGAGCCGCGTGCACATCGGCACCGACTTTAGGAAGCAAAGACCACCAGATTGCGACATCGTTATAATCTAGAATCGCGGAAGGCGGCTATTCAGATTGGCCGATACATCAAAACCCGACCCGTCGGAATCAGCTGCAGCAAATAATCGAAATCGTCGATGTTGCCCGTTAAAACGGTAAATCCTAATTTCTGCGCATGCAGGAACAGCACGCAGTCCTGAAGCGCCCGAAGCCTGGATCATGCTTGTAGCCTTGGAGCCGACACAGCATTCCTGAGAGAAGGGCGGCTCGGCCCAAGACATCGGGATCCGGTGCAAAAACCCGATGGGGCGGCATCTCCTTGATCATGGTCCCGATCTGCTTGATAGCTTTGCCCGTGCCCGAATGTTTCGGGTCAAGAACGCCTATAGTGTGCATCAGCTCCTGGATCGCTACGGTGGAATGGTTGACCTGCCTGACATCGAGGAGGTCGGCAACTGCTTCAGGCGCCCGGCCTTGCAAACCGTCGATGTAGACGCAGGTGTCCAGCAGCAGTTCTTGCCCCGCCTTTTGATGTCGTCACGCCCGATGGCGTGCTTCAGCTATTAGGGGACGTGGAGATGGGCAGCAACCATCTTGTTGTCCGTGACCTCAATATTGGGGGCGATGCCCAGGTCCAATGGGGTTGGTCCAAATTGCGCAAGCTCGGTCGAGTGATCGCGGAGAAGCTTAATGTCGACTACATCGAAGTTCATGGAGCGGTTCGGACAACGGGTGCGAACCCGGCGTCCAGGTGTCGTCAGGCTCTCCCGTCCGGCTGAGCCTCAGCTTTCTACACGGCGCGAATACTCCTGAGGCTGCTCGGGTTCTCGTCAGGAGACAGCTGCCGCTGAGGACGGCCCATGCGGTCCTCACGGAGATGGTCGATCAGGGCAGGCGTTCGTGACTGTTCCTCGCGTCGACGACCTGCGGGCACTGAAGGACGAACTCTCGTCCGCAGGAGTGATCGCGAAGGTTCATGCGCCGCGGCCGATAAGCGTTCGCGAAGTTCGGGATAGCACCAAGCTGTCCCAGGAGGCGTTCTCCGTGAGGTATGGCCTCGATCTGGCAACGCTTCGAAACTGGGAGCAAGGTCGCTCGGATCCGGATGCAGCGGCGAATACTCTGCTTTGGACCATCGCCCGGAATCCGGAGGCAGTCGAAAAATCGCTCGACATGGAGGACGAAGTGGCGGCGCCGTCTGCCTGGTAGTCTAAGTCTGGGGAGAGGGCCGTCGGAACGGCCGCTCCATCGCGCGGCTACTCGGCATGCCAATGAACTCTACCCGACCGCGCTTTGCTCCACCGTGTGGCATAATCCCAATCAGATCCGCAAAACTGCAGCACGACCTGTCGAGACGC
This sequence comes from Mesorhizobium sp. WSM4807, assembly GCF_055811615.1. NCBI lineage: Bacteria > Pseudomonadati > Pseudomonadota > Alphaproteobacteria > Hyphomicrobiales > Phyllobacteriaceae > Mesorhizobium > Mesorhizobium sp. WSM4807. Next base: position 34,509 of record NZ_JBVVQY010000039.1, read on the forward strand.
ACGGAGCACGCCCTGGAGGCGGGCCTGCGCCTTCGCGCGAAGACGGCCAAGCATCTCCAGTCCCTTACCCAGAACCGGAATATCTCGTCACCGCTACGGCCCGGAACTGGCCGCCACCGCCTCGCAGATAAACCGCCTCACCGCCACCCTTGAAGAGCTGGCGGCAAAGGTCACTGCATTGATCGCGCTGCCCGCGAGGTTGCAGCAGGTATCCAGCTGCCTCCGGGGAGGTTCACGGCCGGGGTTCAGCGGCCTCCTCGTCGCTGCGACAGCTAATCCGATGACATGATGCACCAGGAACACGTCGACGAGGTACGCAGCCTCGTCCCGTGAAATTGGCAACATGTCTGCCGTGATTTCATTATCGATATAGGACTCGGCGTCCCAAAGGGTGCGAGTCAGCTTCTCGTTGGCCGGCTCAATCCGCTCAACGACCCTTTCGAACGCGGCGTTGGCGGCCTCGATAAGCACAGTACGGTCGGCCCCGGCGACTGGCAGGGACGCAATAACGGCATGGGAATCCATGACGAACGTTTCCTTCTGGAGTGGCGGTCTCTTGCCTCAGCATTTTCGGTCGCCATGCCGACGCTGGTTCTTGCTGGGGTGGCTCGTCGAAGCGCCAGGCGCCACCTTGTGCTCACATGCGCAGCCGCAGGATACGCGAGAATTCGGCAGATGCAATCAAAGGTGACAAGCACGGCAGCGCCAGGGACAGAACAGTGTCGGCACAGTGGGCGAAAGGCGGTCTCCGAGCTTTAGCTTCCCGCACGAAGCGGTCTGGAACCAAGCCTGATCTCCGGAGCCGCCGTCGCGCGTCCCGTCAAGCGCAGGCGCGCGCACTCCGCAAGGGCTTGAGCAGAGCGTTCCCTTGAGGACGAGCACGGCTGCGCGAGGGACAGAGCGCGTCGGAGGCGGACCGGGTTCAGGCGGCCTGATCCTTGGTGAGTCCAGAGCGTCTTCTTTGGTCGGCCGCTCGGGCGAAACGCCGTTCCTGGGGTGGCAACCTGGCCCTACCATTTCGAAAGCAAGGAGCTAAGGGGATTTAGCCTTCCGGTTTCGGCACGCGTTGTCTAGTCGGCGGATAGATGAGTGTTGTGATGTCTGCTACAATCGAAAAGTAGAGTCGAGGGGGGGCGACAATGGTTGAAGTGTTCCGCGGAAGGAGCGGTAAACTCGAACACGAAAGGGCCGCGCTCGGTAGAGTCCATGCGCAGGCAAATCACCGCAAGGCGTTGGGGTACTGGCTCGGGTTCTTGAAGGGCGTGATGGCCAGCGAGCGGGTCGAGCGGGCGGAGATGCCGCCACTCAGGGTCGAAGCTGAGCAGTTCCTGTCCCTTCTTCACGACGATGATGCTGCCGAGCTCATCCGCGATCTGGATATTTGGGGTAACGCGCCCGAAGAGATCTACGCCGTCCTTGAAACAATAATCGGCATACGCTCACGGGAGTTTGTCGCCGCTGACGACAAGGACGAAGTCAACGAGTTCTACGGGTTCTGTGCCGGTATCGCCTGCGACAACTCCATCACGCCAGCAGAGGTCGAAAAACTGCTGTCCAGGTTGGACTCGAGTGTGGTCCTGCGCAGAGACAGCCGCGTGGCATCTCTCGGAGAAACTGCCAGAAGGTCTTTTGCTGACGGTCGCATAACCGCCGACGAGGCAGAAGACATATGCGGGTGGATTGCCCGTCTTGTCGGCGACAGCGCGACAGACACGGGGCTGCCTACCTTCGGCAATGTGGGTGTCATTGACGGCGCCTTGGAGGATGCAAGCCAGTTCATGATTCCGAGCCGGATGTTCGTCCTCACGGGAAAATTCGCCATCGGCCCGCGAAAGGTAATCGCTGCGATGATTTGCGAACGCGGCGGTGATTGGAAGGACATCGTCTGCGGCCAGACCGACTACCTCATCGTCGCGGCCGAAGCGTCTCGGGACTGGAAGCACAGCCACGAAGGCACAAAGATCATCAGGGCAATGGAGCTTCGCGAAAAGGGAGGTCGGCCGCATCTGGTTCTTGAACCGATGCTGGCCAAAGCGTTGGGTTTCTGACCGCCTCCATCCGGCAAAGGGGAAAACCTATTGTCTTGGAGGTGCGGCTTCAGAGCCTGGTCGCGTCGGAAGCGCGGAGCCTGAACACCTGAGCCTTAGTGAATCCTGATACGGGTCGTTCTTCAAGGCGGGTAGCGGCGGCACCTGCACGAACAATATCTCCCACAGGATCGCAGCACCGTCGTACTTCACTGGTTCACCGGAAGCAAAAGCGAGGCTCGACGTGCGGCGATGCTCGGCTGCTATTTCTCCGTCAATGCCGAGATGACCCGTTCGGATCGCGGCCGTTCTCTCGCCTGCACTTGCCCATCGATCGGATAGTGACGGAGACAGACGGCCCTTTCGCTCAGGTCGACGGTCCGAGCGAGCTTCGATGACGTGATAACCACGGTCGCCGCGATCGCCGACGTCCGGGGGTCCCGGTCGATGCCGTCACGACGGCGGTAAGATAGAACCTTCGTTCTCCATTGAGATGGGGTCCTCAAGGGCTAGATTTGTAATCTTCGTGCTACATAATGGGTGAATCTGTAGCACGAAGGTGACAGAATGCCCACTCCACACAACCCTCCTGCTGCGGTGCGGCGCGCGCTGCGCAAGCTTGGGGCGGACATCCATGATGCCCGTCGACGCCGACGGCTGCCTATGGCGGTCGTCGCCGAGCGCGCCTTCACGTCTCGCTCGACGCTGCAAAGGGTCGAGGCCGGGGACACCAACGTCAGCGTCGGCATTTATGCCGGCGTCCTGCAGGCGCTCGGTCTCCTCGACGGCCTGAGCCCGGTAGCCGATATCAGCAACGACAGCGTCGGTCAGGCGCTCGCCAGCGCCGACCTGCCCAAGCATGTCCACCTCAAGCGGCCAACCGGCTCGTCCAGCGATGGCTGACTTCGAGGCCCATATCGATTTGGACGGCCGCACACGCCCGATCGGACTGGCGAGGATCAATCGCGTCCGGGGCACCGAGACCATCCTCTTCGAGTATGACGGTGCATGGCTTGAGGATCCGGACCGCTTCTCGCTGGAGGCCGGCTCTTGCTCTGACCCGCTTAGCTTCGCCCGTCCTGCCGGTCTTGCGACTTTCGGCTCCATCGGCGACTCAGCGCCGGATACTTGGGGCCGGCACCTCTTGCAGCGCGCCGAACGCCGCCTCGCCGACCGAGAAGGCCGCGCGGTTCGCACGCTTGTAGAAAGCGACTACCTGCTCGGCGTCGCCGATGGGACGCGGCCTGGCGCGCTCCGCTTCCGCTGGGTCATCAAGAGTTTTCCAAACGTCGATTTGCACGGGCGTTCCTGCCCTAATCGACCTTGGCCGGTTGCTCCAGATCACCGAACGGATTCTCCGGCACGAGGAAACGGATGAAGACCTGCAGCTCATCTTTGCCCCAGGCTCCTCCCTTGGCGGTGCCCGACCGAAGGCGTCGGTCATCGACCAACATGGTCACCTCTCCATAGCGAAATTCCCGAAGGAGACCGACGACTACAGTATGGAGACCTGGGAAGAGATCGCGCTGCGGCTAGACTAGCCGGCCAGGCAGGTATTGCCACGCCTCAACACGAGCTGATCGAGGTCGCCGGCGAGCCGGTCATGTTGTCGCGACGCTTCGATCGTGACGGTGCGACCCGCATCCCGTTCCTGTCGGCGAAGGCGATGATGGGCGCAAGGACGGCGAGCGCGGCAGCTATCCGGAGATCGTCGATGCCCTTGCTCAACACGGCGCTCAGGGGAAGACGGACGCGCATGCGTGATCGTGCTTTACGCCGGCAGCGCCGCAGAAACACTTCCAGGCGGCGGCGCGCCGACGCGCGCCGTTGACGTCGAGATGGCGATTGAAATCATCCGCAATCCTAGCCAAGGCGCAGAGCAGGATCATGCGAAAGCCCGCGAGCTGATCCAGATCCTGAGAAATATCACGCGGGCCGGGACCGACGTCAGCGACGAAGCGACGACGCAATCCGAGCTTGATGAGTTAGATCGCCAATTGTTCGGCAGGGCAGTTGAGCTCGTCGAACTGCACGCCGACACAATTGTCGGCCTGGCGGGCAACCTTGCTGATCGCATCCAGGTGATAAAGGAGCATGTGACGCTGGACGCTCCATATCTGGAAGGGCTGCCTGCCGTGCAAAATATATCAGTGGTTGAGCCGATTCCGATTGGCGACACGACCAAAGATTGATCCAGGCTCTAGCGACATAAATGTAACGGGAGCCTCGGCCCGTCAGCCAGACGGGTTGAGACCGAACCGAAGCCTCGGAAACTCCCCGCGCTCGATGGCAACCGTGAACACCTGATTGAGCGCGCTAATAAAGGCCGCTTCATCAGCGAGGTGAAGAGTGTAGGCATGCAGCTCGGGATAATCCAACACGAAGCACGGAACGGCTGTCTCATTGAATAAGCCGAGGACAGGGGGGCTGTAGACTGAATATTCGGAATTGAACAGCTCCTTGACAACAATCAAGCCAACGAGATCACGATCACCCAAGTCGATCTCGTGATAGCTCTTGCCCGTTCTAAATTTTAGTGGGACGCATGATCGGGCGTAGCCGATTGAACCACGCATCTGGTCGACAGCTTTTTTGAGATGTCCGACGACCGTAGACTTCTTTCGGCCGATCGAACGAAGCAAGACCTTCTCCGTATTAGGGCTGTCCTTGGCCTGAACGAGGAAGACCGTGTTCGGCGTGATCAGCAAGACGTCCAGGAATTCTTTCCCGTCGTCGTGGCGAATCGGGTTCAGGTAGATATCGTCGTTCTGGAAGATGCGTTGCATCGCATGGACGATATCAAGCTCATTGAAGTGCCCGGCATCCTCGCGTTCTAGCATCGTGTGCATCGGCGTCTTTGCGCCGTGATATGCGTTCACGTCCGGCCGAACGTCTTGGATGTACATGTCATCGGGGAACAGCGGTTCGCCGAAGCAGATCGAATAGGCCTCGTCATCGTCTTTGGCGGTTCGGAGCCCGAACCACTCGGACAGTTGGTCATGGATATCGCGAGCTAGCTCGACCGAGAACGGAGCAAAGGCCATCGCGCTCATGCCTGCTTTAAATCGTGCGGCCTCATCGTTCGTCGCGCTGTATCCAAGCAGTTCTCGATTATGCTCATCGAACATGTGCACGCTCAGTTTATCCGGGGCAAAAAGCTCCTGAATCTCGGCCGTGAATTCATCATCAAAGAGCGCTGTCCATAGAGTGAGCGGCTCATCGGCATCATCGAAGAATGCAGATACCATTCCGCATGATTTCCGGCTGTTGGCCATCAACGGCGCAACATAGATGCGAAAGCCGCGATTAAGCTTGGCGGCGAGAATCCACTCCTTTGGGCATTTGATGATCAAGCGCAAAGCGCTCTCGCCTGGAATGCGTATTGGGAACAGCCCACCGGGAAAGTTCACAAGACCGCCAAGTAATTCCGGATGGGTGATGGTAAGCACGTGATTTCTCAAATTTGCGCGACGCGGTTCTTAGTTACTGCGCTCGAATTTGACGGTTGTTCATCGCGAACACAATTGCCGCCTGCGATGGTGGTGCTTACGCGCCGCCGAATTTCCAGACCGGGATGCCGAGCTTCCTGGCCTTATCGGCAAGGTTGTCGTTGATGCCCGTGCCGGGAAAGTGCATCACGCGCCTGGAACGCTGAATGCCGAGCAGGTCCGACTGGCTCGAAGCGTCACGGATTTCACTGAGAACCCATGTTTCACTGTCAAGTGAAATAGCAAATTCTGGTGAAATCAGTTGCCAATTTCACCGAAATAGGCTATTTCATTTCCTAATGAAAACCTATGAACGAGTGAAAGAGATCGAAAGCCAAGTCGCTGACGCATTGCGTCAGCAGCTGGAACAGATTCCCTCGCTCAAAATCCAGTCCATCGACCAGGAATGGGACCTGCGAACCAGCCCCAATATGCCGATGGCCGGCGCTGACGTTCTTGCCCGTGTCAAAATGGCGGATCGCGTCATCACGCTGATGTGCGAGGTGAAAGAGCCGGGATACCCGCGGCAGGTCCGAGGCGCGATCGATCAGCTTTATGCCTATATGGCGCGGTATCAGACTCTGGCGCATTCCGACGTCGTCGTTCCTCTGGTCGCCGCGTCATGGCTCTCTCCCGAGTCGCGCAACATCTGCGCGAATGCGAGCATGGGCTGGCTCGACCTTGCCGGCAATTGCCGGATCGCTTTCGACAACGTCTTTATCGAGCGGGAGACAGCCGACAAACCGAAGCCGGCGGCGCGAAACTTTCGCGCCGTCTTCTCACCGAAGGCGGGGCAGGTCTTGCGTACGCTTTTGCGCGATCCCGAAAGGCCCTGGAAGGTGGCCGACCTCGCCGAAGCAGCGGATGTCAGCCTCGGCCATGCCAGCAATGTGCGGTCGGCGCTGCGCGACAGGGAATGGGCGACGGTGGATGACGAAGGCCTTCACCTGACCGCGCCGGACGCGATGCTGGATGCCTGGCGCGATTCCTACGAGCCGGTTCGAGGCAAGCGTTCGTCCTGGTACACTATCCTTCACGGGCGTCAGTTGGACGAAGCGCTTCGCGAAACGTTGAGCCGGCGCGAGACGAAGGGACATGCCATGCTTGGCGGTCTTTCAGCAGCACACTGGCTTGCGCCTTACATGCGCGGCAACTTGACGACGCTCTATGCCGACACGGCGGTCATGCCGGAACTGATCGAGGCGCTCAAGTTGAAGCCATCGAAGAGCGGCGCCAATGTCGAAGTGATAGAACCGGATGATCCAGCCATCCTGAAGGAGCGCGTCGAGGTTCCCGGCGGACCGCCAGTCTCGTCCCCGATCCTTACCTATCTTGACCTCTCGCATCTCGACGACCGTGGGCGTGAGGCCGCCGAACATCTAAGAGAAAAGTTGCTCAAATGGCATTAGCGCCCGATCCACAATCCGCCGCCGACTATACCGACCGCGTCAGCGCTGCGGTCAAATCCGCGCTTATGGAGATCGGACAGATCCTTGGCAGCTTCGAGGGCAAGTTCGCTGTTGTCGGTGGAGCCGTGCCGTGGCTGCTTCTGGAGGCCGACGACATGCAGCATGTGGGCACGATCGACATTGATCTGACGTTGGATGCGGAGGCGCTTGGCGATGGCGAATATGTTCGGCTGGTCGAGGCCCTCATAGGCAATGGCTACTCGCAGAGCGCGGAGCACCGACGGTTCCAGCTTGTTCGCACGATTGAAGTGGCCGACGGCGGGCCACCCGTCGACGTGATCGTCGACTTCCTGATGCCGCGTGACACTGAGATCGAGAAGAACATTCCCCCTCTCCTATCGGAATTTGCGGTGCAACGCGCGTCCGGTGCCGAACTGGCCGTGCGCTTTCACCAACTGACGGCGATTGAAGGCACGATGCCGGGCGGCGGACATAACCGGGTGAAGATTGCCGTTGCCTCCATCCCGGCGCTGCTGGCGATGAAAGGCCACGCACTGATGCGGCGCCAGAAGCGCAAGGATGCCTACGACGTTTATTACTGCATCCGCAATTACGAAGGCGGTCCCGAGGCGCTCGCTGAGGTCTGTCGCCCACTGCTCGACATCAAGGATGCGCGCGAGGGCTATCTGGAGATCGCGGAGAAGTTCGCGAAAGAGGATATGATAGGACCGGTGTGGGTGCGCCAGTTTGTGGAAGGAACGCCGCATATCGGTGATCGCACGCCAGCGCAGTGGCAAACAGATGCCTTCGGACAGGTACATGCCTGGATGGCGGCGCTGGGGCTGGCTGAATAGGTGTGGCCTTCCGATCCGCTGCCGTGCTCCCATAATCGACGGTTCCTGTCGTAACGGGAACGCCTGCTTATCGAAAGTCGCATGCCTTCATCTGATCTTGCGGATGGGGTCACAGGGATCGACAACGTCTCGTGACCGGAAATCTTTAAGCGGCGGCTCTCGTGGATCATGCCTCGGCTATCCATTCTCGAGCCGCGGGCGGCATTGCTGAGGAAATCATCCAGCGACGGCGACGGCTTATCGGAGCTGGTAATCAGGGTCTGCGACCACAGGATCGAAGCTTCGTAGACAGAACTGCAGATCCATTCACCGCCCTGTCTGAACCAATGGGTCGCCTCGGGCAGGAGATCGACGGAGACCGGGTGGCGCGCAAAGGGGTTGTGGAAGACTTCCATCTCCGCCGTCCATGGCTCGTAGCCATGCGGCCAGAGCCCGCGATAGTCAGCACTCGTGATGTCGAGGCAAAACGGAATACCCTTCAATGCGCCGGGTGTTCGGTCGAAGAAATTGCCGATGCGGGTGTAGCGATGACCGGCAGGCGCGCCACCGCCAGAGATGGCCACGCGATTGAGTTTGGCCATCGAGCAGGCATTCGTGAAAACCACAGCGGATAGCTCGGCATGCTCATCGTTGGCGAACAATCCGGCGGGAAATCGCGCAGGCCCCAGCAAATGTTCGGCCGGCATTGGCACAGCCTGCGGCCGGCTGTCGACCTCCGCGACCGTCGCTCCCGATCCAAGCAGGTAGCCGATCAAGCCTTCGCGGCTCCACATCATCGAGCCGGATGCCTGGAAGTCGGCAACGGCCAGGATGAACGGCTTGCCGTTGACATGTGCAAGCTGGTCGTACCGCCGTGCAAGTTTGTTGCCGATGGTTTTGGCGAAGCGCAACGCCGCCGCGCCGAAGAAGACTTCCTCGCGATTGGTCGGCACGTCCGCAAAGGGGGCGTTGACGTGATTGTACGGCACGGCAGGATTGGCCGTAACTGCCTCCACCCATGCTTCACCGCCAAGCCGGTTCTCAATGCGGAAATCCGGCGATTCAAAGGGCTGCTCGACAAGCAGACCCTGCTCGCGAAACGACGCGAGAAGCTGCGCTTCCCATAGCCGGGTATGGAAGTTGGTTGTCTGGCAATCGCTCACCCAATTGCGGTCGGGTCTCGGCAGCGCAAGATACAGCTGGTTCAACGCCCAGGCCGCCGGTTGATGGGTTTCCATCCCCAACATCCGAAACACCTCGCTTGGCTCGCGGCCGGCGAGATCGAAAAGTGGCGCTCGCATAGGGACGCCGGGCGGCAATGGCTCAAGCGCCAACCCGTCGGCAAGCTCGGGCTCAAGGGCCGTGGCTGCCGCGTCTATTGTGGCGAATCCACCGGCGCGCGTTGTGACCATCCAAACGGACTCCACTCGCCGTCGCATGACGATGACGCGGAATGAATCGCTCTCGGGGTTGTGCGTGACAATGCCCCATCCATTTCCGTCATTTGAGCCCCATGCCGCGACCGGTGGCTCCTCGCCACAGGCGTGCCCGCGCGGTAGCGCTAGCGCATAGAAATCAAATTCCCACTGCGGGATTTTGCGCATCACCACTCCCCGTCGCGGACGCCCTGCTGCTGCAGAGCGCCAGCTTCACATCGATTGGCGGGGGCGCGTCAACAATACAGGCCCCTCAAGACTGTTTTCCGCGAGCCAGACAAACTCGCAAGCATGCATGTTCGAACAATAACTGCTGGTGACGCAGAACGAAGTGCCTTTCGATTTTCTGTGCCATCCGGTTCGTCGATTGTTTAAGCTGGCGAAAGCGAGTCAGTGGGTGGGCACATGGAAGTTTACTGCAAGGGAATTGCCCGTATCCGTCACGCGTCGAGTGGGGAAATCTTTGAAATCGAAGCGGAAGATTTGGATTGGGACGCCGTTGGCGGCGATGAGCGCCAGATGGGACCTGAAATCCACTATGAGGCGGTGGTCGACCATCCGGAGCTTGGCGAACTGACCTGGGGGCTTTGGGAGTATCCCGTCGGCATCGAAAACTATCACAACACGGATGTTGGCAGGCACGAGCTCGTCGAAGGCTTCGACTACGGGCTTGAGCATGGTGAGCAGGAACCGGACGATTGGCTCGACTATGAGGCACCGTCCAACCCATATCGGCAGGGCAACGAGTTCAGGTTAACGACGGCGTGTAATTTGTGGTCTGTCGCAGGTTAGCGTGATTCAAAGAGGCTTC
>NZ_JBVVQY010000040.1:0-35755 GCF_055811615.1 Mesorhizobium sp. WSM4807
TGCCATGGCCGCCCCTCGCCTCAGAGTAAGGGCTGTTCTCTCTCCAGAGCTTTTTGCAGAACCTTCAGGACACTATCGCGCCGAAAGGCAGGCAATTTGCCGAGGTCAGCGCCAACGGAAGTCTCCCTCCCCCTTGTGGGGAGGGGTTAGGGGTGGGGGTCCATCGTAGAGCGAAAGCGTCGGCTTTCCAGCTGCTGCCACAAGGGGAGAAGGGAAAGACGTTACAGCTCCAGGTTCCAGTTCTGGCCGACCAGATCCTTGCCGAAGGCGTGGTGGCGCTCTTCGTCGGCCAGCTTGAACCCGGCCGCCTCGTAGATGCGGCGCGCTGAGGTGAGCACGTCGTTGGTCCACAGCGTCAGCGTCTTATATCCCTTGGCACGGGCAAAGCCGATGCATTCCTCGACCAGCCGCCTGCCGATGCCGAAACCGCGCGCCGAGGGTTCGACATAGAGCAGGCGCAGCTTCGCCACCGCGTCCGACTGGCGCACGACAAAGACCGAGCCGACGACATCCCCTTCCCGCTCGGCGATCCAACTGCGTTCCCATTTCGGATCGAAGGATTTGACGAAGGCGCCGAGGATTTCGGCGACCAGCGCCTCGTAGGTTTCGTCCCAGCCATATTCCTGCGCGTAGAGCAGGCCCTGGCGATGGATGATCCAGCCGATGTCGCCGACCTGCAAAGGCCGCAGCATGTAGGGAATTTTGGGCTCCGTGCCTTCGCCGAGCAGGCGCTGCACCGTCTGCATCGCCTTGACCAGCCTGTCCTGTTCAGGAGCGGGAAGCCGGTCGAGCAAGGCCGTGACCTGATCATGCGAACCCTGGTTCAGCGGCGCGAAGGCCGCCCTTCCCGCCGGCGTCAGCGCGATCGACGAGCGCCGCGCATCGGCTTGCGTTGCGGCACGCTCGACCAGGCCGCGCTCCTCGAACTTTTTCAGCAACCGGCTGAGATAGCCGGGGTCGAGACCGAGATCGCGCGCAAGATCGGTGGCGGTCAGGCCGTCGCGATGCGCCAGTTCATAGAGAACCCGAGCCTCGGTCAGCGAGAAGACGCTTTTCAGCAGCCCTTCGTCGAGCAGGCCGATCTGGCGGGTGTAGAAGCGGTTGAAGCCCCGCACCGCATCGATCCGCTCCTTGACGGGTTGATGATGAATAGTCATGGCATCCTCTTGCCCGCACAAGATCAACCACTTATTTGACTCAGTCAAGTACCTGTTGCGCATCGTGCCGGGCGGGCTCCCATCCGCTGGCGGAACGATGCCCGCCACTGGTGCTTGCTTCGCCGAGGCGCAAGTAGTTCATCGCGGGGCGTCGATCGGCTCACTCAACGCCTTGACTCTCGCCAGCCACCGGCTTATCTCACCGCCACGTTAGCACTCGCCATTGGTGAGTGCTAAGCGTAGGTCCGGCGCCGCCGGGCTTATAGGTTGTCCGGCGCCGCCGGACGGAGGAACTGTTCTCACCATTCTCATCGAGGAATAAAAAATGGCAAAGTCGAAGTTCCGCCCGCTTCATGACCGCGTGGTCGTACGCCGGGTTGAATCCGAATCCAAGACTGCCGGCGGGATCATCATTCCCGACACGGCGAAGGAAAAGCCGCAGGAAGGCGAGATCATCGCCGTCGGTTCCGGCGCCCGCGACGAAGCCGGCAAGCTCGTCCCGCTGGACGTCAAGGCCGGCGACCGCATCCTGTTCGGCAAGTGGTCGGGCACCGAAGTCAAGCTCAATGGCGAAGACCTTCTGATCATGAAGGAATCCGACATCATGGGCATCATCGGCTGAATATCGGCCTCACCGTCACTTAAATCTTCGGGCTCAATTCAAGCCCCTGCCAGGAGCTAAAAATGGCTGCCAAAGACGTAAAATTTTCTCGCGATGCCCGTGAGCGCATGCTGCGCGGCGTCAACATCCTCGCCGACGCGGTGAAGGTCACGCTCGGCCCCAAGGGCCGCAACGTGGTCATCGACAAGTCGTTCGGCGCACCGCGCATCACCAAGGACGGCGTCACCGTCGCCAAGGAAATCGAGCTTGAAGACAAGTTCGAGAACATGGGCGCGCAGATGGTCCGCGAAGTTGCTTCGAAGACCAACGACATCGCCGGCGACGGCACCACGACCGCGACCGTTCTGGCGCAGTCGATCGTCCAGGAAGGCCACAAGTCGGTTGCCGCCGGCATGAACCCGATGGACCTGAAGCGTGGCATCGACCTCGCGGTGAGCGACGTCGTCGCGACGCTGATCAAGAACGCCAAGAAGATCAAGACCTCGGAAGAGGTTGCCCAGGTCGGCACCATCGCCGGCAATGGCGATGCTTCGGTCGGCTCGATGATCGCCGAAGCGATGCAGAAGGTCGGCAATGAGGGCGTCATCACGGTCGAGGAAGCCAAGACCGCCGAGACCGAACTCGAAGTCGTCGAAGGCATGCAGTTCGACCGCGGCTATCTCTCGCCCTACTTCGTCACCAACGCCGACAAGATGGTTGCGGATCTGGAAGACGCCTACATTCTTCTCCATGAGAAGAAGCTCTCCAACCTGCAGGCCATGCTGCCGATCCTCGAGGCTGTCGTGCAGACCTCGAAGCCGCTGGTCATCATTTCGGAAGATGTCGAAGGCGAGGCTCTGGCCACGCTCGTCGTCAACAAGCTGCGTGGCGGCCTGAAGATCGCCGCCGTCAAGGCGCCGGGCTTCGGTGATCGCCGCAAGGCCATGCTGGAAGACATCGCCATCCTCACCGGTGGCCAGGTCATTTCCGAAGACCTCGGCATCAAGCTCGAGAATGTCGGCCTCAACATGCTCGGCCGCGCCAAGAAGGTGTCGATCTCCAAGGAGAACACCACCATCGTCGACGGCGCCGGCAAGAAGGCCGAGATCCAGGGCCGCGTCGCCCAGATCAAGCAGCAGATCGAGGAGACCACCTCGGACTACGACAAGGAGAAGCTGCAGGAACGTCTCGCCAAGCTGGCGGGCGGCGTTGCCGTCATCCGCGTCGGCGGTGCGACCGAGATCGAAGTCAAGGAAAAGAAGGACCGCGTCGATGACGCCCTCAACGCGACCCGTGCGGCCGTCGAAGAAGGCATCGTTCCCGGCGGCGGCGTCGCACTCCTGCGCGCTTCGCTGAGCATCAAGGCTGTCGGCGCCAACTCCGACCAGACCGCTGGCATCAGCATCGTGCGTCGCGCGCTGCAGGCTCCGGCCCGCCAGATCGCGGCCAACGCCGGTGCGGAAGCATCGATCGTTGCCGGCAAGATCCTCGAGAACAAGGGCCCGACCTTCGGCTTCAACGCCCAGACCGGCGAATATGGCGACATGATCGCCATGGGTATCGTCGATCCGGTCAAGGTCGTGCGCACGGCTCTCCAGGACGCGGCCTCGGTCGCCGGCCTGCTGGTCACCACCGAAGCCATGATCGCGGAGGCTCCGAAGAAGGAGTCGGCTGGCGGGGGCATGCCTGGCGGCATGGGCGGCGGCGGCATGGGCGGCATGGGCGGCATGGATTTCTAATCCAGATCATCAGCCTTCTGATATGGAAAGGGCGGCCGAGAGGTCGCCCTTTTGAATATTGACCAATGGCTTTCCAGGAAAGTCGAGGCTCACGCCAATGCGGTCGCGCCGCACTAAGGACTACAACTTCGTCCGCATTCATTCGGCGCTTCGCGCCACCTCGGCCATGGCCGCCCGGCTCGCCGACGAGCGATCTCAGATATCGTAGCGCCGACCGAAGCGAAGGAAGCTGAGCAGCTGTCCGCTAAGCGCGCCCTACAAAAAGATGAAGATTAACAGGATTTTAATTGTAAACAGTATGACAAGGCTGCTCTTCCAAATCTTTTGAGAAACCACATGCCGATAATCAGACGCTCCCCCCAACCAACTGCAACGTTCGCGCAGCGACTTCAACTCCGAATGTCTGCAAAGCGGGTAAGCCAATCTGAACTCGCTAGACTGGTTGGCTATACGCCAACTGCTATCTGGAACTGGCTCCAGGGCAACACACTACCGAGAGCTGAGACCCTGGCGGCCTTGGCAAATATATTGGAGGTGACTGAAGACTGGTTGCGCGATGGCGACCCAGTAAAGGCTGCGGAGGATGTAAACGAAGAAAAAGCGCTGGAGCCCAAAACCATGGCCGAAATGATAGAGCACCTCAGAGCCAACATCGCAAACCTTACTGGATATGAGATAGAGCGTGTAAAGCTGACGCTGGAATTTAGCTCCGGCTAATTTCAAACTGATCCACTATGCAAAAAGTGGCGTTGAATCCCTCCAAAATGTGTATTATGTTACACGGAGCGCTCTTATGGAACGCGACAGCCGGAAGCTGATCAAACTGCTTGAGGAGGATGGGTGGTTTGAGATCGGCATCACCGGCTCGCATCATCATTTCAAGCATCCAACGAAACTTGGAAAAGTGACAATCCCCCACCCTCGTAAAGATATACCGATTGGCACGGTTCGGGCGCTGATGAAGCACGCGGGGCTGCTCAACAAAGCAAGATAAGAGAATGCGCTACATCGCTTTTATTCGCAAAGATCCTGATAGCGTCTATGGCGTCGACTTTCCCGATATGCCGGGCTGCATTTCGGCTGGCGACACGATAGACGAGGCTGTGCGCAACGCTGTCGAGGCGCTTTCCGGTCATGTTCGAATGCTGGAGGCCGACGGCGATCCGGTGCCTTCCCCTCGCGATTTCGATGCGATTGCAAATGATCCAGAACTTGCGGAGGATCGCGAAGGCGCTATGACGACGGTCGTTCCGCTGATCCGTGACCGTGGTTCCACAACGCGTATCAATGTATCCTTCGATCTCGGCCTGCTTGAAGCTATCGATGCCACGGCGCGTGAACGGGGACAAACCCGCTCTGCCTTCCTTGCTTCGGCCGCACGCAAAGAGATTGTTGACTAGTCGTGCAGACGAGGGGCTGGCTAGGGCCGAGCCCGTCAAGCTCAAACAAGCAGTATCAGCGTGCCGTTACATTGCAGCGACCTCTTTGGCGGGCAATGCACCTTCTATCAGGGCGGCGACTTCGTCGGCCACCGCCAGCACCTGGGCACGGTCGCGGGTGGCGCGCGCGATCACCATCAGCCCTTCCAGTGATGATTCGACAAGCAGCGCCAGGGCGCGGGCACGGCGCTCGGGCACCCCTGCCCTGACGAAGGCCGCCTGCAGCAAGCCTATCCATTGCTCGAAGGCCGAGCGGCACAGTTCGGCCAGTTCCGGCACGTCGGCCGGCGAGTCCAGCACCACGGGTGCGATCGGACAGCCAAGTGTGAACTGATTGTCCTCCAGCATGCGCGCGACCGACTGGTAGATATGGTGGACGGCCACCGCCGGATCTTTTTCGGCGGCCAGCTCTTCGCCAAGCCTTTGCGTCACCTGGTCAACGCTGTCACGCGTGACTTCGATGACCAGTTGGTCCTTGCCGCCCGGAAAATGAAAATAGAGCGATCCTCTTGGCGCAGCGGAGGCGCTCAAGATGTCGTTGAGCGAGGTGCCGTGATAGCCGCGCTGCCTCAGCAGCAGCGCCGTCGCCTCGATCATGCGGGTGCGAGTATCGTTCGCCATGTCAACCTCTGTCAGGAGTGAACATTATAGGCCTTGCGCTGAATATGACAATCGGTTTACATAATATGTAGATCAGTCTATATATTCCGACGCCGTTTCATCGAAGAGGAGAACGACAAATGACCATCCGTGAAGCAGAGGCCCAATGGCAGGGGTCGTTAAAAGAAGGTTCTGGACGGCTGCGGCTCGGCAGCGGCGTCTTCGAAGGTGCCTATTCCTTCCCGTCGCGCTTCGAGAACGGTCCCGGCACGAATCCCGAGGAACTGATTGCGGCGGCGCATGCCGGCTGCTTTTCGATGGCGCTGAGCGCCATACTGGGCAGCGGCGGTCATGTCCCCGTACGGATCCACACCGTCGCCAAGGTGCATCTCGGAACGAGCACGGCCGGACCGACGCTCACCCGCATCGACCTTGAAACGGAAGCCGAAATCCCGGGCCTGGCGCCCGAGGAATTCCAGCGCCTTGCCCAATCGGCGAAAGCAACATGCCTCGTTTCCCGGGCTTTGGCAGGCGTCGCTGATATCAGGCTCAAGGCCGACCTCGTCACGGACGCCGCTGCGGAAAAACGAAATCAGGAAATATCGAGATGAAACAGGCTAGCATCATGGTCGTCCAGCCAGACGACCAATCCAGCCAGACGGCCGAGATCATGCGGCGCTTCAACGACGTGTTCCAAAATCATGATCCGTCGGCACTCCCGGGCCTGGTGGCCGAGGACTGCGTTATCGAAAACACCGTGCCGGCGCCGGATGGCGCCCGCCATGCTGGCCGGGAGGCCTGCGTGCGGCTGTGGTCGGCGATCGCCAGCGAACCAGGCACGCGCTTCGATATTGAAGAGACGTTCGTGGCCGGTGAACGGGCGACAATCCGCTGGCGTTACTGGCATGCCGACGGCAACTCCATCCGTGGCGTCAATCTGATGCGCGTAGCGGACGGGCTGATCGTCGAGGCGATGGGATACGTCAAGGGCTAGCGCCGACAGGCCCTACCGCTCAGTCAGCGCCAGTTTTGCGCCTAGCGCGACGAAGGCGCCGGCGAAGGTGCGGCGCATCCAGGTCATCACCATCGGCCGCGACACCACGTGGCTGCGGATCGAGGCGGCGAAAATACCGTAGCCGACAAAAGACGACGAAGGTCAAAAGCATGAAGACGCTCGAGAGCTCCAGCATCTTGGACAGCGCGTGCGGCTCGGTGCTGACGAATTGCGGCAGGAAGGCGAAGAAGAAGATCGACAGTTTCGGGTTGAGGATGTTGATCAGGATGCCGGAGGTGATCACCTTGCCGGCCGAGCGCGGCGCGCCCAGCGTGCAGCCGGCGAGCGGGCGACGATCTGCTTCTATAATCGGACCCCGGACGTCAAGGCTCCGTTGTCCTGTTCAGCGGCGGTGTTTTGGAAAGGCCCTAATTTGAACTTCGGCTTACGAACCCGGTGTGGTCTTTGCCGGGTTCTGCAGCAGGGTGTGTCCATGACCCGCAGCGGAAGTTCGCTCGCCCTCGATTGGACTTTGATTTTTGGGAGTTGATTTGCTGCAATACGATAAGAATGCTATCATATTTGGTCGCAATATTTTTTGCTGATTAGCGACCAGCCTTCCAAAACGTAGGACGCGTTCGCCCGGCGCGAAGTCCATCTCGGATTAGCGGGCGCGAGTTCGCGTTACCGGATATGTGCACATCCAGAAGAGCATCACGAGGTTCGCCGGCATAGGTGCGGCCCCGTGCCTCAGATTCCGCTTGCATGCATGAACAGCCACCACGGGCACCGGCCAGCGCGCGCGGCGTTGAAGATAAAGCAACGCATCCGAACCCAAGGAGATCGTCATGAATGATATTCAGGAGCGCGGCGAAGCCGCAATCGCAACCCCGTCAGCGCGAAGGGTCGACATCAAGCTCGAAGTCGTCGTCATCCCCGTTTCGGACGTCGATCGAGCCAAGCGATTTTACGGCGGCTTGGGTTGGAGGCTCGACGCCGACATCACAGGCGACGAATTTCGTGTCATCCAGTTTACGCCTCCGGGCTCCCCGTGTTCGATAGTCTTCGGCGCAGGGGTCACCCCAGGGCCCTATGCCCGGGTCGAGCTCGATGTCCTCGAAAGCGTTGGCGAGCTCGTCGTGTCAGACATCGAGGCAGCGCGCGCCGAACTCGCCGATCGCGGTGTCGACGTGAGCGAGGTGTACCACTATGCCGGCCGTGAAGGCCGTGTCAGCGGCCCGGACCCTGAGCGGCGCAGCTACTCCTCGTGGGCCTCCTTCAGCGATCCGTCCGGAAATGTCTGGCTGTTGCAGGAGGTCACTGCGCGAGCGCCCGGCCGCGTCGACGCTGACGACACCACATTTGTCTCGTCGGCCGAGCTCGCGGCCGCGCTCCGGCGCGCGTCTGTGGCCCATGGCGAGCACGAGAAGCGGACAGGCGGCCAGCGTGATGAGAACTGGCCGGACTGGTATGCCGAGTACATGATGGCCGAGCAGGCTGGCAAGCCGCTGCCGCTGTAAGGATTGGATCACGACGTCATTTGAAACGGCAGCATCGACGCAATAGTAACCCTTTGATCGAGGAGCCAGCGCCCTCGGCGGCTCAATCGAAGTGCAGGGCGTGCGCATCCCGGCACCGACCACGCTTTGAGGCGTTAACGATAATGTTTTGATGTTTCTCGGGCAGCCGCGCTTGCACGCGACCGTGCTCTATCTGCGGGCGCAGAGCGGCCTCCATCTGGCGCTATTTCATGGCCGACGGCAACTCGCTGCGCGGCGTCAACCTGATGCGCGTCGAGAGCGGGCGGATCGTCGAGGCGATGGGCTATGTGAAGAAGGGGTAGCGCTGGCGGCTCTACCTCTCGGTCAGCGCCAGCTTGGCGCCAAGCATGACGAAGGCGCCGGCGAAGGTGCGGCGCATCCAGGTCATCACCATCGGCCGCGACACCACGTGGCTGCGGATCGAGGCGGCGAAAATGCCGTAGCCGACAAAGACGACGAAGGTCAAAAGCATGAAGACGCTCGATAGCTCCAGCATCTTAGACAGCGCGTGCGGCTCGGTGGTGCTGACGAACTGCGGCAGGAAGGCGAAGAAGAAAATCGACAGCTTCGGGTTGAGGATGTTGATGAGGATGCCTGAGGTGATCACCTTGCCGGTCGAGCGCGGCGCGACATCCTGCCCGACGTTCAAGCCGCCGCTCTCCTTCAGCGTGTTCCACGCCATGTAGAGCAGGTAGGCGACGCCCAGATATTTCAGCGTCTCGAAGGCGAGTGCGCTGGTGTGCAGCAGCGCCGCCAGACCGGTGATGGCGGCCGCCATATGCGGAATGATGCCGAGCGTGCAGCCGAAAGCAGCGATGATGCTGGCGCGCGCGCCACGCGAAAGCCCGGCGCTCAGCGTATAGAGAACGCCAGTGCCAGGCGAAGCCACGACAATCAGCGAGGTCAACAAGAATTCGATGCTCACGGATGATCCTCCGGCGTTGTTCCCTGCCGCCGGCAGCGTAGCCAGCGAACCGCGCGGGCACAAGCCAGCCCGGGGGCCGGTAGTGTCTCATTTCAAGCATTGACCCTGAAGCGACATTCGCATTGAGGTCAACAGCCAGTCTGGTTGACTGGCTGCCGCATCGGCGCATAGTCGTCGACTTACGCGATGTCCCCTTTGGGGAACAGTCGTATGAGGGGAGGCAAGCCATGGAAGTCGCTGATGGCGCACGTGTCGACGTTCACGTCCCGTATATTCTCGTCCATTCCGATCGTGAGATCAGGCGTCTCAGCCATCAGGCGGGCATCATTAACCCGATCACGCGAAGAATCTTGCTGTCTGCGGGCATAAGACCCGGGATGCGCGTGCTCGACGTCGGCTGTGGCGCGGGCGACGTTACATTCCTGGTTTCCGAGATGGTTGGCAGCGAAGGTCAGGTCATCGGCGCAGATCGGGCTCCAGCGGCCCTTGCGGCGGCGGAGGGGCGCGCGGTGGCGCATCCGATCCAGAATGTCAGCTTCCGTGAAGGCGATCCCGTGGCACTCTCGTTCGACCGACCGTTCGACGCCGTGATCGGCCGCTATGTTCTGATGTTTCAAGCCGATCCTGTGGCCATGCTGCGTGGCGTCGCTCGTCACCTCCGGCCTGGAGGGACCATCGTCTTCCATGAGCCGGATTGGGACGGCTGTCGATCCAGCCCGCCAGCGCCGACCTACGACGACTGCTGTCGATGGATCGTCGAGACGTTCCGGCGCAGCGGTATCGAGACCAATATGGGTATCAAGCTCGATGCGGCATTCCGCGCGGCTGGATTGACCGCGCCCTCAATGCACTTGGAGGCGGTTGTTGGGGGGACCAAGACCGGTTTCGACTGGTCACACCAGACCGCTGAACTCATTGTCACGATGCTGCCGGAAATACAGAGCCGGGGAGTTGCGACGGCCGCTGAGGTCGATATTGAAACTTTGGGACAGCGCATGCAGCTCGAAATCGAGGCGGGTAGCGTGATCGTGAGCCGCTCGGAAGTGGGCGCCTGGTCGCGTGCCCCGACCTAGTGACAAGACTGGAGCGACAGGGTAGCCCGTACCAATCCCTCTCCGGGGTTCTGGGCGGCTGCCTCGCAGGAAAGACCAAGGCGAATATCCCTCTCTTGGCAACGTGCTTGTTCTGGCAGATGAACCGAACGGCGACTTCCCACCCATTCCGGGCGCGCTCCCTCGTCTGATCGCTTCCTCAGGCAAACCATGCACTGCTTGCCCTGGTATCACCACGATCGGCCTGACATTCGCTACGACCCTTCACTGCGAAAGAGACCAGTCTGGAACGCTTCTTGACGACGATGCCGTATAATCTAGAACTTGTCCTTGCGCCGTGACCACCTCCTTCTGAAGCAGGATAATCGTCATGTGTCACAAATCCTTTGGATCGCAGGAGCTGACGAAAGGCGAGGTCGTGGCGCATGCCGTGTCCTGCGCCGCAGCCGTTTTCTCAGCCCGCACGGCTTTCATGATCCTTCGCTCAGGCAGAGAAATGCTTGCGGCAGCCCTCGTGCTCGGACTTTGCGCAACTGCGGCCGCTGACGACGTGCTTTTCGAAAACGTCCGCATCTTCGACGGAAAAGGCGCTGCACTTTCGGCCCCATCGAATGTGCTGGTCGAGGGCAATGTGATCGCGCGGATCTCGACAAGTCCCATCGCGGCCGAAGGCGCGCGGCGCATTGCCGGCAACGGGCGAACGCTGATGCCGGGGCTGATCGATGCGCATTGGCACGCAATGCTGATTGCGTCCACACCGGCAGAGGCGATGGGCGACGTCGGCTTCGCCAATCTTGCGGCCGGCGACGAGGCGACGGATACGCTGATGCGCGGCTTCACCACCGTTCGCGACGTGGGCGGGCCGGCGTTCGGCCTCAAGCGCGCGATAGATAAAGGCATCATAGCGGGACCGCGCATCTATCCGTCCGGAGCCATGATCACCGTGACCAGCGGGCATGGAGATTTCCGCCAGCTCAGCGACTTGCCTCGGACGATCGGCGGCTTGTTCACCCCAATGGAGAGGAACGGCGGCAGCATAGTTGTGGACAGCCCCGACGAGGTGCGTTTGCGTGCCCGCGAGCAGCTCATGCAGGGGGCCGCGCTGCTAAAGTTGACAGCGGGCGGTGGAGTGTCGTCGCCCCACAGCCCGCTCGACGTCACCACCTTCACCGAGCCCGAACTGCGGGCTGCTGTTGAAATTGCCGAGAATTGGGGCACCTACGTCGCCGCGCACGCCTTCACCTCGGATGCGATCCGGAAGGCTATCGCGGCTGGTGTTAAGTGCATCGAACACGGATTCCTCATGGACGAGGCAACCGCCAAGCTGATCGCCGAAAAGGACATTTGGCTGAGCTTGCAGCCGCTTCCCGAATTGATGAGGACAGGCCTCCAAGAGGGTTCGGTCGAGCGAGCCAAGGCCGATGAGGTGTGGCCGGGTATCGGCAGGACCTACGAACTCGCGAAGAAATACAAGATCAAGACGGCATGGGGCACCGATGTCCTGTTCTCCCGCGCGTTGGCGAAGCAGCAGGGGGCAATCCTGGCGTCGCTTGTGCGTTGGTACACGCCTGCCGAAGCGCTCGTCATGGCGACCGGGACCAATGCCGAGCTGCTCGCGCTGTCGGGCCTTCGCAACCCCTATCCGGGGAAACTCGGCGTGATCGAAGAAGGCGCGCTCGCGGACCTCCTGCTCGTCGAAGGCAATCCGCTGGAGAACCTCGACGTGGTGGCCGATCCTGCCAACAACTTCAAAATCATCATGAAAGATGGCCTGATCTACAAAAACACGCTGACCCAGTGAGGAACGACTGAGCCGCCTGTCTCTACTGGACGCCGCCGATGGCCTGCTGGCCGCAGAGCGCTGGCATTCCACAGGCGAGCGACAAGGAATGGCCGCTTCCAATCCCGAGGTGGAAATTCAAACTGAGACACTATCTGGGGCCGTTATCACAGCGTCGGCAATCCGTGGGCATGACGCGCCATCAGGCAATCGTCGCCGCCGGGCATGCAGGCACGGCAGACGTCCGGTCTGACCTCGTAAATGCCGCAAATGGTCGACTTGCCGACCTCGCCGGCAAGCGCCGAGCAGCGCACGCCGTCGCAGCGCATGCCGGCTTCGTCGGCCGCCACATATTTCTGCGGGATCAGGTCGAGCTGCGCATCATCTTCGGTGGAGAAGCGCGGCCATTCGGCCGAATAGGAACAGCAGGCGCCGCAGCTCTGGCAATCGAAGCGAGGGGCGGCGCCCTCCTCCAGAGACGAAAAGTCTCCGGCGCTCGCCAAGCCAAGCAGCCCTGACGCTACCGGATGCGGATCGGCGTTTCGCGGCAAGGGCGCTATTTCTTCTTCCTGGTCTTGCGCGACGCCACTTCCGCCGGCGACTTGAACAGATCGGTCGCGGCCTCGGCTGCAACGTCGGCTTTCGGCGCGGCGGCCGGCTTGGCTAGCTTTGCGGCGGCAGCGGATGCCGCCGGCTGGTCCTTGGCAGAAAATTTTATGGCCATATCAATCCTCGTCGGAGAAACGCGATGATGGCGCATTCGGGTTGCGAAGGCGGCCGATCAGCGCCGAGACCGCCGTGATGTTCATTTCCTCGGGCGACCAGTTCCTGGCCTCCTCGATGTGCCGGGGCGCCAGCTCGCGATGCGTGCTGCCGCTATAGGCGGCATCCTGATGGGTGACGCGCTCATGGGTCTTGGCATTTTCGCGGACATACTCGATCAGATAGTTCGGGCATTCGGAGCGACCACGCACGCCGAGCCTGACCTGGGCATCGCCATAGGCGCGCCTGCAGCGCTCGAGCTTTTCGAGCACGCGGCGGACATATTCGACCGGCTTGTCGAGCTCTCCTACGACATCGGCGATGGTCGAATCGGCGGCGATCGTCTTTTGCGGGACGCGCTTGGTGGCCATCAGCGTTTGCCCACGCGCTTCGGCGCGGCGGCGAGCGCGGCCGCCGCAGCCATCTCGTCGGCTTCCTTTTCCAGGCGCAGTTCGCGCAGCCGCGCGGTCTTGGCTTCCCGGGCCTGGCTGACAGCATCCTGTTCGGACATGATGCGGTTGAGCGACATGGACTGGGTCTGGGTCTTGCTGAAGATGGATTCGGCGTGGTCGCGGGATTTCTTTGAAGTGGCGGTCAAGGTCTTTCTCCCGGTTCGGAGCGTAATGCCGAAAAATGCGAGACCGGTCTTTCGACCAGGACCACGCACAAAGCAATACGGCAGTCGGATTCAAATTGCTGGAACATCCTTAACACGTTCAAGCGAACGCGCGGTGCTCTTTTCGAACTTTTGAAGCGACCCAAATGCAAAAGGCCAGGCGTTGCCTGACCTTCCGCTGGAGCGCCGCGCGTGCTTTTGGACGCGCTGACACTTTCATCTGCGCATGATCCTTTCTGGAAACGATGTCTCCCGGGTCATGCGCTGGAATCCGCCATTCACCAGTGCCAGTACATCCGTGGTCACCGGCGAGGCTGAATTCCGTTTTAGGCCGCCTTCAACTGATCGGCGGACATTTTGCCCGACTTATTGTCGCGGACCATCTCGTAGCCGAGCTTCTGGCCCTCGACGATGTCGCGCATTCCGGCGCGCTCTACGGCCGAGATGTGGACAAAAACGTCGGCCGAGCCGTCGTCAGGCTGAATAAAACCAAAACCCTTGGTGGCGTTGAACCATTTAACTGTGCCTGTGCTCATAACGAACCCTTTCCGTGGCAAATATTCGTTCGCCGTCATGCGAATGCACAACAGCGTTTGTCTCGATTTTGATGGGGGAAGTTCGTCAAAGGCGCGCCTGGACACGCGGATAACAAAAGTCGGTCAAACAAATATCGACGAATTGCTTATGGACTTCTTTTGACGCCGTGTCAATTTTTTGCTTTTGCCGCCCGGCGGACCGGTCGACGCAAGCCTGGTTGCGCAGGCAATCCGACGGCGGATCTGGCGCCGAAACCGGGTCAGCGCCAGCTGTTAAAAAAAAATCGCACCATGCCGGGAACCATTTTGGCATCCGTGCATTTTGGATATCGTCAGCAGTTCATGAGAGCAATCTTAGGAAAGGCTGACACAAAGGACGCCTCCCGTACAATAAAACGTGCGAGGGGCGTTCTTTTATGGCGCCCGTGGCGCCGGCTTCACATCACAGCGATCATCATCGGCAGGATTTCGTGGCGGAAGCCCAGCCCCGAACGCGGCGTTCTAACCGGGCCCTATTCGTCAGGGCCGGGCTCCGGCCACGTCTCCCTCGCTGCCTCCTCATACCAGTGCCGCATTGCCGATGTTGAGAGCATAGCGTCGACATAGGCGCGGGTGTCCGGCGCCAGCGTGCCGCCATAGGTGTCGAAGCGGGTAACGACCGGCGCATACATAGCATCCGCCGCGGTGAAGTTGCCGAACAGGAACGGTCCACCCTTGCCGTATTTTTCCCGGCATTCCCGCCACAGTGCCTCGATGCGCGCCCGCTGCGCCTCGCCTTCGGCGTCGAGCGGCTTGTGGCCCTTCGGCCTCCGCAGGTTCATCGGCCAGCCATAGCGGACCTCACGAAAGCCGGAATGCATCTCGGTCGCCGCCGAACGGGCCAGCGAGCGTGCGCCGATATCGGTCGGCCACAGCTTCTTTTCCGGGAACAGGTCGGCGAGATATTCAAGAATGGCAAGGGTTTCCCAGACAATCCTGCCATTGTGAATCAACACCGGTACCTGGCCGGTCGGCGACACTTTGGCCAGATTGGCTGATGTCTCGGGCGTGCGCAGGCGCACGAAGCCTTCCTCGAATGGGATCTCCAGATGCTTCATCGCCACCCATGGCCTGAGCGACCAGGACGAAAAGCATTTGTTGCCGATAAAGAGCGTGAGTTCAGCCATTGTCCCTCCCAGCCTTGCTGGCGCGTTCGGGCGCACCCTATCCTGTCCGCCTCGCCGCCGGAAGCTATTCCGCTCGACCGGCCGAGCCTGGAACCGAAGCCGTGCCTGGCCCGTTTGTTTTGATGCCCGTTTTTGGGCGAGTGAACCTACGCAGGAGATGCGGCGATGGTGAACAGGGATCAGGTTGTGGGCCTAGCCAAGCAGCTCAAAGGTTCGGTGAAGAAAGCCGCCGGCAAGGCCACCGGCAACAGGCGCGTCCAGGCTGAAGGCGCGGCCGATAAGATTGCCGGCAAAATGCAGAAGGCCTATGGCGACATGAAGGACAAGCTCAGGAAGGTGCTCTGATCCCTGCGCCGCCGTTTCAACGGCGATGAGGAAAGCGGCTTAGGCGGCCTTTTGTTTGCTTTCGGTGCTGCCGTTACAAGTTCAGGCTCTTGGAGAAAGCGTTGGTGAAGGCGGTCTCGCCATGGTCACCGATGGCTTCGCCAAGCACCACGTCCATGCTGTCGCTGGTCACCCGCACCAGCGCGAAGCCGCCCATATAGGCGGCCTTCGGCTTGAACAGGTCGAGCCCATCGCTACGGTAGATCATCGGTGTCTCGTGCTGGTGGCCATGGAGGATGCCGATGACGTTGTAGCCCTTCAGCGCCGCCAGCAGCGCCTGCCGGTCCGGCTCGCTCCACCAGTGCGGCGCACCAGTGCCGTCATCGTCGAAGGTTCCTTTGGCGGCATCCCATCTTTCGATCGAAAAAACATCCCAGCCATAGTGCTGGAACAGGATGACGGGGCGGCCGTCCGCCGCGTGGGTCGCCAAATCCTGCTTCAGCCATGGCAGGCCGGAGACCGCGCCGTGGCCGGTGTCGTCGGCAAAACGATGCGTCTGGACGAGATGCAGGCCGCCCCAGTCCCATGAGTAGCAGTCGGTGTCGACATCGTAGTCGGTTACCGGCACCGGCGGCTTGAAGAACACGCCGGCACGATGGTTGACCTCGACATAATCGCGCATTTCGCGGCGGTACCAGTCGACGTGGTTCGGCGGGCCGTTCTGGTCGAGATCATGGTTGCCGAGCCCGACATAGACCGGCACATGCACGCGATCGGGGCCGACGCCCTGCTGGTAACGCTGGCTGAACTGGAGCAGCTGCGTACCTTCGCTGGGCTGGGTGACCTGGCCGCCGCCGTCATCGGTCATGTCGCCGCCGACGACGAGGCCGAGCAGCGTGCCGATGCGGCTGCCGGCCGAGCGCAGGCCGGTGGCGATGCCGTTGATTTCGGCCGGCCACTCTTTCTCGCCAACACCGTTCAACGCGGCGACGCTGCGCAGCAAGGCGGCGTCGGTCTTGCCTTCCTGCTGACAATTGGGACTCAGTCCGCTGGCCATGCGGCAGGCATGGACATCGGCGACGAACAGGAAGGTGGCGTCGACAGGCGGAATGCGCTGCCCGGTCTGTCCGAGCGCCGGTCGCGCAAGCGCGCCGGCCGCAGCAAATCCCGCCGCCTGCGCCAGGAAGCGGCGCCGGGAAAGTGACCCTGCCGAGATGCTATTCATGGCGCGAAATTCAGCACAGCCGGCGCCTCTTCGTCCAGTTGCCGCGAACGGGTATGTCGACACGGCGCCGCAGGTCTGGCATTGCTTTCAGTGTCAGGACTCAACTTGTGCGGGCAGACGAGGACGCTATGAAGACTATATCCATCGGCACGATATTCACCATCCTGGCGAGCGCCGCTCATGGTGCCGAGTGCATTGACGCCAAGGCGGCCAAGGCCGGCTTCATTCTCGAAAGGCCCGGCATCCACAGCGAGTTTCGACCGGCGGCGGGTGGAATGGTGTCGGTTGCCAACGAATACCAATCCCAATCGGCGCAGACGCAGTTTCTGTTCGGCGGTCTTATCGAGGTGTTTCGCGACAGCGATACCGGTCAGCTTGCCCTGATTCCGTTTTCCGATCTCAGAAAGCTGTTTCCGCTCAAGGCCGGGGCGAAAAGCAAGACGGTGTTCGTCCGCCTCGCAGCAAGCAAGCAGCCGAAGGGCACCGAGACGCTCGAGATCAACGTCAAGGGCAAGGAGACGTTCAGCCTGGGCGACTGCAAATACAACGTGCTCGCCGTCAGGCAGACGATCAAGAACGAGGCCGGCAAGACACAGGATGAATTCATCGCGCTCTACGCGCCCGACCTGCAAGCGGTTCTGGCCAGGCGCTATGACGAGGGCACCAACGCCGAAAGCGTGGTCGGCTACGAGGTCATCAAACCGCTGCCGAATTAGGCCCCGGCAGGGCAGAGGGCGCCTGGCGCTCCGGCATCAAAAGGCTTTGTACTGCCGCAGCACCCTGCGACGTCGCTTCGCAACTGCTTCGCCCTTGGATGACGAAGCTGGGGAAGCTCCCTGCTCCAGCGCGTTCAGGCAATCGCGCAGCACGCCTGAATCCTGCGCTGTCTTGGCCATCGACATGGCGCCGGAATAGGTCGCGACCGCAAGCGCGGCGAAGCGCTGCGGATCGGTGTCCTGCTCCCTGCCTGCTTGCTGGTCGGCCCTGACCTTGTCGGCGATCGCCTGGCGCCATGCCGAAAAGATGCCGGCAAGGGCAGCGCGAAAATCCGGATCGGCGAGCGACAGTTCATGCGCCAGGTTGTTGAGCGGGCAGCCGCGCACAAAACCCTGCTGCTCCAGTTCCGTTGCCACTGCCTCGAAGACGCTGCGCACACCCTCGCGCGCCGAGCCTGCCGCCTGTACCGGCGCGATCCATGTTGCTTCGACGGCCGCCGCGACCCGCTCTTCGATCACTGCCAGCGCCATCGCCTTCTTGCTCGGGAAATGATGATGCAGCGCGCCGCCGGTGACGCCTGCCGCCGCCATCAGGTCGCCGAGGCTGGAAGCGTGGTAGCCGCGCGCCTGAAACGAGGCTTCGGCGACATCGAGCACGCGTTTGCGCAGGCCTTCCGGGTCGTTGGTGCGTTTGCCGGGCCGCACCTTTGGGCGAGCGGTAATCTCTGCTGACATTTCCACACGATAGCAGATTGACAAAACAGGACAACCGGTCTGTTTTAAAACAGGATGAATACCCTGTTTTGGAGATTGCGCAATGAGCCTGTCCCTGAATGCCCCGTCGAAATCCCGCCTCAAAGCCTCGCCGGTCGTCGAACTCAGGCAGTACACACTGAAACCCGGCCGGCGGGAGACGCTGATCGGCATCTTCGACGGTCACCTGATCGAGGGTCAGGAAGCGGCAGGAATGACCATCATCGGCCAGTTCCGCGATCTCGACCGGCCTGACATGTTCGTCTGGCTGCGCGGCTTCGACGGCATGGTAGCGCGGAAAAATGCACTGGCCGCTTTCTACGAGGGACCCGTCTGGGCCGCCTGGCGCGATGCCGCCAACGCCACGATGATTTCCTCCGACGACGTGCTGTTGCTGAAACCGGCATGGCCGGGCGCCGGCTTCGATCTGTCGAACTCGCAACGGGAGGCCTTTCCGGGTCACGAAAAGCCCAGCAGAGACAATCGCTTGTCGGATATTGTTGTCATCAAGATTCATCATCTGCGGCCCGGCGCCGAAGCCGACTTCGCCAGCCGCTTTGAAACCGACGCCATCGCCACCCTGGCGGCATTTGGCGCACGGCCACTTGCTGCGTTTGTCACCGAACATGCCGAAAACAGCTTTCCCCGCCTGCCGGTTCGATCAGGCGAAAACGTCTTCATCAGCGTCGCGGGTTTCGACAGCGCCGACGCCCATGCCCGCCATGAAGAAGCGCTTGCCGGTTCCCCGGAGTGGCAGGCATT
The DNA here is from genome assembly GCF_055811615.1 of Mesorhizobium sp. WSM4807. Taxonomy (NCBI): domain Bacteria; kingdom Pseudomonadati; phylum Pseudomonadota; class Alphaproteobacteria; order Hyphomicrobiales; family Phyllobacteriaceae; genus Mesorhizobium; species Mesorhizobium sp. WSM4807. The sequence continues at coordinate 18,689 of NZ_JBVVQY010000040.1, forward strand.
CGAGCGGGAGGCCCAGTCATGTCTGGCCAGATCGACCGAGACCTTGCGCCTATCTCCAACCTCACAGTCACTGCTTGGGCGGTGAGAGGCGAGCCTCTTCCTTCTCCCCCCTGCGTTCCTTCAACCGATTTGCATTCTTGCCGCCCGCAATCTCCGCTTGAAGCCATTTGTGCAACGCGATACGCCGGTGCCGAATTCGACAGATCGGAGAGACATGTGAGCGCGCCAGAGACCAGAACCGAAACCGACACGTTCGGTCCCATCGAGGTCGCCGCCGACCGTTATTGGGGCGCCCAGGCGCAGCGTTCGCTGGGCAATTTCAAAATCGGCTGGGAAAAGCAGCCGGCGTCGATCGTTCGCGCGCTCGGCATCGTCAAGCGGGCGGCGGCCGAAACCAACATGGAGCTGAAGCGGCTCGACCCGGCCATCGGCAAGGCGATCATCGAAGCCTCTCAGGAAGTCATCGACGGCAAGCTGAACGATCATTTCCCCCTGGTCGTCTGGCAGACCGGCTCGGGCACGCAATCCAACATGAACGCCAACGAGGTGATCTCCAACCGGGCGATCGAGCTGCTGGGCGGCGTCATGGGGTCAAAGAAACCGGTGCACCCAAACGACCACGTCAATATGAGCCAGTCGTCGAACGACACCTATCCGACGGCCATGCACATCGCCTGCGCCGAGCGCATCGTGCACGACCTGTTGCCGGCGCTCAGGCATTTGCACGCCGCGCTGGAGGCCAAGACCAAAGCTTTCGCCCACATCGTCAAGATCGGCCGCACCCACACGCAGGACGCGACGCCCCTCACCCTTGGCCAGGAATTCTCAGGCTATGGCGCGCAGGTCGCCTCCTCGATCAAACGCATCGAGATGACGCTGCCCGGCCTGCAGGAACTGGCGCAAGGCGGCACCGCCGTCGGCACCGGTCTCAACGCGCCGGTCGGCTTTGCCGAGAAGGTGGCGGCGCGAATCGCTGACATCACCGGCATCGCGTTTGTCACCGCGCCGAACAAGTTCGAGGCGCTGGCCGCGCATGATTCCATGGTGTTTTCGCATGGTGCCATCAACGCCTGCGCCGGCGCCCTGTTCAAGATTGCCAACGACATTCGTCTGCTCGGCTCCGGCCCGCGCTCTGGCCTCGGTGAACTGTCGCTACCGGAAAACGAGCCGGGTTCATCGATCATGCCTGGCAAGGTCAACCCCACCCAGTGCGAGGCGTTGACGCAGGTCTGCATCCAGGTGTTCGGCAATAATGCGGCCGTGACCTTCGCCGGCAGCCAGGGCCATTTCGAGCTCAACGTCTACAATCCGCTGATGGCCTATAATTTCCTGCAGTCGGTGCAGCTGCTCGCCGACGCCTCCATTTCCTTCACCGACAACTGTGTCGTCGGCATCGAGGCGCGAGAAGACAATATCAGGGCCGCCCTCGACCGTTCGCTGATGCTGGTGACGGCACTGGCGCCGACCATCGGCTACGACAATGCCGCCAAGATCGCCAAGACCGCGCACAAGAACGGTACGACCTTGCGCGAGGAAGCGCTGGCCACCGGGCTGGTCAGCGAAGCCGATTACGACCGCCTGGTGCGGCCGGAGGACATGACGCATCCGGGATGATCTTGCGCTGATCGCAAAAACGTTACTGCTGTGAACGATCTGTAACCAAATCCGCATCTTTGGTGAACAGTCGACCTGATCTATCTGGGGGGACACCACAACCCTTCCGGAGAGAGCCCACCATGTCCACCAACACGTCCATTGCCGGTTCCGGCACCGCTTCCAATCCGTCGGCCACCATCCTGCTTGGTCGCGTCCTGCTTTCAGTCATCTTCGTGCTTTCCGGTTTCGGCAAGCTCACTGCGATCGCCGGCACCGCCGGTTACTTCGGCAGCATCGGCCTGCCGATGCCGACCGTAACGGCCGTTGTCGTCGGCCTGATCGAGCTGCTCGGCGGTCTCGCCATCCTCATCGGCTTTCAGACCCGGATCACAGCCTGGGTGCTGGCAGTCTTCACCGTCGCCACGGGACTGGTCGCCCACACCGGCTGGGCCGATCAGATGCAAATGATCAGCTTCATGAAGAACTTGGCGATTGCCGGCGGCTTCCTCGTGCTGGCTTCCTCGGGCGCCGGCGCCTATTCGGTCGACGCCAAGCGCGGCTGAAGCGGTCCAGGAACGATTTGCAGCAAGGGCGCGGAATTTTCCGCGTCCCTTTTTCGTTGTCGATCTATCCAGACTTTCGCCGGGCCGAGCGGCCTGACCCGAATTTCTGCTAAGGTCGAGGCGTCGGGGAGGAACAGGCCAACCGGCCTGGCCGACATCGGAGGTGACCAATGCTCCGCAATGCGCTGCTTCTGTTTTCCCGACTGCTTCTCGCCGCGCTATTCGTTCCGTCCGGCTTCCACGCGCTTAGCGACATTGCCGGCACATCAGGTTATTTTGCCGGCCTTGGCCTGCCGCTGCCGACACTCGTAGCCTGGGCGACGGGCCTGTTCGAGCTGATCGCCGGACTGCTTATCCTCGTCGGCCTCAACACCTCGATCGTGGCGCTCCTGCTTGCCGCCTTCTGTATCGCGGCAGGCTTCATCGGCCATTTTGGCCAGGGCGGCGACGATCCGACACTGACCTTCATGCACTCACAGATGCTGATGAAGGACATCGCCCTATCAGGCGGTTTTCTGGCGCTGGCGATGGCTGGCGCAGGTGCCTATTCAATCGATGGCCAGGGTTTTGGGATCGACGCCGACGCCACTTGATGAGACAGACTACTTGACCGAAACGCTGGAGCCGCCCTCGACCGCCAGCACCAGCCGGCGATTGGTGACCCTCGCCAGCTGTGCCAGCCGGCCGGCCGGCCGCTCGCCGTAAAGGTCGGCCAGCGACGCCGGCAGCAGCAGCGCCAGCACGCCATTGCCGCGCCTCTCCCAATTCAGTCGCGGCATGACGCCCGGCATCGCCGCCGTCAGCAGGTAGACGACGCGCATCACCGCGGCCAGCACGCGGGCGCGCTCGATATAGCGCGGCGTTGCCAGTGCCTTGATTTCCGGCGCGATCGATTCGTTGAAGATGCCCTCATGACGGTATGCGTTGGCCAGCGCCAGGAATGCGCGGCCGGGATGGTCGACGCCGATGAAGGAGGCGTGGGCAATGATGTTGAGCGACTGCTTGCCGCGATATTCGGGATGCGCGCGCCAGCCGATGTCGGCAAGCAGGCAGGCGGCCTGGCGGTAACGCGCCTCGTCGACGGTCTCCTCGATGCCGAAAGCGGCGAATGTCTTGCCCGTCCACTCGACAAGCTCATGCGCGTGGGTGACCGAGCGCGAACGCAGCCGGGCGAGTTCCTCCGAGGCCGAGATCAGCGGATCTGCCTTCTGCTCGGCTTTGTCGAGCAGCGAATAGAGAAAGCCCTCGCGCACGCCCAGCGCCGAGACGATGATCTTGGACGGCTGCATCGCCGCCATGATCTCCTGCAGCACGATGGCGCCATAAGGCAGCAGCGAGCGGCGGTTCTTTGAGACGCCCTCGATACCCCTTATCTTCTCGATCTCGCCCTTGGCGACCTGCTTGAGGAAGTTCGCAGCGCTGTCGATGCCGATCTCGTAATGGTGCATGACGCTCAGCGGATAGCTGGTCATTTCCATGTAGAGCCGGGCCAGGTTTCGCCAGGTGCCGCCGACTGCATAGAACGGCCTGCCCTGCCCGCCTTTCAGGAGCCTTGCCTTCGCGAGCTCGTCGCGCGCTATCTTTCCCGCCTGGGCCAGGGAGTTCTTCGCCATGTCCTGCAGGCGCAGACCGCCCAGCGGCAGCGTGATGCCGTCGCCGATTGCCTCGCCGTCGACGTCGACCAGCTCGAGGCTGCCGCCGCCGAGGTCGCCGGCGATGCCGTTGGCCGGGTGGAAGCCGGAAATGACGCCGAGAGCGGAATAGTGGGCTTCCTGGCGCCCGCTCAGCACCTGGACCTCGGTCTTGAGCACATCTTCGGCGCGGTGGATGAAATCGGGGCCGTTGACCGCCTCGCGGGCGGCGGCGGTCGCCAGCACATACATACGCTCGGCGCCGGCCTGCTCGGACAGCGCGCGGAAACGGCGGAATTCTTCCATCGAGCGGGTCACCGCCTCGGGATCGAGCCTTCCGGTCGAAACGATACCGCGACCGAGGCCGGCCAGCATCTTTTCGTTGAACAGCGTGGTCGGCGAGCGCGCCAGCCCCTCATAGACGACAAGACGGATCGAGTTCGACCCGATGTCGATGATGGACAGCGGTCGGCGGTCCTGAAGCCGGCCCTGGGACGTTGAAATCATCAGCCGGTCGCTGCGCCGTTTTTCTTGCGGCGCTTGAACTGCGCGATGCGCTTGGGCGCATGCGATTTCAGCGCATCTCCACGTCCGGAAAGGCTCGGATTGGTCATGAAATATTCCTGCGCGTTGAACGGTTCCTCGCCCTCCTCGAGCGTGGCGCGCCGGGAGGTTCCGTCAGCCAATACGTCGAAACTTTGCTGGTTGTCCATGATGTTGCCCAGCATGATCTGGCCGAGGACTTGTTCATGCACCGTTGGATTGGTGATCGGCACCATGGTTTCGACGCGGCGGTCGAGATTGCGCGGCATCAAATCGGCCGATGAGATGTAGACGACCGCCCCGTCCGACGGCAATCCGTGGCCGTTGCCGAAACAATAGATGCGGCTGTGTTCGAGGAAGCGGCCGACGATCGACTTGACCCTTATGTTTTCCGACAGGCCCGGCACCTGGGGCCTCAGGCAGCAGATGCCACGCACGACGAGATCGATCTCGACGCCGGCGCGGCTGGCGTCATAGAGCGCGTCGATGATGATCGGGTCGACCAGCGAATTCATCTTCATCCAGATGCGGGCCGGCCTGCCCTCCAGCGCATGGGCAATCTCCTCCGAAATGTGCTTGAGGATGCGCTTGCGCAGCATGAACGGCGAGATGGCCAGCCGCATCTCCTCGGTCGGCTCGGCGTAGCCGGTGATGAAATTGAACAGCTGGGCGACATCGCGGGCGATCGTCGGAGCGGTGGTGAAGAAGGACAGGTCGGTGTAGATGCGCGCGGTGACCGGATGGTAGTTGCCGGTGCCGAGATGCACGTAATTGCGCAGCTTGCCGTCCTCGCGCCGCACCACCAGCGACATTTTCGCATGGGTCTTCAGTTCGAGGAAGCCGAATACGACCTGAACGCCGGCGCGCTCGAGGTCGCGCGCCCAGCGGATGTTGGCTTCCTCGTCGAAACGCGCCTTGAGCTCGACCAGCGCCGTCACCGACTTGCCGGCCTCCGCCGCGTCGACCAAAGCCCGCACGATCGGGCTGTCGTTCGAAGTGCGATAGAGCGTCTGCTTGATCGCCACCACTTCCGGGTCGGCCATCGCCTGGCGCAGGAACTGCACCACCACGTCGAAGGACTCGTAGGGGTGATGAACGATGATGTCCTTCTCGCGGATGGCGGCGAAACAGTCACCGCCGTGCTCGCGGATGCGCTCGGGAAAGCGCGGATTATAGGGCGTGAACTTGAGATCGTCGCGGGCGATGGCGACGATCTCGGAAATCTGGCTGAGCGCCAGCGGACCGGTGAGCACGCTGATGCGGCTCGACGAGACGCCAAGCTCGCCGGCGACGAACTCGCGCAGTTCGGCCGGCATCAGCTTATCGAATTCGATACGGATGACCGAGCCGCGGCGGCGGCGCTTCAGCGCCGTCTCGAACAGGCGCACGAGATCCTCGGACTCTTCCTCGACCTCGATGTCACTGTCGCGGATGATGCGGAACGTGCCGGAGCCCTTGACTTCGTAGCCGGGGAACAGCTTGCCGATATAGAGGCCGACCGCTTCTTCCAGCGGAATGAAGCGGACATGACGCTTGCGATCCGGCAAGCGGATGAAACGCTTCAGCGCCACCGGCAGACGCAACAGCGCACTCATCTCCTCCCCATTCCTGCGATGGCGCAGTTGCAGGGCCATCGAGAAGCCGAGATTGGGAATGAACGGGAATGGATGCGCCGGGTCGATCGACAGCGGTGTGAGCACCGGAAACACCTGCTCTTGGAAATGATCCTCGAGCCAGGTCTTCTCGTCCTTGGTCAACGCATCGCGGCTGATGCTCTCGATGCCTTCCTTGTCGAGCAGCAGCATCAGCGCGGATAGGCTCTTCTGCTGGTCCTCCTGCAGGCGCTCGACCTCGCGCAGCAACTGTTCCAGCTGTTGTTCGGGGGTGCGGCCGTCCGGGCTCTTCAGCGTGATGCCTTCGCGAACCTGGCCGGCGAGACCGGCAACACGGACCATGAAGAACTCGTCGAGATTGGCGGCCGAAATCGACAGGAAGCGGACACGCTCGAGCAACGGGTGATTGGCGTTCAGCGATTCCTCGAGGACGCGGCGGTTGAATTGCAGCCAGGAAAACTCGCGGTTGACGAAGCGGTCCGGGTTGCCGCCCTCTGGGCTCGCCACCTCGACAGTGGTGAATTCGCTCTGCACCGGCTTTAGTTCGTTCATGGTTCCTGCTCGTTTCGCACCCGCTGGCCACAGCGTGGCGCGTCTTTGCTGACGCGCAAAGGACGCTCCCACCACTTAAGCTACGCATGATCCCCAGCGAAACTGAATTCGGTTTTCGGACCATGCCTTAACCGGCTTAGCTTATCCTGTGACAGGCTTTTACGACAGTTTGATTTCATCGATCTTGCAAAGAGACTGCTTATGATCCAGATGCAATCCAGGTACAGCGCGGCGCGTCCTTTGGACGCGCAAAGGTCGCGGTGGAATTTTGATTTTGCGCATGATCCGGGGTCATGCGGCAAATGTAGGAGACGACGATGGCAGGCGGTTCCATTCCCCATTTCCAGAACGATGCGGGCTATACGGCAATCGACATCGGCGTCAAGGAATTCATGTGCACCGGCGCCAACCCACCTTTCGACCATCCGCATGTGTTTCTCGACATGGGCGACGACAATGAAAAGGTCTGCCCCTATTGCTCGACGCTTTATCGCTATTCGCCAAAGCTGAAGGCGACGGAAACGCAGCCTGCGGGATGCCTCTATATCCACCAGGCCGCCTGACGCGCACGCCATCCCCATGGACGACACCCGGTCCCGGCAGGTCGTTATCGCCGGAGCCGGCGTCGCTGGACTGACTGCGGCGCTGGCGTTTTCCGAGCGCGGCTATCTGGTGCGGCTGTTCGAACAGGCGCCGCGCCTCGAAGCGGCCGGCGCCGGTATCCAGCTCTCACCCAACGCAACGAGCATCCTTCGCCAGCTCGGCGTGCTCGACCGGCTGTTGCCGGCGGCGGTGCGGCCGGAGGCGGTCGTGCTCAAGGAGGCGGCCACGCTGCGCGAGCTGGCGCGGGTGCCGCTTGGCGAAGCAGCCGAAAGGCGCTGGCAGGCGCCCTATCTCGTCGCTCATCGGGCCGATCTGCAAGAGGCGCTGATGGCGCGCCTTGCCGAGCAGCCGGACATCAGTCTCGCCACCGGCGCGCGCGTCAGGGGCGCCGCCACAGGACCGCGCCATACCACGGCAACAGTCGAGATTGCCGGCAAGACGGTCGAAGCCGACGGCTTTCTGCTGATCGGCGCCGACGGCGTCTGGTCGGCGATCCGCGCTTTTGGCGGGCTTCCGGCCAAAAGCCGGTTTTCGGGCGAGCTTGCCTGGCGCGCTACGATCAGTGCAGACAGCGTCGCGGGAGAAGCCGTTGCGGCGGTCGGCGCCGCCAATTGCGTGACCACCTTCCTGCATCCCGGCTTCCACCTCGTCACCTATCCGGTCAGTAACGGCACGGCGTTCAACCTGGCCGCCTTCACCAGGGGCGAGATCATCGCCGAGGGCTGGTCGGGCCACGCCGACCCCAATATCCTCGCCGGCGCCATGCGTGGCACGGCGCCAGCACTGGCCCGGCTTGCCGAGGATGCCGGCCCGTGGACCGCATGGCCGATCCATACGGTCGACCAAGCACAGCCATGGACGACGCCCACCGGCATCGCCCTGATCGGCGACGCGGCGCATGCGATGACGCCGTTTGCGGCGCAGGGCGCGGCGATGGCGATCGAGGATGCCGCAACCCTTGCCGGCTTTGTCGCCGCCTCGCCTGCCGATCCCGGGAGCGCGCTTGCCGCCTGGGAAAAGGTGCGGCGCCCGCGCATCGCCAAGGTCGCCCGCCGCGGTGCCGTCAACCGCTTCGCCTGGCATGCAGCGGGGCCGGTGGCCATCGCGCGCAACCTGTTCCTGAAGCTGCGCTCGCCGGAAAAGCTCGCGGCCGATCTCGACTGGCTCTATGGCTGGCGGCCGCCGGAAATCGTCGATCGGCGATGAAAGCTCGACTGTCTGGCGGGACAGCGAAGGAATGAGGCGCTCGACTTCTGCCCCCACTCAGTCATCGCAAACCAGCTGATCACGCCGGAACGATCATCAATTATAAATCCGCATCGACAGGTCGAGCGAGGCCGGCAGCGGATTCCACCAGCCTGTCCGCAGGCCGGCGATACGCAGAGCCGCCGCTGTCCAGGTGTTGCAGCCAACCAGCGCGTTGAAACGGCCGTTGGCTTCGTAGAAGCGGTCGAACCTGGAATAGGCGGCATTCTCGATCAGGATCGGACCGTTCGGCCCTTGCTGGAAACTTGCGGCGGTGAAGTCGAGCAGCGCTGCAAAACGCTCCTCGCTGATGTCGAAGCCGGCGACGTCGGGGTGCGGCTCGACAATGTTGCCGGCGACATCGACATGCATCACCGAAGCGTCAAGGGTCAGCGCCTTCATCACCGGCACCACCTTCAGTTCCGACCAGGTCGACGTCTCCAGATAGAAGGCGCGGCCGCCCCAGCCGAAGACGATGTAGCGGACCCCAGCCATGTCGGCCGGAATGCCGCCATCGACCAGGAAATGGAAGCGCTTGCGCACATCGTCATCCACGGGAATGGCGATATCGGTGTGGATCGGATTTTTCAGCACCAGGATGTGCCTGGTGGCGACGGGATCGGCGGCGGCCGCCGGCAAGAGCGGCCGTGGGATGAATGTGCCCAGCATCACGGCAAGCATGATTGCCACCACCAGAATGGCGAGAAAACGCCCAAGCTTTTTCACGAGGGACGGTTTTCTCATGAGGGAACGGCCTCGCAATTGGGGCGCAATCGCCTGCTGACGGCTCAGACGCAAAAGAGCCCGGCAGAGTTTCGGCCGGGCTCTTTTGATTCGCGTGAGAGCAATCAGTGCAAGATCTGCGACAGAAACAGTTTTGTGCGCTCGTGGCGCGGATTGTCAAAGAACTCGGCCGGCGTGTTCTGCTCGACGATCTGGCCCTGATCCATGAAGATCACCCGGTTGGCGACCTTGCGGGCAAAGCCCATCTCGTGGGTGACGCAGAGCATTGTCATGCCCTCTTCGGCGAGGCCAACCATCGTCTCCAGCACCTCCTTGATCATTTCCGGATCGAGCGCCGAGGTCGGCTCGTCGAACAGCATGATGCGCGGGTTCATGCATAGCGAGCGGGCGATGGCGACGCGCTGCTGCTGGCCGCCGGAAAGCTGGCCGGGATATTTGTTGGCCTGTTCCGGGATCTTGACGCGCGTGAGGAAGTGCATGGCGATTTCCTCGGCCTGCTTCTTCGGCGTCTTGCGCACCCAGATCGGCGCCAGCGTGCAGTTTTCCAGGATGGTCAAATGCGGGAAGAGGTTGAAGTGCTGGAACACCATGCCGACCTCGCGGCGCACCTCGTCGATCTTCTTCAGATCGTTGGTCAATTCCTTGCCGTCGACGATGATCTTGCCTTTCTGGTGCTCTTCCAGCCGGTTGATGCAGCGGATCATCGTCGATTTGCCGGAGCCCGAAGGGCCGCAAATGACGATCCGCTCGCCGCGCATCACCTTCAGGTTGATGTCCTTCAGCACATGGAATTCGCCGTACCATTTGTGCATGGCGATGATGTCGATGGCGACATCGGTGTCGGAGATATGCATCTTGGCGGCATTGACCTTGATCTCTTCCGCGCTGACGGCATTTTCTGTGGCCATGGAAGGTTCCCTTTTTTGTTCTTAGCGTTTGTAGCTGGTGTCGAGCCGGCGTTCCGTGAACATCGAATAGCGCGACATGCCGAAGCAGAACAGCCAGAAGACGAAGGCTGCAAACACCAGGCCGGACCTGGCGGTCTGCGGCGTCGCCCAGTTGGCGTCGGAAAAGTGCAGCTTGACGACGCCGAGCAGGTCGAACATGCCGATGATGTAGACAAGGCTGGTGTCCTTGAACATGCCGATGAAGGTGTTGACGATGCCGGGAATGACCAGCTTCAGCGCCTGCGGCAGCACGATCAGGCCCATCTTCTGCCAGTAGCCGAGGCCGAGCGAATCGGCACCCTCATACTGGCCCTTGGGGATCGCCTGCAGGCCGCCGCGCACCACTTCGGCCATATAGGCAGCGGCAAACAGCGAGACGCCGATCAGCGCGCGCAGGAACTTGTCGAAGCTGACGCCGGCCGGCAGGAACAGCGGCAGCATGACGCTGGCCATGAACAGGACGGTGATCAGCGGGATGCCGCGCACCGTCTCGATGAAGATGACGCACAGCATCTTGACGATCGGCATCTTCGAGCGCCGGCCGAGCGCCAGCACGATGCCGACCGGCAGTGAAACAGCAATGCCGACGAAGGACAGGCTGAGCGTCACCAGCAGGCCGCCCCACAGCGGAGTTTCGACATGCGGCAGGCCGAACACGCCGCCGGTCAGCAGGATGAAGGCAACGATCGGCAGCGCCCCGAAGAACAAAATGGCGTTCAACCCCTTGCGCGGCACCTTCGGGATGAGCAGCGGCACCAGAAGTGCGACGAACAGGATGGCGACCAGGATCGGCCGCCAGCGCTCCTCGATCGGATAGCGGCCGAACATGAACTGGCCGAACTTGGCGTTGACGAAGGCCCAGCAGGCGCCGGACCAGCCGTCCGGCTGGATGCCGCCCTGCGCCACCGTGGCGCAGAAGGTGCGGTCGGTTCCGGTCCATTGGGCGTTGATGAAGGCCCAATTGATAATCTGCGGCAGGATCATCGCGACCAGTACGATGCCGACGATGGTCAGGATGGTGTCGCCGGTCGACGCGATCAGGTTCTTGCGGATCCAGGCCCCCAGACCGCGCACGCCGGCGGGCGCCTGTTGCGACAGCGCCATTTCGGTCCGAACCCAGGAGGTATCGTGTTCCTGCATGTCGCTACCTCTCCACCAGCGCCATCCTGGCGTTGACCACGTTCATCACCGCCGAGGTCAGCAGGCTGAGCACGAGATAGACCACCATCATGATCAGCACGCACTCGATCGCCTGGCCGGTCTGGTTCAGCACCGTTCCGGCGGTCGCCGTCAGATCCGGATAACCGATGGCGATGGCGAGCGAAGAGTTCTTCGTCAGGTTCAGATACTGGCTGGTCAATGGCGGAATGATGATGCGCATGGCTTGCGGAACAACCACAAGCCGCAGGATCGATCCTGGACGCAGACCCAGCGCACCGGCTGCTTCGCTCTGGCCCTTGCTGACGCCCATGATGCCGGCGCGCACGATTTCGGCGATGAAGGCCGCAGTATAGCAGGACAGCGCCAGATAGAGCGACAGGAACTCCGGCTTGACCTGGAAGCCGCCAGTCAGGTTGAAGGTCGATTGCTTTGGATAGTCGAAGCTCAGCGGGAAGCCGCTCAGCGCATAGGCAAGCAACGGCAGGCCGACGATCAGCGCCGCCGACGTCCAGAACACCGGGAATTGCTGGCCGGTCGCCATCTGCCGCTGACGCGCCTTGCGGGCAACGAACCACGCCATGGCGATGCCGACAAGCAAAGCGACGAAGATCAACCAGGAGCCGTCGCCCCAGACGGCGCGCGGAAAATAGAAGCCGCGCTGGTTGAGGAAGGAGCCGAACGGCAGGTTGATGCTCTCGCGCGGTATGGGAAGCACGGCAAGCACGCCGGAATACCAGAAGAAGATAACCAGCAGCGGCGGAATGTTGCGGAAGACCTCGACATAGACCATGCAGATCTTGCGGATCAGCCAGTTGTGCGAAAGCCGGCCGATGCCGAGGATGAAGCCGATGATGGTGGCGGTAATGATGCCGGCGGCGGCAACGATGAGCGTGTTGATGAAGCCGACCACAATGGCGCGGCCATAGGTCGAATCCGACGAATAGGCGATGGCGCTGTCACTGATGTCGAAGCCGGCGCGGCCCCTGAGGAAGCCGAAGCCTGATGCAATGTGCAGGCGCGTCAGATTGTCGATGGTGTTTTGGACGATCCACCAGACCAACGCCACCAGCACGATGACGACCACCGCCTGGAAAAATATGCCGCGGACCTTCGGATCGTTGATGAAGGAGCCGCGGCTTGGCTCCTCGCGAAGAATTTCCTGCGATGCCATTCGACCATCCCCTGGAAAGAGAAACCGGAAGGCAGGAACGCTGCCTTCCGGATCACATTTCGATCAGCGGATCGGCGGAGCGTATTGCAGGCCGCCCTTGGTCCACAACGCGTTGATGCCGCGCGCGATCTTCAGTGGGCTGCCCGAACCGACATTGCGTTCGAACATTTCGCCGTAATTGCCAACTGCCTTGACGATGTTGACGACCCAGTCGTTGGAGACGCCGAGATCGGTGCCGATCTTGGTATCGGCCTCCTGGCCGAGCACACGCTTGATCTCGGGATTGTCCGAGGTCTTCATCTCCTCGACATTGGCCTTGGTGATGCCGAGTTCCTCGGCGCCGAGCAGCGCAAAGTAGGTCCACTTGACGATGTGGTACCATTGGTCGTCGCCCTGGCGCACGGCCGGTCCGAGCGGTTCCTTGGAGATGATCTCGGGCAGCACGACGTGGTCGGCGGGTGCGCCGAGCGTCAGGCGGATGCCGTAGAGGCCGGACTGGTCGGTGGTGTAGACGTCGCAGCGGCCGGCGTCATAGGCGGCGTTGACCTCTTCCAGCTTTTCGAAGACGACCGGGTTGTATTCCATCTTGTTCGACTTGAAATAGTCGGCAAGGTTGAGTTCGGTCGTGGTGCCGCTCTGCACGCAGACCGCCGCGCCCGAAAGCTGCAGTGCGGAATTCACGCCCGGCAGCTTCTTGGCATTGATCATGAAGCCCTGGCCGTCATAGTAGGTGACACCGACGAAATTCAGCCCAAGCGCCGTATCGCGGTTGATGGTCCAGGTGGTGTTGCGCGACAGGAGGTCGATCTCGCCTGACTGCAGTGCGGTGAAGCGTTCCTTGGCGCTGAGCGGCGTGAACTTGACCTTGGTGCCATCGCCAAAAACGGCGGCCGCGACAGCGCGGCAGAAATCCGCATCGATGCCTTGCCAGTCGCCCTTGTCGTCCGGCGCCGAGAAGCCGGCCAGACCGGTCGAGACGCCGCATTGGATGAAGCCTTTGGCCTTGACATCGTCGAGCGTGGCCGCCGACGCGGCCGAAGCCACCAATCCAAGCGCGGCGGCGCCCAGGATGCCGATTGCAATGTGTTTCATAACCCACAGACCCTTTTCTGTTTTTTTCAGGCGAACCTGACTTTTTTCCGTGTGAACGCAGCTTCCCGTTCCGGCCCATTCCCGGAACCCCGCATCGCAACCGACGCGCTGCCTCCCATTCACGAACTGCATCGAAGGCGATTATTCCAGTGAGGTCAAGGAAAATGACCGAAACCGAAAGAGTTTGAAAACCAATTGCCGCAAATGCCTGAATTGCAGACGAACGCGCCTGGAAATTAGCCAGCAGTGCGAACAAAGCCGGCAAAGTCTGGTCAACGCGAATCGGGGTTGCGCCGGCAAACCCGTCCCTCGGATTTACCGCGCATGACTGACTTGTCATGGGATGAATTGGCATATCCAAAGTCCGCCGACTGGCGGATGGCGAACGGTTGCGCGGCCAATGCCGCCGCACTATGGCTAGCGCTTCATCAGAGGCGAAGCGCAATGACAAAACACGGCAACGAAATGGGCATCAACACGCGGCTTGCCCATTCGGGCAACAATCCGCACGACTATTTCGGCTTCGTCAATCCGCCGGTCGTGCATGCCTCGACCGTGCTCTATCCCAACGCGGCGACGATGGCGGCACGCAGCCAGAAATACACCTACGGCAGGCGCGGCACACCGACCACCGACGCGCTTGCCAGCGCCATCGACGGGCTGGAAGGCTCGGCCGGCACGATTGTGGTGCCCTCGGGCCTGGCGGCGGTTACGGTGCCGCTGCTCGCCTTCCTTTCGGCGGGCGACCATGTCCTGATCGTCGATTCCGTCTATCACCCGACCCGCAATTTCGCCGACACGATGCTGAAACGGCTGGGGGTCGAGGTCGAGTACTACGACCCCCATGCCGGTGCCGGTATCGCGGCGCTGATCAAGTCCAACACCAGGGTCGTGTACACCGAATCGCCGGCCTCCAACACTTTCGAGGTGCAGGACATACCGGCCATTGCCAGCGCCGCACACGCGGCAGCTGCGATCGTGATGATGGACAACACCTGGGCGACGCCGCTCTACTTCCGCCCGCTCGACTATGGCGTCGACATCTCGATCCATGCGGCGACGAAATATCCGGCTGGCCATTCCGACGTGCTGCTCGGCACCGTGTCGGCCAACAAGGCCTGCTGGAAACAGCTTTGCGAGACCTTCTACACGATGGGCTGCTGCGCCGGGCCGGACGATGTCTATCAGGTGCTGCGCGGCCTGCGCACGATGGGCGTACGGCTGGACCGCCATCAGCGCAGCGCACTGGCCATCGCCGGCTGGCTGGAGGGCCAGCCGGGCGTGGCGCGCGTGCTGCACCCAGCGCTTGCCAGCCACCCCGATCACGATCTCTGGAAGCGCGACTTCTGCGGCTCGAGCGGCATATTTTCAATCGTGCTCAAGGGCGGCGGCCAGAAACAGCAGCATGCCTTCCTCGACGCGCTCAGGATATTCGGCCTCGGCTATTCCTGGGGCGGCTATGAGAGCCTTGCGGTGCCGGTATTCCTCGGCGACCGCGTCGTCGCCAAGGGCCCTTATGACGGCCCGCTCATCCGCCTGCAGATCGGGCTCGAGGATGTCGAGGATTTGAAGGCCGATCTGGCACGCGGCCTCGCCGCGGCGGCGGGAGCTTGAGCGACGGCAGGGGTCTTCCAACAGGCGCATCCTCGGCCCGATCGTGCAGGCCGATCTGCTGGCCGCAACGGCGCGCGCAAACTGCAGACAAGCTGCTGGAGGAAGCGGTAGCGTAGGCGGTGCTGGCCGCCGGGAAAAATGTTCGGGAACCTTTTGCCGGTTAGGCCGTCCAATGTTTCGATCGGAGGATTTGCCTCCGGTCAGGAGATTGGCTCGCGATGAGGAAACCGGTCATGACTGCGACCGTCATGCCCGCCGCATCTGGCGAGATGCAGCTTGTCGGCCGTGCGCTGGCGCGCGAGGGCGGAGCCTTCCACACGATTATCAAAATGCACAACCAGCGACTCTATCGTATCGCCCGTAGCGTCGTCCGCAACGACAGCGAGGCTGAAGACGTCGTGCAGGAGGCCTATGTCAGGGCCTTTGCCCAGCTCGGGGATTTTCGCGGCGAATCCTCTCTCGCCACATGGCTGTCACGCATCGTCATCAACGAGGCGCTTGGGCGTTTGCGCAAAAGGCGGCGAACGGTAGCGATGCCGCAAAATCTACAAGCCGAAATCATCAAGTTCCCTCTCAATCCCAGCGACGATCCGGAGCGGATGATGGCGCAACGGCAGATCCTCGAGCTTGTCGAACGGGCGACCGATCGCCTTCCCGATGTCTACCGGACAGTATTCGTGGCGCGGGTGATCGAGGGTCTCAGCACAGACGAGACCGCCGAATTGCTCGATGTGCGGCCCGAAACCGTCAAGACCCGGCTGCACCGCGCCCGCGCCCTCGTCCGCAAGGCGCTGGCCGATCAGATCGGCCCGGTGCTGCTCGATGCCTTCCCCTTCGCCGGCCGCCGGTGTGAACGGCTGACCGCCGCGGTGATGCAGCGGCTTGGCTTTACAGACTGATTTTCCCGAATTCCCGGGAACGTTTGGCCCCTTCCGGCATCCAATCATCGTCAACTGAAAATGCCCGGAGCCAACCGCATCCGGCGAAGGAGAACGTCATGTTTATTCGATCGACCACAGCACTGGCAGCGCTTTTCCTGCTCAGCGCAGCGACGTTGGCGCAAGCCGCCGACAAGCCGAGCGACCCGCAGATCGCCCACATCGCCTACACAGCCGGCGTGCTTGACGTCGAGGCGGCCATGCAAGCGCTGAAAAAATCGAAGAACCAGGAGATTCTCGATTTCGCCAAAGACATGGTGCGAGACCATGAAGCCGTAAACAAACAAGCGCTTGACCTGGTCAAGAAGCTCAACGTGACGCCAGAGGACAACGCCACCAGCAAGGAACTGACCAAGGCGGCGGACGAGGAACGGGCGAAGCTCGCCAAGCTCGACGGCGCCGCGTTCGACAAGGCCTATGTCGACAACGAGGTCGCCTATCACAAGCAGGTCAACGGGGCACTCGAAACCCTGCTGATCCCCTCGGCCGAAAATGCCGAACTGAAGAGCCTGCTGGAGACCGGCCTGAAGCTATTCCAGGGCCATGAACAGCATGCCGAACATGTCGCCGGCATGCTGAAATGAGAACAGCACCGACGGTATCGAAACGGCATCTGTGGCTTGCCATGGCGCTAACTATTGCCCCCGCACCAGCCAAGGCCGAAACGATTGAGGTGACGATCGAGAAGCTGGTGTTTTCGCCCGCAAGCATCGAGGCGAAGGTCGGCGACACGATCGAGTGGGTCAACAAGGACGTGTTCGCTCACACGGCGACCGTCAAAGGCGGCTGGGAGGTAACGATCCCGCCGAAGACATCGGCGAGCATGATCCTTCAGAAGGCGGAAGCGTTCGACTATTTCTGCCGCTTCCACCCCAACATGAAAGGCCAAATGACGGTGACGTCGCCCTAGCCATGCCAGCGGAGACCGCCCCCCGCGCGCCCGGGGGGGGGGGGGGGGGGCCCCCCGCCCCCGGGGGGGGGGCGCCCCCCCCGCGGGGGGGGCGGCCGCGACGGGGGGGGGGGGGGGGGGGGTGTGTTGCCCCCCCCCCCCGCG
>NZ_JBVVQY010000040.1:35765-41799 GCF_055811615.1 Mesorhizobium sp. WSM4807
AAGCCCCCGTCAGCCGGCGCATCGGTGCGAATATTTCTGCCGCACCCCCCCCAACATGAACCGCCAAATGCGGGGGCGGGCGCCCTCGCCACGCCCCCCCCCCCCCCCGGGCGCGGGGGGGGGGGTCGGGCGGCGTCAAGCCGCCTGGTAGCGAGGCGCCGGCTCGCCGGTCTGCGTCGCGGCGAACAAGGTGGCGCGGGCGGCGTCATAGGTTTCCCACAGCGCGCGGTCGTGGACCGACGGCAGCGTGATGGCTTCACCCTGATCGAACCCAGCCAGGGCCGCATCGACCATGTCTTCCGCGGTCATCACCACCGCCGGGTCGAACGCTGAAAGCGGCATGCCGGCGAACTCGTAGAATTCGGTGGCGGTCGCGGCAGGAGAACGAGCTGCAGCCTTACGCCGGTTCCGGCAAGCTCCTCCTGCAGGCCACGGCTGAAGTTCACCACATAACCCTTGGTGCCGCTGTAGAGAGAGGTGATCGGCAGCGAGTGCAGCGCCATGACCGAGGCCATGTTGATTATCGCCCCGGCGTTGCGCGACAGGAATGCCGGCAGCGCCGCTCGGGTCAGGCGAGTCAGCGCCGTGATGTTGAGCGCAATTGTCGACGCGGCATTCTCGTCGGACGTGTTTATCGTCGATCCGAGCGTGCCGTTGCCGGCGTTGTTTACAAGCAAGGTGATGGCGGGGTTAGTGGCGAGTACCTTCTCGACACGCGCCAAGCCCTCCTCCTTGGTCAGGTCGGCGCCGATCACCTCGACCTTGGCGCCATAGGCCCGCGACAGCTTTGCCGAGAGGGTTTTCAGGCGTTCGGCGCGGCGCGCCACGAGCACAAGATCATAACCACGGGCAGCGAGGCGGTCGGCATAGACAGCGCCGATGCCGGCGGAGGCGCCGGTGACGACGGCGACCGGCTTGGAAGCGGAGTTCGACATGGGTTATCTCCTGAATGTTGAGCGCTCAAATGTTGAGCGCTCAACTAACTAGCCAGATCTGTGCCCCTTTGCAATGCTTCAGCCCTCAACTATTTTGTAAGGATGAAAAAAGCAGTCGAATCGTTTGCGACGCTCGAAGATCGGGACGAGCCGGATGCAGAAGCGCCCGGCATGCCGAGCGATTTCGTTTGCATCAATTCGTCGCTGCGCCGTGCGGCGCGCCGGCTTGGCCAGTTGTATGACGCGGCGTTGGTCCCAACCGGGCTGACGTCAACGCAAACCCTTCTGCTCGGCCAGATCGACGGGCTCGCGGCCGCTTACGGCGAGGATGGGCCGACGCTGCAGGTCCTCGCCGGCCGCCTGGCGATCCAGATCTCAGCGCTGACGCATGCCCTGCGGCCGCTTGTGCGCGACGGTCTGGTCGAGGTCCGCCACGATACCCACGATCGGCGAACCAAGCATGCTGTGCTGACGCCGCTCGGCAAGGCGCGATATCAGCAGGCATATGTCGTGTGGGTCGAGGCCAACCGGCGCGTCGAGGCGATTTTGGGGGCAGCCGCGGCCGAAAAGCTGAGGAGCCTCGCCGACGATGTCGCCTCGCAGGACTTTCTCGACGCCTATGTTTCGGGCGCGAAGCTGGCGAGCAGCACCGAATCGTCGGAGTGCTAAAGCGCCGCACGCCCTTTGGGACGCGCTATGGACGGTCTGGTTTTGCTCGACCGGCAACCGCTCGGATGCAGGCGGACGACAATCTGTGCTAAAGTAACCCTATGAAAGCATGGCTGGAAGCGGCAAAGAGCCGGGCGCGCGACATCAAGCTTGATGTCGTCGCCCTGTGGTTCGCCGCACGCGATCCTCGGGTGCCCTGGTTTGCAAAGTTTGTTGCAGGGATGGTGGCCGCCTATGCGCTTTCCCCAATCGACCTGATCCCGGATTTCATTCCGGTGCTCGGCTATCTCGACGACCTGATCATCGTCCCGCTCGGCGTAATCCTGGCCATAAGGCTTGTTCCGCCGCCGCTGATGGACGAGTTTCGAGCGCGGGCTGCCGCGCTCGAAAAACACCCGCAAAGCAGGACGGGGATGTTTCTTGTCGTGGCGCTCTGGCTGGCTTTGGCAGCTTTGCTGATTTGGGCGTTCTGGCCTACCCACGCCAAATAGTCTGATCAGGCTTGCGCTTGAACCGCCTAGGCTGCTGCGCCGGCGGCCTAAAACCCAAGCGCCAGCCATGCCGTCCCGGCAAGCAGCGTGACCAGCGTCAGCGGCAAGCCGACCTTGAAGAAGGCGGCGAACGACAGTGGTGTGCCGGAGACCCGCGCGTACTCGGCGACGATCAGATTGGCGACTGAACCGAGCAGCGTGAAATTGCCGGCCAGCGTCGAGCTCATGGCGACGACCAGCCAGGCGCGCTCGGGGTCTTCCAGGCCTGGTATGAACGGCCGCAGCGCCAGCACGGCCGGAACGTTGCTCATGATGTTGGACAGCACAGCGGTGAAGCCGGACAGCCGCCAGACGTCGTCCAGCCCGAGGGTTTTTGCCGAGGCGACGATGTCGGGGCTGAGCAGCGTCTTCTCGGCGCCGGCGACGACGATGAACAGGCCGGCGAACATGAACAGCAGCGGTCCGTCAATCTCGCGGTAGATGCGCGCCGGCTTGATGGCGCGGGTCACAAGAAGAATGGCGCCGCCGATCAGCGCCGCCTTGGCAACCGGAACGCCGGCGAAGAAGGCGATCGCCAGTCCGATGCAGACGACCACGGCCTTGAGCACCTGCCCCGGCAGCATGCGGCCGCGATAGACCTCGGGGCTGAGCTCGGCCTTGCGCGCGAATTCGGCGCGATAGACGATCCGTACGATGACGATGACGGCGACGAGGCCGAACAGCGCGACCGGCGCCAGGGCCGCCGAGAAGGCCGGATAGGAGATCCCCGACAGCGCGCCGATGACCATGTTCTGCGGGTTGCCGGTGATGGTGGCGACGCTGCCGCAATTCGACGCCGTGGCGGTAGCGATCAGATAGGGGACGGGGTTGCGGTTGATGACGCGGGTGACGTGGACGACGATCGGCACCATGACCAGGCAGATCGCGTCATTGACCAGGAACGCTGACAGAACGCCGGTCAGCAGCGTCACCATCACCAGCAGCATGAACGGCGCGTGCGCATGCTCGATGGCGACAGCGCCGAGTGCGCGAAAGGCGCCCGACACTTTCAGATGCGCCACGACGATCATCATGCCGAGCAGCAGCGTGATGGTATCGAAATTGATGGCTCGGTAGGCTTCCTCCAGGCTAAGCGCGCCGATGGCGGTCATCGCCGCACCGCCGAGCAGCGCAATGCCTGCCCGGTCGAGGCGCAAGCCGGGGAACCTGCCGATGGCGACGCCGGCATAGGTCAGGATCAGGATCAGCAGTGCCGCCGCGCCCATCAATGTCATTCGTGGAAAAGCCCCGTTCAGATCCGCCCTGCCCCGCCATTGGCGAATCGCCAATGCCCCTCCTCACTGCGACATGAATGAACGCAAGCACAAGAGATGCCCGCGACGTCGGCGAATCCTGTCTACGAGGCGCCCGGGCGATTGGTGATACCATCGCGCGGCTGGAATCAGTGAAGGCCGAGCCGACATACTTGCGCGTGCCGATCTCGCCCATCAGAGCGAATGCCGGCGCCTCGCACTCGACCCCAGCAATTCGAGCTCACATCCGGTGAAGGGGTCTGCACATCTGTCGCATCTACCGCGCTCCCGGCGGCGGCATGGCCAAGTGCGCGTGCTTCTGGAAGATCGCAATCTTGTCGCGATAGGTAATCCGGATCTCGCGTCCGCATCCCTCACACCTGTAGTGGGAAACGACCTGAAACCAGCTGCCGTTCTTGATGACGGCGAAGTCGCATTGCGGGCATTGGAAAGTCAGGCCAACAGAGAATAGGCTGGGAGAGAGGGACATTGCAGCGCCTCGCATTCTGGAGAGCTTGTAGGCGGTTTGGCTAGTCCAGCGTCTCGACGACGAAGGATGCGGCAATCAAATCGTCGGCATCGATTCTGCCCTTGCCGCCCTCCATGACGGCCGCGACCTTTCGAAAGGTCTTCAGTTCACTCTCGGTAATCCGGGCGCCGCGCATCCTCTCATTGAGGTCGGCCACGCGCATTCGCAGCGCCTGGGACGCTCCAATCTCACGGTTCGACATGATGATCATACTCCTCCCTGCGCTGAACGGCATCGTCTTCGCGCCAGGCTCTTCAAACCTCAGGCAGCTGCAAACGTTCCTTGGCTGGGCTTCGGTCTGATCCGAGACGGGACCTAAGTCTCACCTGGTTTCGCGTAATAGTCCGGACATCGCGCCACCCGGAACTGCGGCTGCTCGTAGTAGTTGCTCGCTTTGAGTTCATGGGAGAGCCCATGGAAAATAGCGTTCACCGAGCCCGCTGGTTGCTCGCTCCGGTCTTGGCCGTCTCCACCGCGTTCCTGGCGATTGGAATGTCGTTAGGACTTTGGACCGAAGAACGAAACTGGGATCTGCGCAGCTAAGTCCCTTCCTGCGCTGATAAAGGACCACCCGCCATTCCTCGATTTGGCGGGTGGTCCGTGCGAGCGCGACTGAGGCGTCCTCGTCGCTGGAGCCCAGCACCGAGGCGTGGCGCAACTCTTCCTCGTCACGGAGATGCCTGATGTGGAGCCTCATGCCGGGGGCGCAGCGCGGTTCGTCGCCTCTTTATGCGTTCGGTGTAGCCAGTCGCGCGGTTTTGAGTTTCTGACAGCGGATTTAGAGCACTCCCCCGTCTCTCGAGCTTTCTCGAAGCGTTCTCGCAGCCGTGGATGCCCTAGCCATGGAATCCGCCAAAGCTACAAGCACGGATTCGTCCGCAGGTTTCGCGACAAAAGTACCGGCCTTGAAGGCCTCACCGCGGCCCTCGATGTCCGTGGCACTATAAATTACAAAAGGGATATTACGGGCCACGAGTTCTTCAGCAACCGAAGAGCTGATGCAGTCCTGCAAGAGCACGTCCAGGATGACGACGTCCGGCTCAACAAGGGCCAAAATTAGTCGTGCACGACTGCAACTTGGCTCTGAGGCCACCGCAAAGCCAGCCTCTCTGAGTGACGCTTCGATATCGATAACGATCATCGGCTCGTCCTCAAAGATGAGCGCCAGAGGCTTTCTCATGTCCTCCTCCTTTGATGGGCAGGAGCACGGTGTGCGCTGACATCCCGACAACGGCGCCCGGATAATTCATAATCCTGTCAGGATCAGAGTCCATACTCAATTTTTAACGAGCGAAAACAGTCACGTCGCACCTAGTCTTCCTAAAGTTTTGGGAAGCAAGGCGTGCCGAAGATCGTCCTCGCCGCGCAAGTGCTTCACGCAGGCTTTCATGCCCGGTTTCACCCACTGCGTTGCCGGCCGCTTCTTCATGTCCTTGGGTGCCTCGCCGGCATGCCTCCTGGACGCGCTTGCAAAGCCGCTTGCGCATCTCGCGATTGACGCTGACGAAGGCACTGCCGACATATTTCCGGGTGCCCGGCTCGCCCACGAGCGCAAACGCGGGCTTGCCTCTCCGCGCTCGACGCCAAGCAGTTCGAGCTCGCTTTCCATCAGAGCCTTGACGCAACCGCCTCATCTAATAGCCCGAACCCTGCCACGCCCAGGAGCAACAGCACAGAAAGCGCCAAGACAGCCAATAGCATGATGGGTGTTGCGTCTGAGAAGTTGACGGTGATCGCGCGAGTCGACGGAGCCTCCAAAGCCTCACCTCCGCCCTCGATCGACGCTTCTTTCCGCTGGCTTATCCTCATCCCACGGGACGGGAGCCCAACGTTCTTCATGTTCCAAATTCTGGCCGAGATGTCTCCGGCAATTACCGGATCATCGGACAGATGGCCTGCAATCCATTCAGGGAGGTATTCCTCACCGCGCTCGCCCATGGCACCCAGTAACCTGTCACATCTGCTCAACTTTTAGAATTAATCATATCAATCTACTACCATCGGTTGCGACAGGCAAGCCTTAAAGCGCGTCGCGTTTGACCGGCCTCATGCGACGCGCTTTAGGTTGCTGTTTTATGCATGTCGTTATCGCAAAACCGCTGCACACTTTTGCGCGAC
>NZ_JBVVQY010000041.1:0-37859 GCF_055811615.1 Mesorhizobium sp. WSM4807
CCGCCCCGCCCGCCCCCCCCCCCCCCCCCCCCCCCCCCCCCCCCCCCCCCCCGCCCGGCCGCCCTCCCCCCCCCCCCCCCCCCCCCCCCCCCCCCCCCCCCCCCCCCCCCCCCCCCCCCCCCCCCGCCGCTGGACCGGGCCTGATGGGGGGGGTATCAGGTGGCCGGTTTCTGTGGCAGTGGCGAGACGGGCATTCCCGGGCCGATCTTCTGCAGATTGCCTGTAATCACCTGGTCGCCTTCCGCTACGCCGCTCGAGATAGCCACCAGATCACCATTGGTCGGCCCGAGCGAAACGATGCGCTGGTCGACGGTATTGTCCTTGCCGACGACGTAGAGGTACTTGCCGAGCTGGCTCGATCCCAACGCCGTCTGCGGCACCATCAGTGCATCGGGCTGCTGCTTGATGTGCAGTCTCACACGAACATATTGGCCCGGCAGCAGCGTGAACTTGGCGTTGCCGATCGTCGCCCGTGCGGTGATGGTGCCGGTCGAACGATCGACCGTGTTGTCGATGAAGGTGAGCTGACCTTTGTGGCGCGGTTCCGTATCGCCGGGAAGCAGGACGTCGACATCGATAGGCCCCGCCTCGCGGGCTTCCTCGATCTGCACCAGATCCGTTTCGCTCGGATTGAAGGTGACATAGATCGGGTCGAGCTGCACCAGTGTGTTGAGCACCGTACCGGCGACGCTGACCAGCGTTCCGACCGAGGCCTGGTTGCGGCCGACGCGCCCGGCGAACGGCGCCTTGATTTCCGAATAGCTCAGATTGAGCTCGGCGGTCCGCACAGCCGCCTGGTTGACGGCGAGCGAGGCCTGGGCCTCACGCAAGCTGCTGGTGCGCTGGTCGAACGCATCCTTGGCGATGTATCCGCTCTTGGCGAGTTCGGTGCCGCGACCGAGGTTGGAACGGGCATAGTCGAGCGTTGCTTCGTCGCGCTGGACCTGAGCCTTCGCCTGTTCAAGGGCAGCCTGGAAATCCTCTGGAGCGATCTTGTAGAGAAGGTCGCCCTTCTTGACGTCGCTGCCGTCGGGCGCGACCTGCTCCTGCAGATACCCCGGCACGCGCGCCTGCAGCGTGATGCTGCGGATCGGCTCGGTGCGGGCGGCATAGTCGAGATAGATCGGGATCGTTTTCTTGACGACGCTCACCACCGGCACCGGCATGACAAACGCCGCCGCGGGTTCAGGTGTTGCCGCCCCTGCCGTACCGGCATTAAGGCCGAAATCGCCCATGTCGAGCAAGTGAACGCTCGCCACCGAGATCGCCCCAACGGCGACGGCTGCTCCCAACGCAATTTTCCATTTACGCATGATCAATTCTCCAATCCTATTCGGCCGCTTCGGCCAATCGCTCGAAAGCGGGTTCGGCAGTTGGTTCGGTCGGTTCGGCAACGGGTTCGCTCTTGCTGCCACGCTCGCGCAGCTGCTCGATAACCGCATAGAAGACCGGCACGAACACCAGCGACAGGATCGTCGCCGCGACCATGCCGCCAAAGACGGTGGTGCCGATCGACTGGCGGCTCGCTGCACCAGCACCTGTGGAGAACATCAGCGGCAGCACACCGAGGATGAATGCGAAAGCGGTCATCAGGATGGGCCGCAGCCGCAGGCGCGCCGCTTCCATTGCGGCGTCGACGATGCTGAGGCCTTCCTCGCGCCGGCGCCGGGCAAACTCGACGATCAGAATGGCGTTCTTCGCCGCCAGCCCGATCAGCATGACGAAGCCGATCTGCGAATAGACGTCGATCTGCATGCCGCGCATCAACAGGGCGACAAACGCACCGAACAGCGCAAGCGGCACCGCGAGCAGGACCATGAAAGGCATGGCCCAGCTCTCATATTGCGCGGCGAGGATCAGGAAGACGAAGACCATGGCGAGACCGAAGACAATCGAGGCGATCGATCCGGCCTTGAGCTCCTGATAGGTGATCCCTGTCCATTCGTAGCCGAAATCCTTCGGCAGTGCCGTGGCGGCGGCACGTTCCATCGCGACGACCGCCTGGCCTGAGGAGAAGCCCGGTGCGGCACCGCCGTTGATCAGGGCCGACGCATTGTTGTTGTAATGCGGGACGGTTTCCGGGCCGACGATAGGCACCAGCTTGCCGAGCGTGCTCAACGGCACCATGCCGCGGGAGGCATTGCGCACATAGAGCCGCGAAATGTCGGCAGCACCCGCACGCGCATCCTTGTCGGCCTGGATCGTCACCCGGAAGGTGCGACCGAACAGGTTGAAATCGTTCACATAGAGCGAGCCGAGATAGATCTGCAGCGTGTTGAACACGTCAGGCAGGCTGAGGCCGAGCAGCTTCGCCTTATTGCGGTCGAGGTCGTAGTTGAACTGCGGCGTCGAGGTCGAGAACGACGAGAACAATTGCTGCGGGTTGAGTTCGGGCTGCTTGCGCGCTTCGGCGAGCACGGCTTGCGTCGCGTCGTTGAGCGCAGCGCTGCCGCGACCGGTCAGGTCCTCCACCTGGAATTCAAAGCCGCCGGTCGTGCCGATGCCCGGAATCGAAGGCGGATCGAAGCTCAGCGCGAACGCTTCCGGAAGTTCCATGAGCTTCGAGCGCACGTCGGCAACGAGCTTCGAGGCGCTCTGGTCAGGGCCGCGTTCGTCCCATGGTTTCAGGATGGCGAATTCCACCGCCGAGTTCGACTGGGCCGCACTGGTGAGGAAGTTCAAGCCGCTGATCGAGCCCACGATGTCGACACCGGGCGTGTTCTGCAGGATGTCGCGTGCCTTCCGCGCCACCGCGTCGGTGCGTTCCAGCGACGCCCCATCCGGCAACTGGATGACCACGAAGAAATAGCCCTGGTCCTCGACCGGAAGGAAGGTCGAGGGCAGGCGCTGCCAGACGAAATAGGTCGCGACAAGCCCGGCCGCGAATATGCCGAGCATGATCCAGCGCAGGCGAATGAGGAAGCGCACACCATGGGCATAGGCATGCGACAGCCGTTCGAAGCCAGTGTTGAACCAGCGGAACAGCACGAACTGCGTTGCCGGGCGGTGGCGCAGGAAGGCGGCGCTGAGCGCCGGAGTGAGCGTCAGCGAGACGAAGGCGGAGATGCCGAAGGAGATCGCCACGGTCAGCGCAAACTGGTTGTAGAGCCGGCCGGAAACGCCGGGTATGAAGGCGACCGGCACGAACACGGCCATCAGCACGGCGGTCGTGGCGATGATCGGGCCGGTGACCTCGGCCATCGCCGCGCGCGTGGCAGCCAGCGGTTTGAGGCCGGCCTCCAGCTGGCGCTCGACATTCTCGACGACGACGATCGCGTCATCGACGACGAGGCCGATCGCCAGCACCATGCCGAGCAGGCTGAGCATGTTCAGCGAGAAGCCGAACATGTACATGACGACGAGCGTGGCCACCAGCGACACGGGAATCGCAATCGTCGGGATGATCGTGGTGCGCCAGCTCTGCAGGAAGATGAACACCACCGCGACAACCAGGACCAGCGCCTCGCCGAGCGTGACCAGCACGTCGTGCATCGATGCCGAAACGAAACGTGTCGTATCGTAGTGCATGGCGTAGCTGACGCCCTTGGGGAAACGGGCCGACAGTTCCTGCATCTTGTCCTTGACGCGCTGCTGCAGATCGAGCGCGTTCGAGCCCGGCATCTGGTAGACCGCGAGCACCACGGTCGGGTCCTCGCCGAAGAACGCCGACGACGAATATTGCAGGGCGCCGAGTTCGATGCGCGCAACGTCGCGCAACCGCACCAGCGAACCGTTCGCGGCATCGGCGCGCACGATGATGTCGCCGAATTCCTTGGGATCGCTCAGTCGGCCGACGGCGTTGACCTGCATTTCGAAAGCGGTGCCGGCCGGCGCCGGTGACTGTCCGATCTTGCCGGCCGCGACTTGGACATTCTGCTCGGCGATGGCGTTTTGGACATCGACGGCGGTGATGCCGAGATTGGCGAGCTTGTCGGGATCGAGCCATACGCGCATCGAATAGCGCCGCTCGCCGAAGATCTGCACGTCGCCGACGCCGGGCAGGCGCTTCAGCGGGTCGACCACTTGCAGGTAGGCGAGGTTGCTGAGCGCGACCGGATCGACGGAGCCGTCGGGCGAGGTGAGATTGACGATCAGGACGAAGTTCGGGTTCTGCTTCTTGATCGTCACGCCGCCTTGGTTGACGATGGCCGGCAGCGAGGACGCCGCCTGTGAGACGCGGTTCTGGACATCGACGGCGGCGGTGCTCAGGGGATAGCCGACCTCGAAGGTAACGGTGATCGTCGACGAGCCGTCATTGGAGCTCGACGACGACATATAGGTCATGCCTTGAACGCCGTTGATCTGCTGTTCAAGCGGCGTCGTGACGGTGTCGGCCACGACTTGCGCACTGGCGCCCGGGTAGTTGGCGCTGACCACGACCTGAGGCGGCGTGATGTCGGGAAACTGCGAGACAGGCAGCAGGAAATAGCAGATCGCCCCGGCGAGCACCATGATGATGGCGATCGACGATGCGAAGATCGGTCGGTGGATGAAGAAGTTTACCATGACACGTACGCCTCGCCCGATGCTCTCGCCTGGCCAAAGGCCTTGGCCACTCTGGACAGCCGTCGGCTGCGGCTTTGCCCCGGGTCTTCCAGGAAACGAGGCGTCGCCTTGCGGCTGCGGCCTTGCGTATCCGCAAGGGTACGCAGCATTGTCTCGAAAGAGCGCGGGTCGACACGGTCGGCCTTCATCAGCATCCGGATCATCGGATCCTTCACAACTTCGTCGATCGTCAAATCCTTGCGCTGCGACATCGTAGCGGCTCCTGGCTTGGCGATCTGCGGCGTACGCCGCAGATCGGGTGGTCTTCCTGTTCGCGGCCAAAGTCGCCTGGGGCGCAGTTTCATGCCTGGGCCGATTCGGCGGAGGCTATTCACAGGCGCCTGCGAGATTGACACGAGGCAATGGGGGTGTTACCAGTAAGTAACATCTAGAAGTTACAGACCGGTAACACCCTAGTCAAGAGGTGTACCGAGGGATTTTTCGGAAACCCCGGAAACCAAGGAGGTTTTGATGGAAGACTGTACTGCGGAACGCATCCGCCCCCGGGATCGCATCCTGGAGACGGCACGGGATATGTTCCACAAGCATGGCATCAAGGGCGTCGGCGTCGACGCGATCACTGAGGCCGCCGGTACCAACAAGATGACGCTCTACCGTCATTTCGAGTCCAAGGACGATCTGGTCATCGAGTGCCTGCGGGCGACCGCATGCAGCGCCAACGCGATGTGGCAAAAGTTCGAGGCCGAGCACCCGGGCGACAAGCTTGCGCAACTGCACGCCTGGGTTCGGATGGCAGCCGACTGCCTGATGATGGACGGCCGCGGTTGCGACATGGCGAACGCCGCCATCGAGTTGAGCGAGACCGACCATCCGGCCCGTCGGGTGATCAAGGAACTCAAGCAGGCCCAGCGCGACCGTCTGGTCGGCCTGTGTCGGGATGCCGGCATCGGCCAGGCTGAGCTTCTCGCCGATACACTGTCGCTGCTGCTCGAGGGCGCCCGCGTCAGCCTGCAAAGCGTCGGCGCCGAAGGCCCGAGCGCGCAGTTCGTCCGCATGGCGGAAGGCTTGATCACCTCGTTCAGGGCCAGATAGTCTCGCAAGCGGCGAAAGATCGGTGGCGTGTTCATTGCGAGCCGCGCCGCCGACTGCTCTTTTGTCCGTTCGGATGGACCGTCATCGCGCTTCTCCTTTGCGGTCCGTCGCCGCACCATTCCCGGCACTACCTGTTGCTTGTTGATCAGCAGGATAGGACCGATAGCGAATTGGTGAGAGTGACAAGTGTGACGGGATTCGTCGGATCTGCTGATCACGGCTGCAACTTGCCCTACCGCTCGCACCTTTGCGGGCCAACATGCTGTCGGCATCAACCCTGGTGACAGCCCCCGGCGCTCATCCGGAGCCGGAACAAAAAAAGCCCGCTGCCGGGAGGAGGTGGCAGCGGGCTTGATGTCGAATACGGCACGGGAGGAGGGTGCGCCGCACTCAGCGTCGGCATCGCATCTGGGAGGAGTAGATGGCCGACACGCAACATATATGGGTTGCTTAATGATTCGGCAACCACAAAAGTTGCATAGCTGGTGTGCAGATTTGCGGCGTCGTCTCAAAATTCGCGATGTCGGTCTGGAGCGCGGCGTCACTGCACCGGGACGTTTTCCTTGAAGATCAGGCGCGGTTCGATGAATTTCCGCGTCAGATAGGGCGCCGAGGAAGCAATCGAGCCGAGCAGGCGAATGACCGATTGCTCGGCGATCAGCCGTGCATTCTGGTCGATCACCACGTCGAGCAGATCGTCGACGAGATAGCCGCGTGTCGCCCTTGTCAAGTCGTGACAAATGAACACCGGCTTCCTTTGCGGCTTGGCTTCCAGCAGCGCTTTCGCCACGCCAGAACGTCCGGCGCCGACGCAATAGATGCCGAGCAGCTCCGGCTCATTGTGCAGCGCCTTCATCGTTGCCGTATAGCTGATATCAGGCTCGTCGTTGATCTCGACGGCGCTGGTCACGGTCAAATTGGGGAACTCCTCGCTGAGCACGGAGCGAAAGCCCATTTCGCGTTCCTCATGCCCGCGATAAGAGCGTGAGCCGACGATCATTGCCAGATGGCCCGGACGCCCGCCCAGGAAACGTCCCATCAAAAGGGCTGCGGTGCGCCCGGCGACACGGTTGTCGATGCCGACATAGGCCGATCGCGGTGCGCCCGGAACGTCCGACACCAGCGTGACCAGGCGGATGCCGGCCTCGACGATCTCGCGCAGGATGTTGCGCGTTCTCGGATGATCGATCGCGATGGCGCCGACGCCGTTTGCCTTGAGCGAGAGGTTTTCGACGGCCGCCTGCAACGCGTTCGGCGAGATCCCGGCGAGCTTGTGGATGCGGCAGGAGGCGACAAGCGGCAGGCGTGCCGCATAATCCTCGATATGATTTGCCAGATCCATCATGAAGGCATTGGAGCCGATCGGCAGGAAGAACTCGAGATGCGCCGGCCGCGAGGGCAACACGACCTGATCCACGACCGGCAAATAGCCAAGCTGCTTGGCCGCCTCCATCACCCGGTGCCGGTTGGCGGCGCTGGCGCCTGGCCGGTTGTTCAACACCCGGTCGACCGTTGCGGTCGACAGCCCGCAGCTTCTGGCGATGTCCGCAACGGTGGCTTTCATTGTCGCAGTCATAGGAGCGGATGTGATCCTGTACCAGAGATACGGCCAACCCGGCTTCCAACTGGCCACTCAGCCCTGCGATTGCTTCCCCTGAACGATGGCGTCGCGGATCTCCTCGTCGGACATGCCGGTGATAATCCGTTCGACCTCAGTGACGCTGGTGTTCTTCGGATCGATGTCATCGGCGACCACCTTGCCGCGGCGCATGACGACGATGCGGTCGACCACCTGGAAGACGTGATGGATATTGTGGGCGATGAAGATGCAGGAATGGCCCGAATCGCGGGCGCTGCGCACGAAGCTCAGCACACCTTGCGTCTCGGCGACGCCGAGATTGTTGGTCGGCTCGTCGAGGATGATGAGGTCGCTGTCGAAATGCATGGCGCGCGCGATCGCCACCGCCTGCCGCTCGCCGCCGGAGAGCGAGCCGATCGGCGTGGTTGGCGGAATGTTCTTCGAGATTCCGACCTGCTTGAGCAGATCGCGGGCGACCACGTTCATCGCCTCCTGGTCCATACGGTTGAGGAAACGCGGCGGCTTGATCGGCTCGCGCCCGAGGAACAGGTTGCGCGCGATCGACAATTGCGTGACCAGTGCCGAGTCCTGGTAGATCGTCTCGATGCCGTGGGCGATGGCGTCGCTGGTGCTGCGGAAGTCTACCTTCTTGCCGCGGATGAAGATGTCGCCGCTGGTCAGCGGAACCGCACCCGACAGCACCTTGATCAGCGTCGACTTGCCGGCGCCATTGTCGCCGAGCAGACCGACGATCTCCCTTTCATTGACATGGAAATTGGCGTCTACCAGCGCCTGCACGCGCCCGTAGGACTTGCGGATGTTTTCCATGCGGACAAGCGGTTCGGCCATGGTTCAAGTCCCCGCCTGATGCCGGCGTTCCAGCCATGAGTGGAGCGCCATCATGCCGAGGATGATCGCGCCGATGAAGATGTTGTAGGCAAGGCCCGGCACGCCGATCAGCACGATGCCGTTGCGCATCACGCGCAGGATCAGGATGCCAAGC
The DNA here is from genome assembly GCF_055811615.1 of Mesorhizobium sp. WSM4807. Taxonomy (NCBI): domain Bacteria; kingdom Pseudomonadati; phylum Pseudomonadota; class Alphaproteobacteria; order Hyphomicrobiales; family Phyllobacteriaceae; genus Mesorhizobium; species Mesorhizobium sp. WSM4807. The sequence goes on from NZ_JBVVQY010000041.1 coordinate 8,181, forward strand.
ACGGTTCCGATGATGGTGCCGCGTCCGCCGGTCAGCGCCGTGCCGCCGATCACCACCATGGCGATGACTTCGAGCTCGTAGCCGGTGCCGCTGTTCGGGTTGGCCGCCGAGGTGCGCAGCGAACTGATGACGCCGGCAAGCGAAGCCATGATCGACGACAGGATGAACAGGCCGATCTTGACGCCGCTGACATTGACGCCGCGCGCCCTTGCCGCATTGGGGTTGCCGCCGGCCGCCTGGATCCAGTTGCCGGTCCGGCTCTGTGTCAGCACGTAACCGAGTGCGATCGCGGCTGCGATGAACCAGAACAGCGACATGTAGATGCGGAACGGCCCGATGAAGAAATCACCGACCAGCGCCTCGGCGAGCCAGCTGCCTTCGGCGCTCCAGGTGCGTTGCGGAAATCCGCTGGTGACGAACAGAGCGGTGCCGCGCACCACCAGCAGCATGCCGAGCGTCACCAGGAAGGATGGAATCTTGAGTTGCGTCACGAACCAGCCATTGACCAGCCCGATGAAGGCGGCAACCAGCAAGGCCACGATAAAGCCGGCTTCCAGAGAGGTGAGGCCGCTGTTGAAGAGCGTCCACATCAAGACGGGCGAGAAACCGAACAGCGATCCGACCGAGAGGTCGAATTCGCCTGAAGTCATCAACAGCGTCATCGCCAGTGCGATCAGGCCGAGCTCGACCGTGAAGGCGAGTATGTTGCTGATGTTCTGCGGCGACAGGAAGTCGTGGTTGAACCCCCAGAACACCGCGAGCTCGACGACAAGCAGAACGAAGGGCCCGAATTCCGGCCTGGCGATCGAGCGTTGGATGATGGAGCTGTTTTCCACGTTGGACCCGCGACATGGTTGGAACTGGCCAAGCCCGGCGCCGCATGCGGCGGTTCGAGGCTCGGCGGAATGATAGGGATGACCGCGGCAGGCGTGCCGCGACCATCCCGATCGCAGTTTTATTTTCCGGACAGGATGTCGTCGTAGACCTGTGCGGTGTCCTTTTCGTAGAGTGCGCCGGTGATCACGTCGAAGCCGGGCGGAATGCCGCTGGCAGCCATGTTGGCGATCGAAAGCGCCACATAGCTGGTCGCCTGCGGATCCTGCCATTGTGCGGCATTGACGTAGCCGGTCAGCACCTCCTGGGTGGTGTCGAGCGAGTTGCCCCAGCCGACGACCGGGATTTCGCCCGGCTTGATGCCGGCTTGGTCGAACACCCGCTTGATCGAGCCGGTCACCAGGTCGCCGAGACCGATGATCGCCTTGACCTTGGCCCTGTTGGCGGTGAGGTAGTCGACCATGCGGTTGATCGCTTCGGCCTGATCGAGCGTGGCTTCGGTGATTTCATAAGTGATGCCGAGTGGCTCGAAGACGCTCTTGATGCCTTCTTCTTCCTGGACGCCATAGGTGGCGCCCGGGATTTCGACCGGCATCCAGACGAAATCGCCCTTCTTCACCAGGCCCTTGTCGACCAGATACTGCGCCCAGTTCTTGCCGAAGGTGACGTTGTCGCCGCCAACATAGGCGTTGAAGTCCGCCTTCGGATCGGGGGTGTTGAAATTGATGATCGGGATGTTTGCCGCCCGTGCTTCCTTAGCGAGCTCGATAAGGCTGCCCGGGTCGGGGCTGGTGGTGGTGATGCCGTCCGCTTTGGCGGCGATGGCCGCGCGAACAGCCTCCTGCTGGGACGACACGTCGCCATTGTGGAACGAGGTGTTGACGGTGTTGCCGGTGTCCGTCGCCCATTGCTTGGCGCCGGCGAGGAAGTAGGTCCAGACCGGATCGGCCGGGCCGCCATGCGAAATCCAGTAGAAGGTCTTGGCCTGTGCCGCCGCTGGGATGGCCAGCGCCACGATCAAGCCGAATACAAATAGTCGTAGCCTTGTCAGCATTTGATTTCCTCCCATTTTGAAAACTTCCTCCACCTCCGACGACGATCACGGCAAACCCTGATCGTATTTCTTGCCAGCGCCGATCTGGATGCATCAGAGCATCCGCTTTTTCGACATATGGCAAGCCTCCATTTGCCAGTGGTAGTTGGCGCGCGAGAAGGCGCCATCAGTAGTCCCATCAGATTGCATCAGTTTGGCTGATATTTTCCAGGCAGGCGGATCCTCAATTCGAGCACCAGGCCGGGACATCTCCGTCGCAGTCGGGGCGGGAACCTAGATAAGATCGGCCCTGGCGAGGTCGCGCATCAGATGGCTGGCACCGTAGGTCCAGTGGGGACAGTCGGGTGACAGCCGCACCCGGTTGACCAAGGCGCCGAATTTCTCCGATGAGATGGTGACGATGTCGCCGACCTTGTGCGTGAAGCCCTTGCCCTTTTCGCCGCGATCCTTCGACGGCACGAACATGGTGCCGAGATAGAGCGCCAGCCCGTCCGGATATTGGTGATGCGGACCCATGGCGGCCGCGACCAGCTCTTCCGGCGAGCGGCTGATCTCGGCCATCGAGCTGGCGCCCTCCAGCGAGAAACCGTCCTCGCCCTCGACCTTCAGGCGCACGATGGCCTGCTTCACGTCATCGATGGAAAAGTTATCGTCGAACAGCCGGATGAACGGGCCGAGCGCGGCCGAGGCATTGTTGTCCTTGGCCTTGCCGAGCAACAGCGCCGAGCGCCCTTCGACGTCGCGCAGATTGACGTCGTTGCCGAGCGTCGCGCCGACGATCTTGCCGCTGCTGGCGGCGATCATCGTGATTTCCGGCTCCGGATTGTTCCAGGTGGAAACCGGATGCAGGCCGACATCAGCGCCGAAGCCGACCGACGCCATCGGCTGGCATTTGGTGAAGATCTCGGCATCGGGGCCGATGCCCACTTCCAGATATTGCGACCAGGCGCCGCGCTGGATGAGCTTGGCCTTGATCTCCATCGCCTCCGGCGAGCCGGGCTTGAGCTTCGACAGATCGTGACCGATCAGCCCGGCAATGTCGGCGCGAATGGCGTCCGCCTTTTCGGCGGAGCCACGCGCCTGCTCCTCGATGACCCGTTCGAGCAGGCTGACGACGAAGGTGACGCCCGACGCCTTGACCGCCTGCAGGTCGACCGGAGAAAGCAGGTACGGTTTTTGCGGATCGCGCGCGGCCTGGAAACTGTTGGCGGCGATCGCATCAAGTGATCCGATCGGTTCGCCCCCGGCCGCGTGGACGTACCCTGCTGGGTCTGGCATCTCGCAGACGTCGCGCACGGTTGGTGCCATGCTCGACGTGATGTCGAACACCCTGCCGTCGCGCACCGTGACCACCAGCGGATGGGGCGTATCGCTTGTCCGGGCGCGGCCGATGAAGAGGCCCTCGTTGGGTAGGAGAGTGGTGTTCGTCATGGCTTGCGGTCCTCTGCTGTCTTGTTCTGCTGCGACGGTCATCGCTGCCGGACCAGGTTCACAAACAGCCTGGCCAGCGGCGGCGGCACTTTCAACAAATTCCCGCCAAAGGTCTATCCCGTTCCTCGCGGTCGAGCCCTGCGCTGCATTTCGCATCGGCGGACGCCATCCTCTTAAATCCGCTGATGCCGAGATCAAACGCTCTTTCAAAATCATGAAATCGTCACTAGGATTTTCATTTGACGAATTGCATTCAGGTGCCCCTTGCCCCTACCGTTTTCCGATCCGATCTGGCACAAGCCGCCGGCGGCCCCTGCGTTCCGGTCGCTTTTTCCCGGCGGCCAGCGTGCCGATGTCGTCATTGTTGGTGGCGGGATTCTCGGTCTGTCGACAGCCTTGCATGCAGCCCGGTTCGGCCTTGCCGTGCAGGTGCTGGAAGCCGGCGAAATCGGCCAAGGCGCATCGGGCCTGAATGGCGGTCAGGTCATCCCCGGCCTGAAATATGATCCGGAATGGCTGCTGGAGCATTTTGGCTCCGAACGCGGCGAGATCCTCGTCAATTTTGCCGCCTCGACGGCGGACGCCGTCTTCGAATTGATCCGCGACGAGAAACTGGCGGTGCCGTTCGTCCGTAACGGCTGGATCCAGGCAGCGCATACCGAGACGGCGCTGAAGGCGGTGGCGAACAGGGACCGGCAGTGGCGGAACCGTGGCGCCGATGTCCGGATTCTGAGCCAGACCGAGATCGCCGCGTTGACTGGCGCGCAGGGCTATCTCGGCGGCTGGCTCGACCGCCGCGCCGGCGTGATTGATCCGCTTGCCTACACGTCGGAACTGGCACGGATCGCCTCGGCCGCGGGCGTGAAGATCGCCGAACACCAGAAGGTGGTGCGCCTCGATAAGAACGCCGGCCTTTGGCGCATCTCGACGGAGGAGGGCGCCGAATTGCAGGCGAAGGCGGTCATTCTGGCGACGAACGCCTATACCGGCGACCTGCTCGCCGGTCTCGCCGAGACGATCGTTCCGCTGCACTCCTTCCAGATCGCGACAGCACCGCTGCCGCCCGATCTGGCGGCCGGGATTCTACCGGAAGGGCAAGCAGTATCGGACTCACGCCGCATCCTCGTTTATTACCGCAAGAGTGCCGACGGGCGGCTGGTGCTCGGCGGGCGCGGCCGGATGGCGCTGCCGACCAGCGAAAGTGATTGGGCGCATCTCGAGCGCGCGCTGCTCCGGCTCTATCCCGCACTATCCGGCGTCGCCGTTGAAAAGCGCTGGTTTGGCCGGGTGGCGATGACGCCGGATCACCTCCCGCATATCCACGAGCCCGAGCAGGGCCTGATGGCCGCGGTCGGCTGCCAGGGCCGTGGTGTCGGCCTGATGACCGCGCTTGGCGAGCGCATTGCCGGCTATCTGGCGAGCGGCGACGCCAGGCAAATGCCGTTCCCGGTCTCGCCGATCCGGCCGATCCCATTCCAAGTCTTTCGGCAGGTCGGCGTCGCCGCGACGATCGCCTGGTATCGTATGCTGGATGCATTCGAGCGCTGATTTTATGCCGATGCAGGAATCAGCTTGACAGTTTCATGATTCTGAAAAATTCTTGAGTGATTTCAAATTTCGATGGGCAACCCTGATGTCGACCATCGTTGCAAGGCAGCCGCTGCCGGAGTCCAGGTCCTCGACGGGTTTCCGGTTGGCCATGCTGCTGCCGGGCGGGCTGGTCACCTTCTTCCTGATCCTGTTTGCCCTCGGCCTCGTGGTTTTCCTCGCCCTTCGCGGCAATGACGGTTCGCTGCTGGGCGCCGGTTTCACTTTTGCGAATTTCATCACCGTGGCATCCGACCCGCTGTACTGGACGGTAACGCTGCGCTCGCTGGCCATTGCCGGCCTGGTGACGCTGGCCACGGTCGTCACCGCCTATCCCGTCGCCTACTACCTGGCCTTCCATGCCGGAAGGCGGCGCGGGCTGCTGCTGTTTCTGGTGACGCTGCCGTTCTGGACCAGCTATCTCTTGCGCGTCTTCGCTTGGAAGATCGTGCTTGCCTACAATGGCGTGCTGAACTCGGCGCTCATCGAAAGTGGCATCTGGTCCGAACCGACACTGGCGTTTCTCAACACGCCGGCCGCCGTCATCGTCACGCTGGCTCACGCCTATGCGCCGTTCGCCATCCTGCCCATCTATGTGGCGCTGGACACGATCCCGAAATCGCTGCTCGAAGCCGCATCCGATCTCGGCGCCAGACCGTTCACCAGCTTCCGCCGCGTCGTGCTGCCGAACTCGATGCCGGGCGTGCTGGCGGCGGCTCTCGTCGTCTTCGTGCCGACGGTCGGCGACTATGTCACCCCCGCGCTGGTCGGCGGCCCTGCCAGCACCATGATCGGCTCGCTGATCCAGGCCCAGTTCGGCAAGGCAAATGACTGGCCGTTCGGCGCAGCACTCGCCGTTGCCGTCATGCTGGTCATCCTTGCCGTGGTGCTGGTCGTGCGTTCCGCCGACCGCAGATTTGGCAGCCGGACATGAGCGCGGCGCGGAAAGACGCTAAGAAAGGTGGGAGTTGGCTCGGCGCCTACGTCCTTGTCTACCTGGTATTTCTGTATTTGCCGGTATTGCTGATTCCGCTTTTCTCCTTCAACGATTCGATCCAGGCGGCGTTTCCGCTGCAAGGCTTCACGTTTGAATGGTACAAGACGCTGTCCGGCAATTCGGCGCTGTCCGGCGCGCTTGCCAACAGCCTCGTCATCGGTGCAATTGCCGCCACCGGTGCCACGCTCTGCGGCATCACCGTGTCCTACATGGATCTCTTCGGCCGTTCGCCGCTTGCCTCCACGATCAGCGCCATCGCGCGGCTGCCGATCCTGATTCCCGGCGTCATCGTCGGCATCTCGCTGTTGATCCTGGTCAACCTCATTGGCTTCGGTCCATCGCGCACCGCCATCGTGCTCGGCCACATATTGGTGGCGCTGCCGACGACGGTGGTGATCATGAAAAGCCGCTTCGCCGCTATCCCCAAGACCATCCACGAGGCGGCACTCGATCTCGGCGCGTCCGACTGGACGACATTCAGGCGAGTCATGCTGCCGCTCAGCCTGCCCGCCATTGTATCAGCATTCATGCTGGCCTTCCTGACCTCCTTCGACGAGTTCATCGTCGCCTTCTTCCTCGCCGGCACCGAACCGACGCTGCCGCTTTATATCTGGAGCCAGCTGCGTTTCCCGAAATCGCTGCCGACCGTCATGGCGCTGGGCACGGCCATCCTGGCCGTGTCCTTCGTCATCGCGGCAATTGCCGAAATCCTGCGCCATCGCGGGCTCGCCGCCGCTCAGCGGCCGGTGCCCGCCAACCTGTCCAAACCAGAAGAAACCGAAAGAGGAGAACTGCAATGGCATTCGACCTGAAATCGATAAATCGCAAGACAGTCCAAGCCGGATTGGCAGCCTTCGCGCTGGCGCTTTCGTCGACCGTCGCGCTTGCGGCCGACAAGTTGCAATATTTCACCTGGTCGGGCTACGAACTTCCCGACTTCAACAAGAGCTTCCTCGCCGCACACCCCGATGGCGTCGAGGCCTCGATGTTCGGCGACGACGATGACGCCTTCACCAAGGTCAAGGCCGGTTTCCGCCCGGATGTCGCGCATCCCTGCTACGACAAAGTAGCGCGCTGGAACAAGGAAGGCCTGCTGCAACCGATCGACACCAAGCGCATCAAGAACTGGGATTCGATCTTTCCGGTCTTCAAGAACCTGCCCGACCTGCAGGCCGGCGACGGCAAGGTCTGGATGGTGCCGTGGGATTGGGGCAACACCTCGATCCTTTACCGCACCGATCTGGTGAAGAATCCGGAACCGAGCTGGAACCTGCTGTGGGACAAGCAATATGCCGGGCGCATGGCGACGATCGACGCCGTCCACGATACGCCGGTGGTGGCGGCGCTTCTTGCCGGCGTCAATCCGTTCGACATGACGCCGGAACAGATGGAAAAGGTGGCTGAAAAACTGCGCGAGCAGCGCCCGCTGCTCTCCAACTACACCACCGACATGACCTCCGTCGAACAGGCGCTGGCGAGTGGACAGTTGGTCGCCGCAATGACCTGGAACGCGTCGGCCACCTCGCTGAAGAAGCAGGGCGTGCCTGTCGAGTTCATGAAGCCTAGGGAAGGCATGCTGACCTGGGCGTGCGGCTTCGTCATGCTCAAGGACGCCAAGAATGTCGACCTCGCCTATGATTTCATCAACAGCCGGCTGGAGACGGGTTCGGGAAAATACCTGATTCAGGCCTATGGTTACGGCAGCTCAAACAGCTCGGCCTTCGCCGCGGTGCCGAAGGAGGAACTGGAAAAGCTGCAACTGCCGTCCGATCCGGAAGTGATGCTGAAGACCACCGTCTTCACCGGGCCGATGAAACAGAATGACGAACTCGCCAAGATGTTCGAGAAGGTCAAGGCAGGCGGCTGAACCTGGCCTTCCCTTCTCCCCTTTGTGGGAGAAGGTGGCCGAGCGGAGCTCGGTCGGATGAGGGGTGCTCCAGCTCGGCACAACCGCACTCCGGCCAGCACCCCTCAACCGTCTCGGCGCTGCGCGCCGATCCACCTTCTCCCACAAGGGGAGAAGGGAGAACCGCGAAGCGCCGCTCCAGGATACCGAAAACGAGGTCGGGAATAGATGGACATGCTGAACGAAACGGCTGAAAAGCCGAAGGACGACGCTGACGTGCGGGTCGGCCGGCGTGTGCGGGCGCTTAGGCTGGAACGCAATCTTTCGCTGGCCGAGCTTGCCGCCAAGGCCGGCGTTTCAATCGGGGCGCTCAGCCAGATCGAGCGCGGCCTGTCCTCGCTTCGCGTCAAGGTGATCTGGCCTCTCGCCGCCGCGCTTGATATCGAGCCCTCGGCGCTGATTGCTGACGGCAACGACGGCGTCAACGATCTCTATTGCGTACGCGCCAACGGTCGGCGGCAGATCCCGGTGAAGTCGGAAGGCATCGCCAAAGCGCTGCTGTCGCCGCCGGCCGCTACGCTCACCGGCATGCTGGTGACGGTGGAAGTCGGCGGCGGCACCGTCGAAGCCTACGCCCATCCCGGCCACGAATTCGGTTTCGTCCTGTCGGGCGAAGTCGAACTCGTGATCGATTCAACCACCTACGGGCTGAAGACCGGCGACAGCTTCGCCTTCAAAAGCACCTTGCTGCATGCCTTCCGCAATCCGGGCACCGAGCGCTGCCAGATCCTTTGGGTCAACACGACCAAGCCGTCCGAGGTTCGCGATGGCGCCTGATCCTCTCGTCCGGCTGGATGCGGTGTCGAAGGTGTTTCCCGGCGGCATCGTTGGGCTGGACGCCGTCGATCTCGACATCGCCCGCGGTGAGTTCCTGACCTTGCTCGGGCCCTCGGGTTGCGGCAAGACCACTAGCCTGCGGGTGATCGCCGGTTTCGAAAGCCCGTCGAGCGGGCGGGTGCTGCTCGAAGGCCGAGACATCACTTCGCTGCGGCCCTTCGACCGGCCGGTCAACACCGTGTTCCAGGACTATGCGCTGTTTCCGCACATGGACGTTGCCGAAAATGTCGGCTTCGGTCTGTCGCTGCGCAAGCTTTCGGGCACCCAACAGGCAAAGCGTGTCGGCGAAGCGCTCGACATGGTCGGCCTTGCCGAGAAGCTCGGCGCCCGCGTGTCCGAATTGTCGGGCGGCCAGCGCCAGCGCGTCGCGCTTGCGCGTGCGATTGTCTGCGAACCGCGTGTGCTGTTGCTCGATGAGCCGCTGTCGGCGCTCGACGCGCATCTGCGCGAACAGATGCAGGTCGAATTGAAGCGGCTGCAGTCGCGGCTCGGCACTACCTTCGTCCTGGTCACCCACGACCAAACCGAGGCGCTGTCGATTTCCGATCGTATCGTCGTCATGAACAAGGGCCGCATCGAGCAGATTGCGCCGCCGGCCACGCTCTACGACCGGCCCGCCACCAAATTCGTCGCCAGTTTCATCGGCACGATGAACCTGCTGCAGTCGCGCTTTGTCGGCCGTGACGGCGATCGGTTGCGTTTCGCCGCCGGCGCCCTGCCGCTCGAAGCCACGTCGGAAACCGGCGAAGCGCCGGGAGAAGGTGCGGTGCGAACCATTGGAGTGCGTCCGGAGGATCTTTTGGCGACGACCGAAGCAGCGACCGGCACCGCGCCGGTGCGGGTGAGCAGCATCGTCTTTCACGGTCGCACCTTGCGCCTGCACGCCGAATTGGGGCAGGGGGTACCAGTGGTGATCGATGCGCCACGCCGGGCGGAAGGTTTTCAATTCAGCGTCGGCGACGTGGCGCATATCAGCCTGCGCCGCGGCGCTAACTGCCCTATGCTACCCGGCTAATCTGATCCCCGTCCTTTCCAGAAAACCGGAGCACTACCCATGAGCAATTACCTGAACTTCTTTATCGACGGAAAATGGGTCGCGCCCGTGGTGCCGGTAACGCTGGATGTGATCGACCCGTCAACCGAAGAGGCCTATACGAAAATCTCCGTCGGCTCGAAGGCCGATGTGGATCGCGCCGTGGCGGCGGCGAAGGCGGCCTTTCTGGCCTTTTCGCAAACCAGCAAGGCCGATCGCCTGAAGCTGCTGAAGCGCATCCTCGAAGTCTACAACGAGCGCTACGAGGACATCGCCCAGGCTGTCAGCCAGGAGATGGGCGCGCCGATCACCTGGGCGCGCGAAGCGCAGGCCTGGGCGGGCAGGGCGCATATGGAAGCCACTATCAAAGCGCTGGAGGATTATGAATTCAGCGAGAAGCGCGGCACCACCATGGTGGTCAAGGAGCCGATCGGCGTCTGTGCGCTGATTACGCCGTGGAACTGGCCGCTCAACCAGATCGTCTGCAAGGTGGCGCCGGCGATCGCCGCCGGCTGCACCGTCGTGCTGAAGCCTTCCGAGATCGCGCCGATCAGCGGCGTCATCTTTTCGGAAGTGATGGAAGCGGCCGGCACGCCGAAGGGGGTCTACAACATGGTCAACGGCACCGGTCCCGACGTCGGACAGGTCATGGCCGGCCATCCCGACGTCGACATGGTCTCGTTCACCGGTTCGACCCGGGCCGGCATCATCGTCGCCAAGACGGCGGCCGAGACGGTCAAGCGCGTCGCGCAGGAACTCGGCGGCAAGTCGGCCAACATCGTGCTGCCCGATGCCGACTTCGAGACGGCCGTGCGCAAGGGCGTCAACGCCTGTTTCGGCAATAGCGGCCAGTCCTGCGATGCGCCGACGCGCATGCTGGTGCCGGCCGCCCGCCACGATGAGGCGCTGGTGATCGCCAAGAAGGCGGCAGAGGCGCACAAGGTCGGCGATCCGCGCTCGGAAGACACCAAGCTCGGGCCGGTGGTCAGCAATATCCAGTTCGACAAGATCCAGCGGCTGATCGAGGCCGGCATCGCCGAGGGTGCTACGCTGGTCACCGGAGGACCCGGCCGGCCGGAGCACCTCAACCGCGGCTACTACATCAGACCGACCGTCTTTGGCCATGTCACGCCAGGCATGACCATCGAGAAGGAGGAGATTTTTGGGCCGGTGCTTTCGGTCATCTCCTATGATGACGACGACGACGCGGTGAGGATCGCCAACGACACGGTCTATGGCCTAGCCGCCTATGTGCAGTCCGGGGATATCGATCACGCGCGAAAAATCGCCGGTCGCCTTCGCGCCGGGCAAGTCTCGATCAACTATCCGGAATGGGACACGTTCGCGCCCTTCGGCGGTTACAAGCAGTCAGGCAACGGCCGCGAATATGCCGACTGGGCGATCCATGATTTCCTCGAGATCAAGGGCATCATCGGCTACGGCGCGTAGGGCTTAACCCGAACAGCGCCGCGCATCCAAGAAGGACGCGCGGCGCTGTAGCGGGTCAATCCGAGCTATTCGGCGGCTTCGCGGACAGGGATCAGGCGCCGCTCGACCTGTTGGAGATGCAGCCGCATCGCCGCCGCCGCGCCGCCAAGGTCGCGCTCGGCGATCGCTTCGACGATCCGTTCATGGTCGGCGAAGCTGTGATGGTCTGCCGGAGGGCGAGCGCCTTCTGAGCGAAGACGTCCCCAGACTACGGTTCGGCGCACAGCGTTCAGGACGTCGAACAGGCCGAGCAGCACATTGTTTCGGCTCGCCTGCGCAATCTGCCGGTGGAGCAGATTGTCGATGTTCTCATATTGCCGCCATGTGACAGCTTCCCGCGTCTGCACCAGCGATTGCCGCATCGAGGCGATATCGGAAAGCGTGGCGTGCAGCGCCGCTTCGCGCGCAATCTCGGGCTCGATGATGAGGCGCGCGCGCATCACGTCGGCCGGATTCGTGCGCCCGGCGATTTCCGAAATCCCGATCGTCTCCTCGACCGGTCCACTGCCGACGAAGGTGCCCCTGCCGACGTGACGCCAGATGCGGCCGTCCTTCTCGAGCACTGCCAGCGCCTTGCGCAGATCGCCGCGCGATACGCCGAGGCTCTCGGACAGTTCCCGCTCGGCAGGCAGCCGTGTCTCGCCGGCATGGTCCATCTGGGCAAGATAAGCCTGAAGCTGAACCAGGGCGGCGTGGCCGCCATTACCGGGATCGTCCATCAATTTAACCAATCCGCGTATGATTTCCCTTGTCGGTGTTAAAACGATTAGCGGAAACCGTCAACTGCCGAGTTTTCCAGGCCCGCCAGTCCGACACGGTGCAGTTTCTCCTTGACCAATTCGCTCCACAGCCTTAACCAATTAAGATAATGGTTACAAAAAACGGGAGGAATGACAATGGCCAGCATGACCAGACGTACCATCCTTGCCACCGCTTTTGCCGCGGCTCTGGCATGGGCACTGCCCCTGTCGGCCGCAAATGCGGGCGACATGCGCATCGCATTCGGCGACCTTCCCGGGATCGAATCCATCCAGACGCTCGCCGCGATAGAGCGCGCCAAGGAACGCGGCGTGAATGTCGAGCTCATTGTTCTCAATGACGAGGATCTGGCAGCCCAGGCCATTGTCGGCGGTCAGGCCGATGTCGGCATCGGCGCGCCCTATACTTTGATCCAGAAGGTGGGCGTGCCGATCCGGATTTTCGCGCAGATATCGACGCTGCGCTTCTTCCCTGTCGTCAACAGCGAATTCTACAAGGAATGGAAGGATCTCGATGGGCAGGAAGTCGCTGTTCAGGCGCGCGGCTCCGGCACCGAGGCGGTCATGCTCCTGATGGCGAAAAACCACGGCATCAAGCTCGGTAACATCAGCTATGTCCCGGGTTCCGAGGTTCGCCGCAATGCGCTGCTCCAGGGGACCATCAAGGCGTCGATCGTCGATGCCGCCAACCGGCGCGCGCTCGAGGCCGAAGCCCCCGGCAAGTTCATCGTTCTGCCGGTCGAGGATCTCGGCGCCTCGGACGAAGCGCTTTTCGCGACCGCAGACTATCTGAAGAACAACGCCGCTGACGTCGACATCCTGGTCGAGGAACTGATGAAGACCGCGCGGGAAATAACCGCGAACCCGACTGTCGCGGTCGAGTTCCGCAACAAGTACAAACTGCTGCCGGATCTCGGCGCGGAGGCGGACAGCGAAATCACCGAATACTACAAGGAAACCGCGGAAGCCGGCAGCCTTGCCCTGAATGGCGGCGGAGCGGATGCGGCCAAAGACGACTTTGCCTTCTTCAGCCTTGCCGGCCAGATCGAAGGCGATCCCGCGAGCCTCAAGGTCGAAGACTTCTGGGATGTCTCCGCAATCGACCGCGCCGTCGCCAAGCTCGGCAAGAAATAGGCGGCCTGCCGGATGGCCGTAAGCATCAGAACCGACGGCGAGGCTGCCGGCCTCGCTTCCTCATCCAATCGCAGTGCAACGGGCGCATCGTGGGACCAGCCGATCCTGCTCAGGCTTGTGTCGATCGCCCTGTTCGCGGGAATCTGGGAGGTGGCCGGGCGTATTCCCGTCAGCTTCGCCTTCCCGACTTTTTCCGACACGATCGTCGCGTTCTTCGGACTGCTCGCCGACGGCAGCCTGGCGACCGCCTACCTTTCGACACTGCAGCCGCTGGTGCTTGGCATTGTCCTGTCGGCGTTCCTCGGTGTCGGCCTCGGCACGATCTGTGGCCTGTGGCGCACCGGCGAATGGCTGGTGATCCCTGTGTTCATCGTGCTTCAGGCAGCGCCCGTCGCCGCCTTCATTCCGATGGTCACGTTCGTCTACGGAATAGGCATGACCGCCAAGACGCTCGCCGTCATGATCCTGGCGCTGCCGGTCATCGTGCTCAACACCTACAAGGCCGTGCGCAACGTCAACGAGTCGCTGCTGGTCATGTGCCGATCGTTCCTGGGCACCCGCTGGCAAACCGTCACCAAGATCATTCTTCCGGACGCCAGCCCGGTGATTTTTGCCGGCTTGCGCCTCGGCGTCGCTGCCGGGTTCGTCGGCGTGGTGCTCGCCGAACTGCTGATTACCCCGACCGGCATCGGCGACCTCATCACCTTCCATCGCTCGCGCGCAGACTACGCCGAGATGTACGCAACAATTGCCTCGATCATCGCGCTTTCCACCCTGACGCTCGTCTTTCTGCAGTGGGTGGAGGTCCGTGTTTTCAGGCCCGAGAGTAGAGGTGCTTAAGATGGGCGCGACCGCATTGCGAAATGGACCGTCGCCGGTTCCCGCACCAATCGATTCGATCGTGGAAGTGAGGGGAATTTCCAAGACCTACGGCAATGTCGAGGCGTTGCGCGGCATCGATCTCGACTTTCCCAGGGGCAAGCTGACCAGCCTTCTCGGACCCAGCGGTTGCGGAAAGACGACGCTGTTGAAGATCATAGCTGGCCTAATACGGGCCGATGGCGGCACCGTCGCGATCAACGGCAAGCGCGTCGGCGCACCCGGCCCCGAACGCGCTTTCGTGTTCCAGGACTTTGCGCTGATGCCGTGGGCGACCGTGACACGCAACGTCGCCTTCGGACTGGAATTGCGCGGCACCAACAAGGCCGAGCGCGAGGAGATCGCGCGCCGCTACATCGCCGAGGTGGGTCTCGCCGGCTTCGAGGACAAATACCCGCACGAACTGTCGGGCGGCATGCGCCAGCGCGTCGGCCTGGCGCGGGCCTTGTCGGTCGATGCCGACGTCCTGCTGCTCGATGAACCGTTTTCAGCCGTCGACGAGCAGAACCGGCGGAAGTTCCAGGAAGACCTGATCCGGCTGCGCACCAACCAGAACAAGACCTTCATCTTCGTGACGCACTCAATCGAGGAGGCGGTCTACATCTCCGACCGCATCGTCTTGCTGTCACCGAGACCCGGCCGGGTGTCGCAGATCATCGAACCGGAAATCGATCGCACCGGCGACCCGGAGCGCATTCATCGCGACAGGCACTATCTCGATACCGTCGACGAGATCTGGCAGGGGCTGAAGCAGTATGTGGAGTGACCGGCCATGACCTTGTTTGGCTACCGAATACCAATGATGGCGTCCCTGCTTGTCTGGTGCGTCGTGTGGGAAATCGTCGGCCGGCTGGACCTTGTTTTTCTGCTGCCGCCCTTTAGCGACGTGCTGGCTGCAGCCGTCGGTCTGGTGCAGACGCCGTCCTGGCAGAGCGCGACGGTCACGACCCTTCGCGCCTTCGCCATGGGCATGGCCCTGTCGATCGTAATCGGCGTGCCTCTGGGCATCCTGATGGGACGCGTCAAGATTGCCGACGACCTGCTCGGCATGTGGGTCAACATCTTTTCAAGCGCACCGCTCTCGGCGATCGTCCCGGTGCTGATGATCCTGTTCGGCTTCGGCGAGAAGACGATCGTTGCGGCGGTGTTCCTGTTTGCGATCTGGATCATCGTTCTCGACACGCGCGCCGGGGTCCGCCACATCTCGCCGTCGCTGATCGAAATGGCGCGTTCCTATGGCGCCTCGCGCCCGGCGCTTTATACCAAGATCATCCTTTGGGCGGCACTTCCGGAAATCCTTGCCGGCATCCGCCTCGGCCTCATCCGTGGCGTCAAGGGCGTCGTCATCGGCCAGTTGCTCGTCGCCATCGTCGGCTACGGTGCGCTGTTCGAGACCTTCTCGCGAAATTTCCGCATGGCCGAATTCTGGGCCTTGACCATCATCCTTTTTGCCTTCGCCCTGCTGATCGCCGAACTGATCGAAAGAGCCGAAGCGAAAGTCGAATACTATGCAGGAGCAAGACAGTGAACATGCACGGCACCACCTCAAGCTATGTCATCGAACCGACCGCAATCCCCAGCATCCCGGTGGCGGCAACCGACAAAATGTTTCCGGTGCACCGGGTCTATTGCGTCGGACGGAACTATGCCGCGCATGCAGTCGAGATGGGACACGACCCCAACAAGGAGCCGCCGTTCTTCTTCCAGAAGAACCCCGACAACCTCGATACGACAGGGGACTTTCCGTATCCTCCGGCTTCCAACGATGTCCATCACGAGATCGAAATGGTCGTGGCGCTGAAAAGCGGCGGTACGAATATCCCGGTCGAAAAGGCTCTGGACTGCGTGTTCGGTTACGGCGTAGGTCTCGACATGACGCGGCGCGACCTGCAAGGTAAGGCGAAGGATATGGGCCGTCCATGGGAGGTCGGCAAGGCCTTCGAGGCATCAGCGCCATGTACGCCATTGGTTCCGGCAAGCTCGATCGGCCATCCAACCCAGGGAGCGATTTGGCTGGACGTCAATGGCCAGCGAAAACAGACCGGCGACCTCAACCAGATGATTTGGAAAGTTCCGGAAATGATCAGCTATCTCTCAGGTCTTTTCACGCTGATGCCGGGGGACATCATTCTTTCCGGCACGCCGGCGGGCGTCGGCGCGGTTGTTCGCGGTGATGTTCTTCGCGGTCATATCGATGGCGTCGGCGACCTAGAGGTTCGCGTTGTCTGAAGCGGCATCGATCATTGAACGACTTGCTGCCGGCGCGGATGATGCGCCGGCGATTTCGGCGCCCGACAGGATCACGCTCACCCATGGCGGACTGTGCCGCCTGATCTCCGAGATGGCAGCCCAACTGCATGCGCTGGGCCTCGGCCGTGGCGACCGGGTGGCCATCGTGCTGCCGAACGGGCCGGAGATGGCGACTGCCTTTGTAGCGGTGGCCGCAGCGGCGTCGACGGCGCCGCTCAACCCGGCCTACCGGGCCGACGAGCTCGATTTTTATCTCTCCGACATCGGCGCCAACGCAATCCTGGTCGCCGAGGACGAGAGTGGTCCGGCGGTCGCGGTTGCCGAGCGTCTGGGCATAGCTGTGCTGAGACTGGTCGCGCGGGGTGACGCGCCAGCCGGCAGTTTTGAGATCGAGGGCAAACCGGTTGGTCCGTCTGTTTCGCCCGGCCTGGCTGAGGACGGCGACATCGCGCTGTTGCTGCACACGTCCGGCACCACGTCACGACCCAAGCTGGTGCCGCTCAGCCATGCCAATCTCACCGCCTCGGCCGCCCATATCGGCGCTACGCTCGGCCTGACGGCCGGTGATCGCTGCCTCAACGTCATGCCGCTATTCCACATTCATGGGCTGATCGCGGCGGTGTTGTCCTCGCTCGCGGCCGGCGGCAGCGTCTTCTGCACGCCGGGCTTCAACGCGCTGCGCTTCTTCCATTGGCTTAGCGAGGCGCGGCCGAGCTGGTACACGGCCGTGCCGACCATGCATCAGGCCATCCTGCCGCGGGCGGCGCGCAATGCCGATGCATTGGCCGCCGCGCCTCTTCGCTTCATCCGCTCGTCCTCGGCATCGCTCCCGCCGCAAGTGATGGCGGAGCTTGAGGCGACCTTCGGCTGTCCGGTGATCGAATCCTACGGCATGACCGAGGCCGCGCACCAGATGGCCTCGAACCGGTTGCCGCCGGGCCTGCGCAAGCCGGGCAGCGTCGGCGCCGCCGCCGGACCGGAGGTGGCGGTGATGGCGCTGGACGGGCAATTGCTGCAGCCCGGTGAGACCGGCGAGATCGTCATTCGCGGGCCCAATGTCACCGCCGGATACGAGAACAATCTGGACGCCAATGCCACCGCCTTCGCGCATGGCTGGTTTCATACCGGCGACCAGGGCATGCTCGACGATGACGGTTATCTGCGCGTCACCGGCCGGCTCAAGGAGATCATCAACCGTGGCGGCGAGAAGATCTCGCCGCTCGAGGTCGACGACGTGCTGATGGATCATCCGGCGGTGGCCCAGGTCGTCACCTTCGCCACGCCACACGACAAGCTCGGCGAGGAGGTCGCGGCTGCGATCGTGCTGCGCGAGGGCATGGCCGCCACCGAAGGCGACATCCGCAGCTTTGCCGCGCTCCGGCTTGCCGACTTCAAGGTGCCGCGCATTGTCCTGATCCTGAACGAAATCCCGAAGGGCGCGACGGGCAAGCTGCAGCGCATCGGTCTCGCGACCAAACTCGGTCTTGCGAAACCCAGGCTGGGATGATGCGGATCACCATTTTTGGCGCCGGCGCGATCGGCGGCTATCTCTCGGCCAAACTTGCCATGGCCGGCCGCGTCGATCTGTCGATCGTGGCGCGGGGCGCTCATCTCGATGCGATCAAGACGGCCGGGCTTCGCCTGATGGAAGACGGTCATGAATCAACCGCCTCTGTCAGGGCCGCCGCGCAGGCGCAAGAGCTAGGTGTCCAGGACTACGTCGTTCTGGCGCTCAAGGCCCATTCCGTCGCACCAGCGCTCGACCAGATCGCGCCGCTGCTGGGCGAAGGGACGGCCGTCGTCACCATGCAGAATGGCGTGCCGTGGTGGTATTTCCACAAGATCGGCGGATCGCTTGAAGGCACGCGGTTGCAAGCGGTGGATCCCGGTGGGCTGATCTGGGATCGGCTTGGGCCGGATCGCGTCATCGGCTCGGTCGTCTATCCCGCGGCCGAGGTGGATGCGCCCGGCCTGGTCCGCCATATCGAGGGAAAACGCTTCTCGCTTGGTGAGCCCTCGGGCGAGAAGAGCGAACGTGTCACGCGGCTTGCCGAGGAGATGGTTGCGGCGGGGCTGCAGGTGCCGGTTCGCGACGACATCCGAAGCGAAATCTGGGTGAAGCTCTGGGGCAATCTCTCCTTCAACCCGATTTCCGCGCTGACCGGCAGCACGCTTTCGGCAATCGCTGCCGACGAGGCAACCCGCATGCTTGCCCGCGCCATGATGCTGGAGGCGCAGGCGATCGGCGAAAGCCTCGGCGTCCGTTTCCCGATCTCGGTCGACCGTCGCATCAAGGGGGCCGGCGACGTCGGCGAGCACAAGACGTCGATGCTGCAGGATCTGGAACGCGGCCGACCGATGGAGATCGACGCACTGGTAACGGCGGTCCAGGAGCTTGGCCGGCTGACCGGCCAGCCGACGCCCACCATCGACAGCGTTCTGGCGCTGGTGCGCCGCCTCGCCATCGAGCGCGGCTGCTATCTGACCTCGGCGTGACGGGGTAGGTGGGTTTCTCGACCATGCTTGACTCCCTGGATCGCTGGCCGTTGATCGCCACGTCATGATCAATCTACTCAAATCCCCTTCACATATTCCGCAAGCTGGTCGGCCACGGTGCCCCAGCCATCGAAAAAGCCCATTTCCTCGTGGTTCTTTCGTGTCGCTTCATCCCGGTGGATGGCTGTCGCGGTGTAGCGCGTCGCCTTGCCTTCCGGCTGCAATGCTATGACCGCTGTGATGAATGAGTCCCCTGACGGCCGATAGCCGGGCAGCAACGCATCGGTCCACACCAGCCGCTCGTTCGGCACGATGTCGAGGTAGCAGCAGTGGCGGTCATTGACCTCCTTGCCATCAGGCGACTGCATGCGGGTCCTGAACAGCCCGCCAGGTCTGAGGTCGATCTCGCAATCAGTGACGATCCACGGCTTCGGTGTGAACCATTGCCGAACATGCTCGGGCGTCGTCCAGGCTATCCACAAAAGCTCGCGCGGCGCGTCGATGACACGTTCGAGGACGAGGTCGAGTTTGGGGTCGGGTTTGAACAGCACGGTCGAACTCATTTGTCTTTCTCCTTGAGTTTTAGGACGTAGTCGTCGAATTGATCGAGGCGGCGCTCCCACAGGGTGCGCTGCTCGGCCAGCCAGTTTTCCGCAAGCTTCAGCGGCTCAGGCGCAAGCCGGTAGGTCCTGACGCGGCCGGCTTTTTCGGAATGGACGAGCCCGCAGCCTTCTAAAACCCTGAGATGTTCAATGAAGGAGGGCAGGGTCATGTCGAATGGCTGCGCGAGCTCGCTAACCGAGGCGGGGCTTCTGTTCAGCCGCTCGACAACACGGCGGCGCGTTGGATCGGCAAGCGCCCGGAAGATGCCGTCAATCGGCGGCTGGCTGGCGGAGTGCAGGCTTGTTGCCACAGTCATGTCGTCCTCGCGTCACTGCACTTAATTTATATTACTTAGGTAAAAACCTTAGTATTGGCAAGCGCAAAAATTGTGAGGATGCCTGCGGGGGTCGGTGGCAATGTCTGAGGGGTGGTTTACGGTGCGCCAGATTCGATGAGCGATCAGTCCGAGGGCAAAAATTTGACGATCACGATGTACGGCATCACCAATTGCGACACGATCAAGAAGGCGCGTGTCTGGCTGCAGAGCCATGATGTCGCCTATCGCTTTCACGACTACAGGGTCGAAGGACTGGAGGCGGATCGGCTGGACAGTTGGTCCGGCAGGGTCGGCTGGGAAATCCTGCTCAACAAGGCGAGCACGACATTTCGCGAACTGTCGGACAAGGACAAGCTGAGTCTCGACGAGAAGAAGGCCAAGGCGCTGATGCTGGCCAAACCGACGATGATCAAGCGGCCGGTCCTCGATCTTGGCGATCGTATCCTCGTCGGCTTCAAGCCTGATGTCTATCAGCATGCGGTGGGTGGGTTGAAGTAGCGGGACGGCGACGCTTTTTACGCTCCAGTTCGAGAGGTTGCTTGCCGCGCTGGTCTCAATTCCGCCAGGCGAATTGGGTCGCGGGGAAGACCTTGGCCTGCCTGGCCGAGAGCGCGTCCCACGCTTCGCGGCAGCTGGGGTCCGGTTCGATTGTCTCGGCGATGCTGGTCATGGCGTCCGCCGCCTCAGAAAAACTTTCGAACCATCCGACGCCGACCGCGGCGCTAATCGCTGCGCCGAGGGAGGAGGCTTCAGCATTGTGCCCCTTATGGATCGAGATCCCGGTCGCGTCCGCGATCATTTTTGTCCAAAGCTTGCTGTTGGCGCCGCCGCCGATCGCCACCATTTGCGCCGGCGAAAGACCATGACTGCGCATCTCTTCGAGAGCCCGGGCGGTTTGCAGCGTCATCGCCTCGAGCCCGGCACGATAAAAGTGACCGAGCGTGTGCGAAGGGTGCATGCCGATGAAGCTCGCGCGCGCGCTCGGATCCCAATGCGGGTCCATGCAACCGACCAGGGTGGTGCCGGCGAGAAGTCCGTCGGAGCCGATCGGGACGGCCACCGCTTCCCTTTCCAGACGGTCGAAGATCGCCGGATCGGAGCGCCCGCCGGCAAACGCGTCGACGAACCAGTTGACGAAATAGACACCCGCCCGCTGCACAGCCTCGAGGAAATAGCCATCGCCTGTCGGCGAGGTCATGGTACGCCAGAAGGCGCCGACCACCGGTTCCCGCGACCAGATTCCTGCGATGATCGCAGTTCCGAGGTTGAGATAGACGACGCCGTCGCGCATGGCATTGACGCCGAGCCCGGCGCATTGCCCATCGCCGCCGGCGGCAATCACCGGCGTACCTTCGGAAAGGCCCGTTGCGGCCGAGGCCGCGGCATGAACGGTCCCGATCCGCGTGCCGGACCGCACCGCATCGGGAAGTTGCGACAGCTTGATGCCGAGATGATCGAGGATCGGCTGCGACCATGCCTTGCGCGAGATGTCGAAGAGACCGAACGGATCGGCGCTCGTCCAGCTCGCACTTGGCATTCCCGTCAGTTTCAGCGTCAGATAGCCGTGCACGTCGAGGATTTTGTTCGCATGGTCCAATCGTTCCGGCTCGTTCTCGCGCAGCCATTTCAGGCGGTAAACGACCGGCGTCACATCGATCGGCTTGCCGGTGATTGCGTGCAGCCGCTCACGGCCGATCTCCGCCGCGAAACGGTCGACCAGCCCGGCGGCACGTTCGTCGAGCCAGAGGCTCGCGGGTCCGATCGGCTCGCCGGCGCCGTCGATGAGGGCTACGGTCTCGCGCTGGTTGGAGATCGCGATACCGGCGATGCGTTTCGCATCGACCGCGCCGACAAGCTGTCTCAGCGCCGTCGTCGCGGCCCGCCACCAGTCGGTGACCTCCTGCTCGACGTAGTCCGGCCTCGGCTTCATCAGATCGAGCGGCGCGCGGCCTTCCGCCACGGCTCGTCCGTCCCGGCTCCAGGCAATCGCCTTGCAGGATTGCGTGGAACTGTCGAGGCCGACGACAAGAGGTTCGTCGCTGCTGCCCATGATTGTCCTCCCGAGACGATGAGTTCCACCGAGTGCCGGTTATTCCAACAGAATGTTCGCGGTGGCCATGTCGGTGACAAAATGTGTCGCATATCCGCCGCCGAGCCCGCCTCTGATCGCCCCCATCTTGCGGGCGCCACCGGCGGCGCAGATGCGGACCGGCACCGCTTTCAGTTCGTCGAGCGTGATGCCGACGGTGCGTCCGTCGAGCGGCGTTGCGAAAGCGGCTCCCTGGGCGTCGATGAACCGCCCGATAATGACCCCGAGCGCGCCCTGCTCGATCATGCCGGCAAGTGCGGCGGCATCCGATATCCCGGCTCGGGCATAGGTGCTCTCCGGCCCGATATCGCCGATCCCGAAGATGACTTTGCCGGCGGCACGGATCATGCGGAACTGGTTGACGAGCATCGGCTCCTGCATGAGTTCGTCGTGCAGTTCGTCGGTGGAGACGATCGCCGGGGCAAGCAGGTTTATGCAGCGGGCGCCGAGCCGATTGGCCATCAGCGAGGTGCAAAATTCCGGCGAGAAATCGCTGGTGCCGATCGAGCTTCCCGAGAGCTGGACGACGGTGAGGTTCCGATCATGCCGTAGTCGTGGGATCGAGCGGGCGGCAGCGAGCACTGTTTTTCCCCAGGCAACGCCGATCGTGTCGCCCGGATCGACCATCGACGCCAGCAACCGGCCTGCCGCTTCGCCGATGCGGCGGTCGGCATCGTTTGGATCAAGGTCGGGGATAACCGCGGCGCCGCGAAGCCCGTATTTTTCCATGAGACGCCGCGAGGTCAAGGTGCGGGCAAAAGCGTCGTGGTCGACCTGCACGGCGACAAGTCCGCTTTCGCGTGCCTCCTGCAGATAGTGTACCACGCTCGCCCTGGAGACGTTCATGACCTTGGCCACATCGCTCTGGTTAAGCTGGTCGACATAGTAGAGCCAGGCAGCCCACGCCACCGCGCTGTCGAATTCGGGCGGCAGTGCCGAGAGCCCAGATGGTCGGACCAGGTCGATGTCGGCGTTGGCATTCATGTCCCTTTTTCCGCAGGTTTGCAGAACGAAGTCAAGCGTCGCGGGCGAATGCTTGACAAAAGACAGAGATAGATGACTATTGTTCAATGACGCAACGCTCCTCCGCCTCGATTAGAGGGTTGCCCCAGAATGAGGACGCCATGACGAATCCGGCAGCCGGATCCTGGACGACATTAATCGACGACATTTTGGACGGGCGCTGGACCAACCCGGAGACCGGGAAGAAGGCCTTGGTGCCGTATGAGCGGATCGTCATCGAAGAAAGCCTCGAAGGGCGGGCCGCCGATCTCGTTTCTGAGCTGAACCTGGGTGAGCGGTTCACGGTCGTCGCGGATGCCGCGACCTATGATGCGCTTGGCGAACGCATTGCGCGCGAACTGAAGACGCTCGGCCCTGTCGATGTCCTGATATTGGATCACCCGCATGCCGACATGGCCAACGTTGAAAGCCTGGCCGTCAAACTCGCGGATGCGGATGCCGTGGTAGCGGTCGGTTCCGGCACGATCAACGATCTCTGCAAGTTCGTCACCGGAAGGAATGAACGGCGCTACTGCGTGTTCGGGACGGCCGGTTCGATGAACGGCTACACATCAACGACTGCGTCCATCACACTTGAAAGCGGCCTGAAGGTATCGCTCCCTTCCCACGCCCCATCAGGCTTTTTCGTCGATCTTGGCGTCTCCGCTGCCGCCCCGACCTATCTATCGGCGGCGGGGTTCGGTGACTGCCTTTGCCGCTCGGTCGCCCAGATCGACTGGTGGATGTCGCACCGTCTGCTTGGCACTGCCTACCATCAGGTACCGTTTCTCATCCAGGAAAAGGATGAGGCGGCGCTCAACGAGCGTGCGGCAAAGCTTGCCGAACGCGACATCGAGGCCAATGGCTATCTCTATCGCGTGCTGACGCTCTGCGGCCTCGGCATTTCCTTCACCGGCGTCTCCAATCACGGTTCTATGGGCGAGCATCAAATATCGCACTACATCGACTGCTTCGCCGGCGAGCGTCACCCCGGGACGCTCCACGGCACCCAGGTCGGTGTCGCTTCACTCACCATGGCGCGCTTGCAGCAAGCAATGCTAGCAAGCGACCAGCCGCCGGTGGTGAAGGCGACGAGGATCGATCCTGACGACATGGTCCGCCGCATGGGGCCGGCTGTCGCCGCACAATGTCTCGACGAACTGAAGAAGAAGGCCTTCGACGAGAATGCCGCCGTCGCGTTCAACGAGCGGCTGCAGGAGCTCTGGCCGACGCTCAGGCAGGAGCTCAAGCAATTCATGCTGCCTGTCGACGAGATGCAGCGCCTGCTGAAATCTACCGGCGGGCCTATCTCAGCGGCCGAATTGGGCACGCCGGCCGATTTTTACCGCGAAGCCGTCGTCCATTGCCGGGAGATGCGCAATCGCTTCTCCTTCCTCGACATTGCTGCGGATGCAGGAATGCTGGAGGATTTTGCGCGCGGGGAAGCCTGACCTGATGCGCGACCTCGCCGAATTCGCACCCGAAACTGCGTCGCGCATGCGCGGCGTATTCTGCGATATCGACGACACGCTGACGACCGAGGGTCGTCTTCCGGCCGACGCCTACCGTGCGCTCGAACGCCTGCACCAGTCGGGCCTTGTCGTTGCTCCCATTACCGGGAGACCGGCAGGCTGGTGCGACATGATTGCCCGGTTCTGGCCGGTGACCGGCGTGGTCGGCGAAAATGGCGCTTTTTACTTCGCTTACGATCAGGCAACGCGAAAGATGATCCGGGTTTTCGCGGCGAGCGCTGAGGAACGCCGGGAAAACAGGCTCAGGCTCGCCGAACTGGAAAAGCGCATTGTCCAGGAAGTGCCGGGTTCGGCCGTATCCGCCGACCAGCGATATCGCGAAGCCGATCTGGCCATCGACTTTTGCGAGGATGTTCCGGCGCTGCCGCTGTCCGATGCCAGGCGCATCAAGCAGCTTTTCGAGCAGGCCGGCGCTGTCGCCAAGATTTCGTCGATCCATGTGAACGGCTGGTTTGGCCGATACGACAAGCTGTCGATGACGCGCCGCTTTGCGAGCGAGAGGCTGGGAACCGATCTCGATGCTGAAAGGCAGGCCTATGCATTCGTCGGAGACAGCCCGAACGACGCCCCGATGTTCGGGTTCTTTCCGAACTCGTTCGGAGTCGCGAATGTCGTGGATTTCCAGGGACAGATCGACGCCGAACCCGCTTACGTCGCCAGGTCGCGAGGTGGCCGCGGCTTCGTCGAGATTGCCGATGTGATCCTGGCAAACCGGAGGTCAGGGGTGGTCTGATCGGCCGGCGCGAAATGTGCCGCCCGCAAAGACGCAAAGGATGTTCTGCAGGCGAAACAGAACCAGGGACGGAAGATTCGATGCCAGTCTGCTTTCAGATGAAAGCGCGCGCAACGCTCCAGGCAACATCGCACAGCACCTTCGGCTGCCACCGCGATGCCGGCCGGTGGATGTCACAGCGAGCTGCCCGTCTCCTGGTCGGTGATGAGGCCGGTGAAGAACCCTTTTTCCAGGAGCTTGGCCATGATGCCGACCTTGTTCTTTCCGCCGGAAACGAGGATGCGTTTGGGAATGTTGAGCGTGTCGAGAGGATAAACCCCGACAATGCGTTCGTTGACGGGATGGTCGATGAGTTCGGCGTTGCGGTCGAAGAAGTAGCCGAGAAAGTTCCCGATCGGCTTCAGTCTCAGGACGTCGTCGAATTCCTCGTCGGTCATATAACCGACGCTCCGAAGCGTCGAGCTGGTTGTGCCGCCGACGCTCATCAGCGCAAGATCGGCGTTCAGCGCCTTCTGGATAACCTCGCGCGCGCTCGGTTGCTGCAGGATCGTCTCGCGGCTTTCGCGGCTGTCGCAGATGATGGGTCCGGGGAGATAGTAGGATTCGGCCTGAGTGCGCTGGGCAAAGACGGCGGCGGCGTCGTATTTGTCGATCGACGACCGGCGCGACAGAGAGCCGAGAAGCGGCACGACGGTAACGTTCCTGAGCGCCACCGGTTCGATGTTGGAGGCGAGCCATCTCATGGTACGGCCCCACGCCATGGCGACCGTCATGTCGTCCCTGAGCAGCGTCTCGACGGTCTGCGCGGCATAGATGCCGATCACTTCGGAGAGCCCGAGCTCCGACCCGGTGTCATCAGGCGTGATGCTGCATATGTCGAGCCGGTACTTCCGCCTGAGCTGTTCTTCCATTTCGAGCGCCTGGGACGTCCCGGCGTTGATGCGGATCGAGACGATGCCGCGCTCCTTCGCCTCGGCCAGCAGCCTGTGGATCTTGGTGCGGTTGATCTGCAGCCGCTCGGCGATGGCCTGCTGCGTTTCGCCCAGCACGAAATATTGATGGGCAACCCGTGCCAGCAGACCAATCGACGTCATGAGGGTCCTCCGCTGCAGGTGGCGCACCCATCCGAATGCCGCTGTCGCCGGCCAACAAGTGCTTGCCACAGACATGGTGACGATATAGCATTTGAACAAATGCACAAGATATGAACATTTGTGCATCGCAAAACGAAGCGGTTCGGGAGGAACGCGTGCGGGTTGCCCAAGCCAGACGTTTCGTCATTTCGGACCACCCGCTGCCCTGGCTGCTGCCGCTGGTGGCGATCCTGCTTGTCTTCACCGTCTATCCCCTGATCTACAACATCTGGCTGAGCTTCCACGAGTTTGTCCCGCGCCGGCGGGCGCTCGAATTCGTCGGAACGGAAAACTGGGTGCAGCTCTGGAACGACACGCGGTTCTGGCAGTCGCTCGTCATCACCTTCACCTATTTCGCCATCGCGCTGGTCTTTGAACTGGTGCTCGGCATGGCGATCGCGCTGCTCCTCGACAGCGACGGCTTCGGTTTCGGATTCCTGCGCGGCGTGCTGACGATGACGCTTGTCATCCCGCCGGCCATTGTCGGCATGATGTATCTGCTGATGGAGGATCCGCAGTTCGGGGTGATCAGCTACGTCCTGCAGTCGATCGGGGTGCTCAATCCGAACAACCCCATCCTTGCCACGGCCTCGACCGCGCTTGCCGGCGTTCTCGTCGCGGAAATCTGGCAGTGGACGCCGTTCATGGTCCTTATCTTCCTTGCCGGTCTCAGGGCGCTGCCGCCGGAGCCTTATGAGGCCGCGATGATCGACGGCGCGTCGTCGTTCCAGATTTTCCGGCGCATCACCCTGCCGATGATGTCGAAGGTGATCGCGATCGCCGTCCTGGTCCGCGGCATCGATCTCTTCCGGGTCTTCGACTACGTCTTCGTCATGACCTCTGGCGGGCCGGGAGCGTCGACCTACTCGCTGTCCCTCTATGCATGGCAGCAGACGTTCAGCTTCGTAAAATGGGGCTATGGAGCCACGCTCAGCCTCGTCACCCTGGTGATCATCCTCGTTATTGCCAACCTCTTCATCCGTATCGCGAAGGTGAGATGGTAGAATGAACGGCTCCTTCTCGACCCGCATGCTTCGCACCATCGCCGCCTGGGTTGTGGTCGCAGTCTTCTTCTTTCCGATCTACTACTGGACGTCGGTGGCATTCAAACACGGCAATGACATCTTTAACCGGCCGCCGAAACTGTTCGCCTTCACGCCGACCTTCGACAATTTCCAGAAGGTGTTCGGGATTTCGCTCGGCAGCGGCGGCATCACAGTGACGCCGGGCGGCGGCAACTTCTACATGGCGCCGCGCGTCTGGGATTCGATCGTGATCGCGACGCTGTCGACCGTGCTCGCTGTCGCCATCGCCACGCTTGCCGCCTATGCCCTGTCGCGCATGAACTTCCGCGGCCGGCACAGTTTTGTCGGCTGGGTGTTGTCGACGCGCATGATGCCGCCCGTCGCGGTCGCGGTCCCGATGTTCTTCATCTACAAGAATTTCGGGCTCATCGACACCTATACCGGCATGGTGCTGATCCACGCGCTGATGAACCTGCCGCTCGCCGTCCTTCTGATGAAGAGTTTCTTCGACGACATTCCCTCCGAGATCGACGAGAGCGCCATCGTCGATGGCGCCAGCCGCTTCATGATCTTCCGGCGGATCGTGCTGCCGATGGCCAAGGGCGGCATCGCCGCCACGGCGGTGCTCTGCTTCATCTTCAGCTGGACCGAATTCCTGTTCGCGCTGACCCTGACCACCACGTCGCTCAAGACCGTGCCAGTCGTCTCGTCGACCTTCGTCACCTCGATCGGCACCGCCTGGGGCAACATGGCCGCGCTTGGCGCCGCATCCATCATTCCCGCTTTCATCTTCATTCTGTTGGTTCAAAAGCACCTCGTGCGCGGTCTCACGATGGGATCGTTGAAACAATAGATGGGAGGCTCGAATTCGCAGCCTTGTGAAAATCGCGAATTAAACCGGAGGAGTAGACAATGAAGGACAGCATCAGAAAGGCGCATCTTGCCTCTGTCACCGACCGCTTCGTTCGCGGACAGATGGACCGGCGCTCGTTTCTTCGCGCAGCAAGCATTCTCGGCCTCGGCGCCGGCGCGCTCGGCATGGGCTTGGGACGACGTCCGTTCTACGGCATCAGCCAGGCATCGGCTCAGGAACAGGAGTTAAAGCCCAGCGCCGAAATCACCAAGTGGCTCTCGGATGTCGGCAAGCCCTTTGCCGGAACGACGCTCCGTCTCGCCACCGAATCGACGCCGCCGTCGAATGCCATCGCCACGCAGCTCAAGCAGTATTTCGAGGAGGCTACCGGCATCAAGGTCGAGATCGAAGTGCTGCCGCTCGAGCAGGTGCTGCAGA
This sequence comes from Mesorhizobium sp. WSM4807, assembly GCF_055811615.1. NCBI lineage: Bacteria > Pseudomonadati > Pseudomonadota > Alphaproteobacteria > Hyphomicrobiales > Phyllobacteriaceae > Mesorhizobium > Mesorhizobium sp. WSM4807. Next base: position 36,610 of record NZ_JBVVQY010000041.1, read on the forward strand.
AGCTGACGCTCGACGTGGCGTCGAGCCTCGGCACTTACGACCTCTACTATATCGACCAGAGCTGGGCGGCGAGCTTCAGCCAGGATGTCTTCGATCCGCGTGAGCAGCTCAAAAACGCCGATCTGGCAATGCCGAACTACAACATCGACGACTTCCTGAAGCCGCTCGTCGACGGTATCGCCATGTACGAGGACCGCATGGTCGGCGTGCCCTACGACATCCCGATCTTCATCATGCAATACCGCAAGGACGTCTGGGACGAGCTCAAGCTGCCGCCTCCGGCCACGCTGGACGATTTGCTGCAGGCGTCCGCGGCGATCACCGACGCCAAGGGCCCGAACATGTACGGCACCAGCGGCCAGATGAAATCGGGCCACTACAGCCTCGAATGCGATTGGACGGCGTGGCTTTGGGGCCATGGCGGTTCGATTTTCGGCCCCGACGGCAAATTCACCGGCAACGACGAAGCTGGCTTGGCCGCCATGGCCTACTGGGACAAGCTCAAGGCGACGATGCCGCCCGGCGTCGACGGCTGGACATGGGATGGCGAGGGCCAGTCGGTCGGCCAGGGGGTAGCCGCCTCGATGCTGTCCTGGGGCGAATTCTTCCCGTTCTTCGACGATCCCAAGGCCTCCAAGGTCTCAGGTCTGATGGAAGCGATGGTTCCGCCGAAACCTGCCGCCACGCTGCGGACTGTCGAGCAAACCGGATTCGGCGAAATCCCGGGCGTTGGTCACCAGGGCGGTTCTTCGCTCGCGGTGTCGAAATACTCGAAGAGCCCGGATGCTGCCTGGATTTTCATGCAATGGGCGACCTCAGCCGATACCCAGGCGCTGATAACCGTTCTGGGTGGCGGTACGGGCCCAACGCGCACCAGCGTCTATGACGATCCGCGCGTGCTGGCCAATGCGCGTGTCGGCGCCGGCACGACCCGCCATTTGCCGGTCGTGCGCGACACCATCGCCAACTACATGGGATCCGAGCCCGACCTGCCGGCATGGGCAGAACTCTCGAGCGACATGATCCCGGTTGCGCTGGGCAAATACTTCGCCGGCCAGTCGGGCTCGGCCAAGGAGTCGCTCGACGCCCTGAAAACCCAGGTCGACGATCTCGTCGCCAAGGGCTGAATGTTCCGGGGTGGGGGGGGGGGGGGGCCCCCCCGGGGGGGGGGGGGTTTTTAAAAAAAAAAAAAAATGTTGGATAAAGAAGGGTTGCGGGGTCGGCGCGGGGGTTTGTTTTTGGGGGGGGGG